>CAYVQL010000118.1:0-17532 GCA_964454135.1 uncultured Enterobacterales bacterium | reverse complement strand
GGCAGCTACACCAAGACCTGGTGCGCCCTGCCCGACGGCCGCAAGAAGGGCCCCGAGCTGCTGGTCTACGCCGGCCAGGGCCAGCGCATGTACACCGAGTACCAGCTGGACCAGGAGCACGGCGAGCACGTGATCACCGAGGCCGACCATCGCGTGATGGTGCGCGGGCGCTTCGAGCTGGGGCGCGAGGAGGGCCTGTGGGAGAGCTGGTACGTGGGCGGCGGCCGCGCCAGCCGGGGCGAGTACCACGCCGGCAAGAAGGTGGGCATCTGGACCGAGTGGCTGCGGGACGGCAGCGAGAAGCGCTGCGACTATCGGGATCCGGCGGTGCCCGATGTGCAGTGCGTGGAGCTGGCGGACTGAGCTGCGCAAGCTCGCGCCTGCTCTGCGCGTCGCCAGGTTCGCTGCTGAAAATCCCAAGGGCCAGGTATACTGCCGTAGACGCGCAAGGAGGCGGCATGCTCGGTCCATGGATGAGTCAAATGAGACGTCAGGAGCGGGTCCAGCTCATCTTGTTCCTTGTCTGGGCCGGCCTCTTCCTCCTCGCGATCGTCACGCCGTTGACGGACATCGGACCTCGAGTCTCGATAGGGTTGGCGCCACTTGAGAAGGCGTTTCTGGCCTGCCTGGTGGTCAACTTGCTCTGCCTGGGTGCCATGTACCTGGCCGATTGCGCCTTCGGTGCGACGGATGGCCTATTGAGCTACACGGAGTGGTCCCGGATGTCGGACAAGACTCCGACGGCGACCGCGTTGGTCATCGGCCTGTGCAGCTTTGCAGCGGTGGTCCTGATCACGCTCCTGGGATCCGGGTTGCTCGCCGAGAACGCGGTGGATCTCGATCCCTACCAACGGACGCTCATCATCGCAGTGTTGGCGTGCTCCTTCGGGGCTCTCATCGCGCTCCTCCTCGCTCTCAACGCACTCGACGCCGTCGGCGCAGGCCTGACGACATCGGCCACGGGCCAAATCAGACTGCGCAAGACAGGGTGGCTGTCCTACCTGGTGTCGTACCACTTCTTCGTGCACACGCTCGTCCTGCTCTGTGGGCTCGCCTCGCCCATCGCGGGAGTCGTCTTTTGCGCACTGTACTGGCTCCTCGGATTCACCTTCTACTTCTCCCTCGAACGGTTCACCTACGATTTCACCACCGATCCCTCGTTGGTCGCGCAGTACCAGCAGGTCAGGTACGAGGCGTTCGTAGGCGTCTATCTCGGCAAGGATGATGTCGACGGGAAGAGCGGGCGGGATGAGGATGATCATGATGGACGCAGCGAGTTCCTGGTGGTGCGCAACAAGCACGAGGTCATTGGCGGAGCAAGGCTGACGCTGCATCCGCGGCGGTCCGGAGAGCTGCTGCCATGTGAGCACGACTCATGGCGCATCTCCGATTTTCTGGGAATCGATGACCTGGAGGAGCGGGACTACGGCGAGGTCTCTCGACTCGTCATCCGGAGCGCGTTTCGGAAGGACAGGCACCTGTACGAGCTGGCGAGACAGCTCTACGCCAGGGCGCGTGAGGAGCGTCTCAGGTATCTCTTCGTCATCGCTCCGCAGCGGTTGCTCGAGCACTATGGGGTCTTCGGAATTCGTCGGGCCAGCGCCACTCCCCTGCCTGACAGGCCGGGGTACGCAGGCTTCACGATGTACCTTGGCGTTCTCGATATGTCAGTGCTGGAAGACGTACAGCGGATGGATGCGGAGTTCTTGTATCGCCAATAGTGAGGCCTGTCGTCGCAGCGCTGCTCGCTCAGTCCCCCCCCCGCTCACCTAGTCCCGCCCTCCCTCCACGCGCTCCAGGCGGCCCTCCAACTCGGAGAGCCGTTCTTCCACGGCGCGCAAGGCCTCCTCGCGCTGGCGCAGGGTCTGCTCGTAGGCCCGGCGCGCCTTCTCCATAGCGCGCTCCATGTCCAGCTCCCCCTCGGGGCTGATCAGGGCGAAGTCGCCGTCCTCCTCCGCCCCGAACAGGACCGTGCGATCTAGCGAACGCAGCCAGGGCTCGGCGCTGCGCAACGCCTGGAAGTAGTGGTCGTTCCAGTCGGCGGCGAAGGGGGAGAGCTCGCGCAGTTCCGGCTCCACCTGCAGCACCAGCTTCTTGCCGCCGCGCCGCAGGCCGAGCCGCAGCTTCTGGCCCTCCTCCATCTCCTCCAGGGCCTGGCGCACGTCGCCGATGCCCTCGACCCTCTCCCCCGCCACCTGCGTGATCAGGTCGTAGCGCTGCACGCCTGCGCGATCCGCCGGCCCCCCGTGCTCGACGTTGGAGATGAGAATGGCGTGCTGCGGATCCACGCCGGCATGGGCGGCCAGGGCCGGCTCCACAGGCTCGAGCCAGATCCCGATGCGCAGGCCCTCGCCGACCGACAAGGCCTGGAAGGCCTGCAAGTGCTCTCCCACGGAGCGATCCTGGCCATGGGGAAGCGAGAAGAGCACGGTCTCGCCGTCATCTCCCAGGACCAGCACCTGGTCGTCGCGCCTGACGACGGCGCCGGAAGGCAGCGGCACGCCGTCCTGGCTGATTCTCACCTGGCCGTCGTCGGTCTCGATGCGGATGACGATCGCGTCCTTGTCCTTGTCCTTGTCCTTACCGGCTTGCGCCGGAGAGGCGACCAGTGCGCCGAGGCTGGCAGCGACCAAGATCGCGGTGAGTCTTGCTGTCTTCATCACAGCTCCTGTGGCAGTGCGGGAGAGAAGGAGACGGGCAGGGCCTTGACCTGGCCCCACTCGTCGCTGTTTCGTTCGTACAGCCCGCGCGCCGTGCGGCGCTCGATCAGGCGACGCAGGTAGGTGACCTCGACCCCCTCGCCGTCTGGCAGCTCGCGCGTGCCCACCAGCACCGAGGGCAGCTCGCCCACCAGCTGGGAGTCGGCTTGCCGCTGCTGGGCGCCGATCTCCAAGGGCGCCACGGGCGGTGCCTCGTCGCTTGGCTGACCGAGCAGGGCGCTGCCGGCCCAGATCAGCAGCAGCGCCGCCGCGGCCAGCCAGCCGGCGCGGGATGCCCATGGGGTGCGGGGCGCAGTCAGCTCGATGCGCTGCGACGCGTGTTGGGCCTGGTCCATGACCTGCACCAGGTCGCCCTGGTCGCGTAGCGCCAGGCCCAGCCGGCGCCAGGCGTCGGGATCGCGGCGCGCGATCCCCTCCAGCTGCGCCCAGTCCCGGGGGCTGGCCTCGTGGGTGACCATGCGGTCGTAGAGGCGTTCTTCCTGGCATTCTTCCATGTTCACCTCCCTCCCCGGGCGTAGGCCTTGCGGGGGCTGGGTCGACACAGCTGCTGGCGCAGGCGGCGTCGCGCCCGGGCCAGGCGGGTCTCCACCGTGGTCACGGGGACGCCCAGCAGCCCAGCGATGTCCTTCTGGGACATGCCGCGCAGCGCGCGCAGCAGCAGGCACTCGCGCTGATCCGCGCTCAAGGCCGCCGTGGCCTCCAGGGTGCGGCGGGTGGCCTCGCGCAGCGCCATGCGCTCCTCGTCGACCGAGCGGGGATCCGCGCGCTCCGAGTCGGAAGGGCCCACGGGCCGCAGGAAGCGCCTGCGCGTGCTGGCCCTGCGCCCTTTGGAGATGGCGATGTTGCGCGCCAGCACACGCAGCCAGGGCTTGAAGCGCGCCGGATTCCGCAGCTCGTGCACGTGGTCCACCAGGCCCAGCGCCACCTCCTGCAGCAGGTCGTCCAGCTCGGCCTCGGCGGGCTTGTGGGCCAGCACCACCGCGGCCACCCAGTGGCGATGGAGCCGCCAGAGCTGTTCCAGGGCCCGTCTTTCACCGCGTATGGCGCGTTCCGCGATGCGGATTTGCGTTTTCTCGTCCATGTACCGAACGATGACGCGCGAGGGGCGGAAGTCCGTCCCGGTTTTTTTCCTCCTGTCCCAGATCCGGGCACACGGCTGGTACCCCGCGGAGCCAGCGGCGAGCGCGAATGCCGCAGGTCGGTCACAACTCGGGCAGTGGCCCGCCACTGGCGCGGTTATGACCGGAATTAGGCGCAACTGGGGACCCCAAGGGCCCAGAAGCGGTCACAACTCGGGCAGTGGCCCGCCACTGGCGCGGTTATGACCGGAATTAGGCGCAACTGGGGACCCCAAGGGCCCAGAAGCGGTCACAACTCGGGCAGTGACCCGCCACTGGCGCAGTTGTGACCGGTTCCACCGAAAGGCGCACCTCAAGGGCATGAACGTGACTGCGAACGGGACGGATTCCAGACACTACGAACCGCCGCCTGACTCCAGGCCCAGATCTGGGACAGGAGGTTTTTTCAAGGGTGCCCGGCACCCCCGGGAATTCCCGAGGCCTCGCGCAGCTCCTGCGGCACGGCGGAGGAGAAGGACAGGTGCATCAGGTAGAACGACGAGGGAATCGTGACGTTCCACAGCAACAGCGCAGCACCGATCCCCAGGCCCGCCACCCACAGCCAGATCCGGGGAGCGAACCACTCCAGAAGCACCAGCCCCACCAGGTCGGCCGCGCTAGCGAGGGACAGGAGGGGGAACCAGATCCAGGGATCTCTGCGCAGCACCCAGGCAGCGTCGAGCACCAGGAGGGTGGGTAGGGGCAGGGCTACGCCCAGCTCGGCCAGGACCGGGTAGAAGAGGGGCACCCAGAAAAGCAGCAGCAGCAGCGAGGTCTGCGTCATGACGCTGTGCGCTACGGAGAAGGCCGCGGCGATCATGGGGAAGTGCCTCTGTCGGTGCTGCGCCATCACCCCACCCTAGAACCGGGCACCACCGATGATTCCTCCGAACGCCAGCTCGCGCATCTCCTGCTGCACGGCGGATGGGCTGGTCAGGTAGATCAGGTAGAACGACGAGGGGATCAGGACGTTCCACGCTAGCAGCCCGCAGGCGATCCCCAGGCCCGCCAGCCAGAGCCAGACCCGCCCGGCGTGCCGCTCCAGCAGCGCCAAGCCCACCAGGTCGGCGGCGCTGGCGAGCGCGAGGATGGGGAACCAGATCCAGGGACGGGTCCGCAGCGCCCAGGAAGCGTCGAGCACCAGAACCGTGGGCTCCGGCAGGCACGCGCCCAGCTCGGCCAAGAGCGGGTCGAAGAGAGGCACCCAGAGCAGCAGGAGCGACAGCGACGTGCTCGCGAGCACGACGTGCACCCCGAAGAAGGCAGTTGCGATCCTGGGGAACGGCCTTGGAAGGCGCTCGGACATCACCCCATCCTACGCCAGGGTCCAAGCCGTGGCGAGCTTCTCGACGGTGCCCCCGCCGGCGAGTGATAGGCTGCCCCAGTCCCCAATCCAGGAAGAGCCCCCGTGAGTCCCCGCCGCGCGCTCCCCGCCCTCGTCCTGCTGATAGCGGCTGCGACGGGCCTCTTCGCCCTGATGAACATGCGCGAACAGGAGCGCCCCCAAGTAGTGACCAGCCCCGCGCACCCGGCACCCAGGCCCGCGGCCCGCACCCCCCCGCCCCACCCCCAGCCCGCTGCCGAGGCCCCTCCGCAGCAGGCCGCCCAGCAGGCAGAACCCGACGACACGGCTGAAGAGTCCGTGGTCCCCGAGCTGCACCTGCGCCTGGGCGCCGAGCGCTTCGTGCAGGGCGACATGGAGGCCGCCCGCAAGCACTTTCGGGCCGTGGCGGACCACGCGCCGGACCACAGCATGGCCCCCTTTGCCGCCTACAAGCTGGCCTGGAGCGAAGCGAACCTGGGCGAGTTCGACGCTGCCATCATCGAGCTGGAGCGCGTCATCGCCTGGCTGCGGGACGACGAGCGGCCCGAGGTGGCCGTCACGCTGCGCGAGGCCGAGGCGGACCTGGCGCACTTCCGCTCGCGCCAGGACAGCGGCCCATGAGTCGCAGCCCCGGCGATCCCTACCGGGCCCTGGCTGCCCATCTCGACCACCTGCCCGCGGGCTACCCCGCCACCGACAGCGGCGTGGAGCTGCGCATCCTGCGGCAGCTCTTTTCGCGTGAAGAGGCCGAGCTGGCCCTGCACCTGACCCTGATCCCGGAGCGGGCCCACGTGGTGGCTCACCGGGCCGGGCGCGCCCCGCAAGAGACCGAGGCCATGCTGCGCGCCATGGCTGGCAAGGGACTCTGCGTGGGCCTGCAGAGTGAGCGCGGCCCTGCCCGCTACCTGGCCCTGCAGTTCGCCATCGGCATCTGGGAGCTGTCCCTGAACCGGCTGACGCCGCAGCTGGCGCGCGACATGGGCGAGTACAGCGCTTTTTTGATGGAGAAGGGCAGCTGGAAGCAGGTGCCCCAGCTGCGCACCATCCCCGTGGGCCGGGCCATCGAGGCGCGTGCGGATGTGCTGTCCTACGAGCGGGCTGAGCAGCTGGTGGCCCGCCGCCGGCGCATCGCGCTGGCCCCCTGCATCTGCCGCCGCGAGCGCGCCCTGGAGGGGCACGGCTGCGGCAAGCTGGACGAGGCCTGCCTGCTCTTCGGGCTGGTGGCCGACATCTACGTGCGCAACGGCCTGGGCCGGCCCATCCAGGCGCACGAGGCCCTGGCGGTGCTGCGCGAGGCCGAGTCCCAGGGCCTGGTGCTGCAGCCGGGCAACTCGCGGAAACCCAGCAATATCTGCTGCTGTTGCCCCTGCTGCTGCGCCGTGCTGCGCAACATCCAGCACCTTCCGCAGCCGGCGGCCCTGCTGGCCTGCGCCTTCGAGGCCCGCGTCGATGCCCAGGAGTGTACGGGCTGTTCGGCCTGCCTGCGACGCTGTCCCATGGATGCCCTGTCGCTCGATGATGGCTGCGCGGTGGTCGAACCGGCCCGCTGCATCGGCTGCGGCCTCTGCGTCCCGCGCTGCAAGGACCAGGCGCTGAGCCTGCAGCGGCGGGAGGGGGCGGCGCGGCCCTTCCGCACCGGATTCCACCGCGACTGGGCCCTGGCGCGCTCCCAGGGCAGGCTGGGCCCCGGTGAGATCGCCAGCCTGCTGCTTTCTTCGGCCAAGGACAAGCTGCTGGCCAAGAAGGGCCCGGGGGCCAGGTAGGGCTCCAGCGCACCGTGATATCCCCTTGCTGCGAGGTGCGATATGTGGCGGTTCCTTCTTCTTCTGCCGATCCTGGTCTCCTGTGGCGGCAGCCCCCCGAGCGCGCAGGACGCAGCCCCGGCCGTGGCCAGCGTCGCCCTGCCCGCCCCCCAGCTGCAGGGCGGCATACCCTTGATGCAGGCCCTGCAGCGGCGCAAGTCCGCGCGGAAGTACGTGGACAGCGCGCTGACCCAGCAGCAGCTCTCCGATCTGCTCTGGGCCGCGTTCGGGGTGAACCGCCCCGGCACGGACAAGCGCACGGCCCCCACGGCCTATGGCAAGAACGAGATCGACGTCTACCTGGCCACGGCGGACGCGCTCCACCTGTATCGGCCTGGCGAGCACGCCCTGCAGACCGTGCTGCCAGAGGATCTGCGGGCCGCCACCGGCAGGCAGGACTTCGTGGGCGACGCGGCCGCGAACCTGGTCTACGTGGCCGACTATCGCCGGTCCCGGGCAGGCGACCGGGCCGGGGGCCAGGTGGAGGCTGCGGTGGCCGTCGGCGCCATCGTGCAGAACGTCTACCTGTACTGCGCTTCCGAGGGCCTGGCTTCGGTGGTCCGAGGCTCCATCGACAGGGGGAGCCTGCGGAAGCGCATGAAGCTGGCTCCTGAGCAGGAGATCCTGATGGCCCAGACCGTGGGTCACAGTCCGGGAGGGTAGGGCGCCATGGGTCGCGCGGCCGAGACCAGGCGCCTTCGCCGCCAGCAGCTGCTGGTCTTCGGCGCCCTGCCCTTCCTGGCCAACCTGCTGGTGGGCGCGCCCTCTCCCAACGTCAAGGGCGACTGGCTGCTCGCTGGCGCTGGCCTGCTCGTGGCGCAGGCGCTGGTCTTCTCGCCAGCCCGCCACCTGCTCGAGCGCCGACCTTGGCTCCCCGCCCTCGCCGGCGCCCTGCTGGCCGGGATCGCCATCCTCTCCATCAGCCTGCACCTGGACCTGCCCTGCTGGCATGGCTACCGGGCGCCGGATGGCAGCTGCGCCTGGGAGTGAGCCCGGACCTGCCAGCCCGCTACCCCTCCCCCAGCGCCCCCAGCTCGAAGAAGAGCCTGAAGTCCCGGTACCTCTGATCCACGCTCTGCCGCTCTTCGGGCGTCTGCGCGTGGGCCAGCTCCACCGCCAGCCCCGTCAGCGTAGTGTGGATCAGCAGGGCGATGCGCTCGGGCGGGATGGTCAGACGCGCCGTATCGGCCTCGAAGACCTTGCGCACCCCCCGCCCCAGCAGCTCGGTGGTCTCTTCGCGAAAGGCGTCCAGGTGCTCGCGCAGCGGGCCCTGGTGGTTGCCCAGGGCCAGGGTCTCCACCATGAAGGGCGCCCAGCTGTGCATGTCGCGGATGCCCGCGTACAGGGCGTCGAGGGCTTCCAACGCCGGCCCCAATCCCAGGTCGCCGCGGTGGAAGCGCTCGTCGAAGCGCAGGTGGATCTGGCGGAAGATGGCCAGCTCCGCTTCGATCAGCAGGTGCTCCTTGGTGTGGAAGTGGTAGTGCAGCAGGCCTTTGGAGACGCCCGCGGCCTTGGCCACCGCACCCATGGAGGCGCCCTGGAAGCCCCGGCTGCCGAAGAGCCTGACCGCGGCGTCGATGATCTTCTTGACGGAGCGCGCGCTGCGGCTGGTGCGCACCGAGGGCAGGAGGCTGGTGAAGGGTCTGCTCAACGAGGATCCTGGAAAGCCCGACCCCCACAGCTAATCACAAAACTGGCCATGCGGCCAGTTTCTCTTGTAGGGGGCGTAGAAAAAGGGGATACTGATCTTAGACTGGCCGGCCAGTCAGTTACGCGGAGGTGGATTTGCCTTCCCCAGCCAAGCGCTTCGTCGAGACCTCTTTTGGCAGGGTGGCGCTGCTGGAGGCGGGAGCCTCGCCATCGCCGCCCGTGCTCTTCGTGCACGGCATCCCCACCTCGGGCTGGCTCTGGCGCCACGTGCTGCGTTTTCTGGCGCCCGATGTGCACGGCTACGCGCCCGACCTGCTGGGCCTGGGCGACAGCGAGGTGGGTCCCAGCATCCCGCTGCACATGCAGACCCAGGCCAGCATGCTGGCCGAGCTGATGGAGACCCTGGGCCACGAGTCCTACGGCCTGGTCTGCCACGACCAGGGCGGTGCCGCGGCCCAGCTGCTGGCGGCCCAGCTGCCCGAGCGCATCCGCTGCTTCGTGATCACCGACTGCGTCTGCTACGACAACTGGCCCGTGCCCGCCATCCGCCGGCTGCAGACCTTCGCCCGCCTGGGCCCCCTGGCGCGCCTGGCCGCGCGCAGCGGGCTGCTGCAGTGGCTGCAGACCTCCACCCCGCTCTCCGACTTCCGCCGCGGCGTCCATCGCAAGCAGGCGTTGACGGACGAGGCCATCACCGAGTACCTGCGCCCGCTGCGCGCCGGCCCCCAGCAGCGCGCGCGCTTTCTGCGCTTTCTGTTGGCGGGCGACAGCCGCTACAGCCTGCAAGCGGTGCCGGGCCTGCGGCGCTTCGAAAAGCCCACCCTGGTGATCTGGGCCGCCGATGATCGCTACCTCTCGCCCTCCTGGGGCCAGCGCCTGCTGGAGGACATCCCCGGCGCCCAGCAGCTGCACCTGGTCCCCTTCTGCGGCCACTTCTGGCAAGAAGAGCGCCCGGCCGAGTTCGCCTCCCTGATGAAGGCCTTCTTCGAGGAACATCTTTCCTCGCCCCCGGACCCCGCCACCGAAGGGCGGGTGGGTGGGGGGAGGATGGAGGAAGAAAGGAGTTCGCCATGAGCACCCCCGCCTCCGACTTCCAGGACCGCCTGCTGCTCACCACGCCCACCACGCCCTACCCCACACTGCCCGCCAACGACTCGCTCACCGACGCCACAGGCCAGCGCTTCACCAAGGGCGACTCCATCTTCACCATCGTCTCGCACACGCATTGCTACGCCAACCACATCCTGGCGCAGAACATCTCGCGGCCCTGCACCCTGCTGGAGTACCCCAGCTGGGAGCAGTTCACGGCCGAGGTGGACAAGGGCTACCGCTTCGTGGGCATCAGCGCCTATCCGCCCCACCTGGACAAGGTGATGGAGATGTGCGCCTACGTGCGCCGCCGTTCGCCCGCCAGCACCATCGCCCTGGGCTCCTACGGCGGCCAGGCCTTCGAGGCGGTCTACGACCGGCAGGAGCGCAGCCGCTACGTGGACCACATCATCCACGGCGAGGGCGTGGCCTGGCTGCGCGAGCACCTGGGCGAGTCCAATGGCAAGGCCATCCGCCAGGCCCTGATGCCCAAGGCCGGCGGCGCGCCGGTGTACATCAGCCGGTTTCCCTCGGGCAATATCGGCTTTCTGGTCTCGGGACTGGGCTGCATCGGTGGCTGCGACTTCTGCTCCAGCACCCACCTGTTCGACAAGAAGCGTATCGAGCTGCTCTCACCCCAGGCGCTGGTGGAGCACATCCGCCTCTACCATCGCCACTTCCAGGACGTGGACCAGGTCTTCGTCATCGAGGAGGACCACTTCCGGCAGCCCGCCTACCTGGACCGCATCGCCGCCCACTGGAGGGAAGAGCCCCAGGTGCTGGAGCGGCTGGACTGGTTCGGCTTCGGCTCCATCGACCACATCGGGCGCTTCGCCAAGCGCTACGGCTGGGATCGCATCGCCGAGCTGGGCCTGGGTTGCATCTTCATCGGCGTGGAGAGCAAGTTCGCCGGCGAGCATGGCTACGACAAGCGCGAAGAGACCGACGCCCGCGAGGTCTTCGCCCGGCTGCACGGCATGGGCATCCGCACGGTGGGGGCCTGGATGTGCGGCTGGGACTGGCACCACCACGGCAATATCCACGAGGACCTGAACTACTTCGTCTCGCTGCAGCCCACCTACCAGCAGCTGACCCGGGTGACGCCCTTCCCGGGCACGCCCCTGTGGGAGGAGCGCCGCGGCCAGGGCCGGCTGCTGGATGTGCCCTGGGAGGACGTGCACTTCTGGAGTGGCTCCCAGAAGAACATCGCCCTGGAGCCGCACGAGACTCTCAACCTGACCGAGTACGGCTACGATCTGCTCTACCGCACCTTCGGTCCTTCGATCCTGCGGCGCATGCAGGTGCAGCTCAACGGCTTCGAGTACGCCAGCAAGGCGCGCAGCCCGCTGGTGCGGCGCCACCGGCCGCGCTTCTTCAAGCGCCAGTGCGGCATGCTGTGGACCACGCTCTACGGCATGGATCGCTACGCGCCCAACGGCGTGGTGCGCCGGCGCGTGCGCAAGACCGAGCAGCGCTATCGCGAGCTGATAGGCGAGCCCACGCCGGTGATGGAGGCCCTGGGGCGCGCCATCGAGAGCATGATGACCGTGACGCACGTGCGCGAGATCTTCGATCCGCTGAACCGGCATCCCAAGGAGGAGCCCTTCAAGCGCTACCTCTACGATCGCGGCAGCGACGCCCCCCGGGGTCCGGTGCCCTACCGGGTGGAGACAGAGAGACCGACCCGCCGCACGGCGCTGGCCATGCGCTCGGAGCGCCTCTCCAACCGGCTGCTCTCGCGCACGCTGGCCACGGTCCGCAGCGCCCGGCGCAGCCGAGGAGACCCTGAGATCGACGACTACTTGATCAAGCGCATCGGCAAGAGCCAGCTCGGGTTTGGGTTCTGATGGTCCGAGCGAGGCGCATCGCGGCCTGCGATCTGGGCAAGGCCAGCGCCAAGCTGCTGATCGCCGAGCTGGGGCCTGCGGGTCTGCGGGTGCTCTCGCGCCAGGAGGTGGAGCACGAGGGCCAGCCCCAGCAGGCCTTCCGGAAGTGGTATCAGGCCGAGGACGTGGCGGGCTGCGCCTGCCTGGGGGCCACGGGCCTGCACGCCGATGAGCTCTGCGCCCCGGCCCACGGCGGCCTGCCCCAGGACGCCTGCCTGGAGGCGGCCCTGGAGGCCAGCCCCCAGCTGCAGGGGCCGCTCTCCCTGCTGAGCATCGGCGCCCGCGGCTACGCCGTGCTCAGCCGCGGCCCCGACGACCAGGTGCAGTGGCTCGAGAGCCAGAAGTGCTCCTCGGGCACGGGCGAGACCCTGATCAAG
The DNA here is from genome assembly GCA_964454135.1 of uncultured Enterobacterales bacterium. Taxonomy (GTDB): domain Bacteria; phylum Myxococcota_A; class UBA796; order UBA796; family JAFGLY01; genus CAYVQL01. The sequence goes on along the minus strand of CAYVQL010000118.1, from coordinate 5,566 downwards.
ATAGCCGGCCGCTTCGGCATGACCATCCAGCAGGCAGACGCCCTGGCCGCCACTGCGCAGTCCTCGATCCCCATCACGGCGCGCTGCTCGGTGTTCGCCAAGAGCGAGATGACCCACCACGGGAACCAGGGCCAGCCAGCGGCGGCCCTGTTCCGCGGCTACTTTCAGTCCATCGCCACCTACGTGGCTGCGCTGATGGCCAAGGTCCGCCGCGGCGGGCCGGTGCTGCTGCTGGGCGGGGTTTCGCGGCTGAACACGCTGCGCAGGGCCCTGGACAGGGCCATCGAGGCCGAGCTGCGCGTGGCCGACCACCCCTTCCACATGGAGGCGCTGGGGGCGGCCTTCTTGGCTGGCCAGGCGCCCCAGCGACAATCCCTGCCCCGGGATCCCGCCGCCCTGCTGAGCAGCCGCCAGCGGCGCTTCCGCGTGCTGGACGCGCCCAGCGCCCATCGCCAGCGCGTCACCCGACTGCCGCCACGGCCCGTGCCCGCTGGCGCCCTGGGCGAGCCTGCCGTGCTGGGCATCGACCTGGGCTCCACCGGCAGCAAGGCGGCCTTGACCTCACTGGCCACGGGCGAGCTGGTCTTCGACCTGTACGCCCGCACCGAGGGCAACCCGGTGGACGCCATGCAGCGGCTGGTGCGCCAGCTGCTGGAGCAGGTGCCGCAGGCCGATGTGCGGGCCCTGGGCCTGACGGGCTCGGGCCGCGAGGCCGCGGCCGTGGTGGCGAAGGTGGCGCTGGAGGAACGAGCGAGCCAGGTGCTGGTCCGGAACGAGATCGTGGCCCACGCCGCGGCGGCCATCCGCTGCGACCCGCTGCAGGGCGAGAGCCTGTCGGTGGTGGAGATCGGCGGCCAGGACGCCAAGTTCGTGCAGGTGCGCGGCGGCCGTATCGTCGAGTGCGACATGAACAAGGCCTGCAGCGCGGGCACCGGGTCCTTCCTCGAGGAGCAGGCGGTCTTCTACGGCGTGCGGGAGATCGGCGAGTTCACGCGGCTGGCGGCCCAATCAGCCCGGCCTCCCGACCTGGGCCAGATGTGCACCGTCTTCGTGGCCGACGCCGCGGCCGAGGCTCGCAACCAGGGCTTTGCGCTGGAGGACCTGTTTGGCGGCTTCCAGTACGCGGTGATCTGCAACTACCTGGATCGGGTGATGGGGCAGTGCAGCTTCGGGCGCCACGTGTTCTTCCAGGGCAAGCCCGCCAGCGGGCCATCGCTGGCCTGGACCCTGGCCGCGGTCACCGAGCGGGAGGTCTTCGTGCCGCCCAATCCCGGGGCCATGGGCGCCTGGGGCATCGGCCTCTGCGCGCGGGAGGAGCTGCTCCAGCTGGCCCAGGCCCCTGGGCTCGACCTGCATGCCATCGGGGGCGTGCAGGTCCTGCAGCGCTCCGAGTTCCGCTGCCGCGATCGGCGCTGCGCCACCTTCTGCAGCATCGAGCGCCTGCAGGTGCAGGTGGCCGGTGTGCGCCGCAAGGTCCTGTCGGGCGGGGCCTGCACCAAGTACGAGGTGGCGGCCGACGCCTCCCAGAAGCTGCCCACCGACGCCCCCAGCGCCTTTGACGAGCGCGAGGCCCTGCTGCGCACCTGGCTGGACGACCAGCCGGAAGGGGAGGGGATTGGCCTGCCCATGGTAGGCGCCCTGGCGGGCTTCATGCCCTGGCTGGCGACCTTCTTGCGCGAGCTGGGCCTGGGGGTGCGCGTGCTGCGCTGCGACGGCGCCACCCTGGGGCGGGGCGAGGCCGCCTGCTACTCCTTCGACGCCTGCGCGCCGGTCAAGCTGGCCCACGGCCTGCTGGACGGCGCCGGAACGGAGCGCGTCTTCTTCCCCAAGCTGCTGTCGGTGTACGATCCGGAGCTGGGCTCGGGTCTGACCTGTCCCATGGAGCAGGCCATGCCCGAGATGGTGCGCGAGGCCCTGCGCTCCCGGGGTCGCGAGCTGCAGCTGCTGACGCCGCGGCTGCACCTGGAGCGGGGCTCGACCCGCCTGCAGCTGGCCTTGCTGCAGGTGGCCAGCCAGCTGGGGGCCTCGCGCTGGGACGTGCCCGCCGCGCTGGAGCGCGCCTGGGAAGCCCAGGATCGCTGGCAGGCTGGCCTGGTGGAGATCGGAGAGCGCGTCACCAGCTGGGCCCGGCAACACGAGGTGCCCCTGGTGGTGCTCTGCGGCCTGCTGCACACCAGCTGCGAGCCGGCCCTGGACGCGGGCGTGCCGCGGGCGCTGCGGCGCGCGGGCGTGCAGGCTCTTCCCATGGACTGCTTGGCCATCCCGAGCTCGGTGCCCTGGCTGGAGCGCGTGCCATGGGCCGAGGTACGGCGCTCGCTGCGGGCCGCCCTGGCCTGCCGCGCGCGGGGCGACGTCTACCCGCTCCTGCTCTCGGCCTTCGGCTGCGGCCCCTCTTCCTTCAGCGAGCAGCTCTTCGACGCCCTGCTGCGCGGCCACCCCCACATGGCCCTGGAGAGCGACGGGCACGGCGGCGAGGCCGGCTTCGTGACCCGCGTGCAGGCCTTCCTGCACACGGTCAGGCGACACGACGGCCAGCCCAGCCCGCCGCCCGCCGCCGAGCTGGGCGCGCTGGGGCCCCTGGACGAGCCGACGCTGGTGGGCTCGCAGGTGGCGCCCTTGACCATGGGCGATCGGCTCTCGGCCGTCTTCGCTTCGGTCTACCGTTCCTACGGGGTGGACGCCGTGACCACCGGGCCCGCCTCGGCCAGCACCTGGGCCGCAGGGCGGCGCGATTGCTCCGGCAAGGAGTGCCTGCCCTACCAGCTGATCTGGGGCGGCTTCCGCGAGCACCTGCAGCAGTCCGACTCGGACAAGCCGCAGGTGCTCTTGCAGGTGCCGGGCGCCGGCATGTGCCGCAACTGCCTGTTCACGGTCAAGGACCAGGTCAACCTGGCGCGCATGGGCCTGAGCGAGCGGGTCAGCTCGCGCCACGTGGGCATGGAGAAGGGGCTGGGTTTCGGCTTCATGGGGCGCCTCTGGCTGGGCATCGTGGTCTGGGACCTGCTGATGCAGCTGGCCGCCTACCTGCGCCCGGTGGCCGGGCCGCAGACGGACCTGGTCTACCAGCGCCACGCCGATGCGCTGGAAGGACTGCTCCGCCAGCCAGCGGCCACGGGCCTGCGAGAAGGGGTTGCGCTGGTGCGGCTGCTGGACGCGGTGGGTGAGCTGGTGGAGCGGACCTGCGCGGACTTCGCCCAGCTGAGGCGCGCGGAGCTCGAGCGCCCGGAGCTGCGCACGGTGCTGCTGTCGGGCGACATCTACCTGCGAGTGGACGAGTTCTCCAACGACGGGCTGGTCCGCGGCCTGAACGAGCTGGGCCTGCAGGTGCAGCTGGAGCCGGCGGGCTTGTTGGCCGAGTACTTCGCCGCCGAGCGCATGTCCGAGCTGCTGGGCCTGCCCACCGAGCCCTTCGAGAACGCCTGGGTCAAGCGCGTGATGGCCTACGCGCGCCGGGTCCTGTACGCCCGCGCCCGCCGCCACCACCCCTGGCTGCCGCCGCCCGAGGTGCAGCCGGTCATGCAAGCCAGCCGGCAGCTGCTGGATCGCTACCCGCGGGGTGAGGCCCCCGTGACCATCGGCAGCGTGCTGCACCACTGGCAGCAGGCGGCCTGCGACGGCGTGGTGGTGGTCAGCCCCTGGGGCTGCGGCCCGGCGCTGGTGGCCGAGAGCCTGCTGCGGCATCGCCACGAGATCCCCATGCTCTTCATCTACGGCGACGGCACCCCGGCGGACACGCGGCGGCTGAAGGGCTTCGGGCTGCGCCTGCAGCGTCGAGCGCGGAGAACAGGCGCTGCCTCACCGGTGCCGCAAGCGCCTGGGGACTCGTAGCGGCGGCGGACACCTCGGCGAACCCAGCGCGGTGCGAGGCGGCGCTCAGCGCTGTCGGGCTCCTCCCTGGGACCCGGCCGAGTCGTTCGTGTGACAGCCTGTGAAGCAGCGGAAAAGACGACTTGAGATGAGCACGGCAAAATCTATGAGAGATGAGGAGAATGGGGGAAAGGGTAATGGTGACAACCTGACCCCCTTCGCTGGACTGCGGCTGCAGCGGCGGCCGCGGCGGGCGAAGGTCCCGGTCTGAAGCTGGATCAGGCTCCCGTGCACTCGAACACGATCTCCACGGTGTCGCTGTCCAACTCGCCCTCGCAGTCGTCCACCTCCAGCTCCACCTCGATGGTCTGGGTGTCGGTGCTGCCGAAGGTCGCCGGCACGCCACTGACCACGAGCGAGGGCGACTCGGTGTCCTCGTCGGTGAGGCTGGCGTAGCTGTCGCCCGAGGTGATGGTCCAGCTGTAGTTCAGGTCGTCGCCGTCGTCGTCCGCGGAGCCGCTGCCGTCCAGCGCGAAGACCACGGTGGCGCAGTCGTCGCAGACGTAGCTGTAGCCGGTGGCCGCGCATTTGACGGTGTCGGTGTAGGAGTTGTCCGTGCCGGCGTCGGCTACGGGCGCGGTGTTGTAGCCGCGGTAGAGCACGCTCAAGGTCAGGGTGTCCATGGAGGAGTCGTCGGCCCCGTCCGAGACCACCAGCCCGAAGGTGAAGTCGCCCTCTTCGTCGGGCACGAAGATGGGCGCCTCGTCGGTGGTCTCCTCGATGTCGTCGGTGTCGCGGATGGAGCCGCTGGGGGCGCTCTCCAGGGTCCAGCTGTAGGTCAGGATGGGATCGCCATCCGGGTCGTAGGAGTTGCTGCCATCCAGCTCGAACTCCGCGCAGGTGTACAGGGTGCCCGTGGTGTTGTAGCTGGCCACGGCTACCGGCGCGGGGAAGTCGATGGTGCCGTCGCAGTTGCTGTCCACGCCGGCTTCCGTCTCCGAGGCGCCCGGGTAGGTGGTGGCCTCCAGGTCGTCGCAGTCGGTGTTGTCGGCCACGTAGCCGGTGGGCTGGTCGCAGGCGTCCTGCTCGTAGGTGGTGGCGCCGTAGCCGTCGCCGTCGTAGTCGATGTACCAGGTGGTGATATCCAGCGCGTCGTCCTCGTCGGTCTCTCCATCGCAGTCGTCGTCCACGCCGTTGCAGTACTCGTCGGCGTCGGGGTTGACGCTGCTGTCGCTGTCGTCGCAGTCCGTGTCGTCGGTCACGTAGCCGCTGGAGGGCGAGCTGCAGGTGGTGGTGCCGCCGCTGGCGTCGCCGTAGCCGTCACCGTCGTCGTCCGGATACCAGACGGTCTCGCCCTCGGGGTTCTCGTCGATGTCCCCGTCGCAGTCGTTGTCCGCCCCGTCGCATTCCTCGGCGGCGCCGGGATTGACGCTGCTGTCGCCGTCGTCGCAGTCGCCGTCGTCCGCGGCGTAGCCCGAGGGCTGGTCGCAGGCGGTCGTGCTGGTGGTGGTGCCGTAGCCGTCGCCGTCGGCGTCCTGATACCAGGTGCTGGCGTCGCTGGCGTCGTCCTCGTCCACGCTGCCGTCGCAGTCGTCGTCTATGGAGTTGCAGGTCTCCTGGGCGCCCGGGTTGACGGCGGCGTCGGTGTCGTCACAGTCGCTGTCGTCGGCCACGTATCCCGTGGGCTGCTCGCACTGGTAGAGCTGGTAGGCCGCCGCGCCGTAGCCGTCGCCGTCGTAGTCGATGTACCAGGTGATGA
>CAYVQL010000117.1:0-30174 GCA_964454135.1 uncultured Enterobacterales bacterium | reverse complement strand
GTCGATTTCGATCACCTCGATGCCCTGCTCGGCCAGCCATTCGTCGGTGCCGTCGTCATCCGTGACGACGCCGTAGTACTCGCCCGCGTCCGAGATGTTGGACTCCAGCAGCAGGCGCACCTGCACGCCGCGGGCCTGGGCGTCGACCAGGGCGTCCAGCACGTCTCGCCCGTCCTGGGCGCTCATGCTGCGCAGGGTGAACATGGCCACCTGCACCTCGTCGCCGGCGCTGTCCAGGGCCTCGCAGATCACCTCGGCCAGGTCGTGCTCCTGGGCGTAGTAGACCTCGATGGGCGCGCCCTGCCCCGTGGGCCAGGGCTGGTAGGGCTCGGCGGCGATGGCTGCGAACATGCGCTCGTAGACGGCCGCCAGCTCCTCGGAGCGGATCAGCGCCATGTCCTCGGCGTTGTCGTCGGCGCTCAGGGTCTCCCAGTTGGTGGAGCCGGTGGTGACGGTGTGGCCGTCGAAGACGGCGAACTTGGTGTGCATGGAGGCGCTGATGTCCTCGTCGCGCACCACGCCCAGCAGCTCCACGCCCGCCCGCTGCAGGCGCGGGTACTCGGCTTCCCAGTAGCGCCAGGGCTCCATGTGGTAGCCGGCGGTCAGCAGCCTGACCTCGACGCCGGCCTGGTGGGCCGCGATCAGGGCGTCGGCCACCCGGGCGTCGTTGATGTCGAAGACGGCGGCGTGGATGCTGTGCAGGCCCTGGGGATCGGCCTCTTGAGCCGCCTGCACCGCCTGGATCTCGGCGATGATGACCTGCTCGGGATCGTCGTAGGGAGAGAAGTGCACCTCGATCTCGGGCAGGCCCTGCTCGAAGCTCAGCTCGTCCGCCAGGGAGGTGTCGATCTCGCGGCTGCCGTCGTCGGGGTTCTCGCCCGAGACTGCCGGTGCGCCCAGGCCCAGGGCAGGGGCGTCCAGCTCGTCGGCCGAGGCCAGCTGGTAGCCATGCTGCGAGGTGAGCAGCTCCACCTGGCCGTCGCCGTCGGCATCGATCTGGGCCTGGAAGCTGAGATCGACGGCGGACAGCGCGCCGTGGTGGTCCGAGTCCGGGTAGAGCTCCAGCAGGTCCGTGCCCCAGCGCTCGCGGCCGTCGCTCAGCTGGCCCTCGTACTCCAAGTGGTAGAGATACTCCTCGACCACGCCGTTCTCGCGGCTGACGTGGGTGCGCATGGCCAGGATCTTGTCGTAGGCCCAGCTGTCCACGGCGAAGTCGATGTAGCCGCGCACGGTGCCCTCGTAGTCCTCGTCGGCCCAGAAGCCGCGGTCCAGAGGCTCGATCCAGTCCTCGGCCCAGCCGCTGGGCACGGTGAAGCTGTGGTTGGCGCCGTTGGCGCTGTCCCAGACCTGGGCGCCCTGGTCGTCGTAGCCGTGGAAGTAGTAGCTCACCGTGGCGCCGGCTGGGAAGGCCTCGGCCGGCTCGTGCTGCCACAGGGAGTTGCCGTCCACGTGGCCGGCCCAGTCCATCTCCTGCAGCTGCCACTGGCCGCCGTCGACCTGGTAGCCCAGATCGGCGTGCAGGCCGAAGTAGTCCTGGTTCATCAGCACGGAGAAGACGCCCGGGTTGTCGCCCGAGTGGCGCTGGTAGTCGCCGTAGACGCCCATCCAGCTGGGGGAGCCGTTCTGCTTGCTGCGCGGCGCTGTCTGCGGGCCGTCCTGGTCCGGGGCGCTGCAGCCGGCCAGCAGGCAGAGCGTTGCGGCGATGATGAACCTGCGCGTTGGCATCGGGAGCTCCTTTGCGGGAGAGTAGTGACTCAAATTAGAGTTACTAGCGCTGGCTCGCCCTGCTATGGTCCCAGAACGCGGCTGTCAAACTGAGTTTCGTGGTTTTTTTTGCTGACTGGCGCGAGCTTGGTGGTGGGCGGTCGCGGCCTCGCGCGGAGCGTCCCGGGGATTGACTCACCTACATGTGTCGGGTAGCATGAGCATATGAGTCACCGTCTGCAGATACTGGTCCCCGCGGAGCTGGATGCCATGATCCGCAAGGCCGCTCTTCGCGAGCGCATTTCCAAGGGAGAGTGGGTCAGGCGCGCCATCCATCTCCGCCTGGCGGAGTCTGCGCGACCAGAGGATCCGCTGGCCCGCCTCGCGGCCCTCGATGCTCCAACTGCGGACATCGACGACATGAACGCTGAGATTCTCGCTGGCCGAGGCCGATGATCTTCATCGACTCCAACATCCCGATGTACGTCGCCGGTCGGGAGCATCCGCATCGAGCGCCTGCCATCAGGTTCCTGGACGCTGTGCGGTCAGGCGATATGCAAGCATGCACGAGCACTGAGGTTCTGCAGGAGATCCTGTACCGATACCTGGCGCTGGACCGGCCCGCGATTGGATTCGAGGTGTACGACCTGTTCGCAGACATCTGCCCGGTCGTGCTCCCCGTGGCGCTTGCGGACACCGACCGGGCTCGGAGGCTGCTCGAGGAAGCGGCGGGGCTGCCCGTTCGCGATGCGATCCACGCAGCCGTGATGCTCAACAATAGCATCCACCGCATCGCCACCTTCGACAGGCACTTCGATCGAGTTCGGGGGATCGAGCGGGTCGCGCTGAGCTGACCAGGCGCCCGCGCCTCAGAGCTTGCGCCTGCCAGACATCTTCAGCGGCTCCAGCTGTCGGTCCCCAAGGCTCGGAGCTTTTTCGCCGGGCAGCTGCCGTGTGCCCCCCGGTTCGTCGTAGATCACGATCTCGTGGTCCAGGCGGGTGATCTCCAGCAGCTTGCGATGGAACTCGTTGGTGCGGACGAGGGCGAAGCGGCGCTCCAGGTGCAGCGCGTAGCGGTGCCACTTCAGCCAGAGCGTCAGACCGGCCGAGTCCACCGACTGCACAGCAGCCACGTCGAGCCAGATGGGATCCCGCTTGCCGTCCCCGAAGTGGACCTTGAGCGCCTTCTCCAGGTCGCCGGCGTTCGTCCGGTCCAGAGAGCGGTCGATGGTCAGCGTGATGCCGCGGTCGTCGCGCGTCTCGATGATGTCCATGGGATCTCCTGGGTTGCGTTCAGACCGTGCTGACGCGCAGCACCTCTTCCAGCGTCGTGTGCCCTGATTCCACCTTCGCCAAGCCGTCGGTGCGCAGCGTCTGGTGCCGGCGCATGGTGATGAGCGCCCGCTCCAGGTCCTTGCCCGAGATGCGCCGGATGATCATCGACTCCACATCCGCATCGACCTTGATGTACTCGAAGATGCCCATGCGGCCTCTGTAGCCCAGGCCATTGCAGTACATGCAGCCTTTGGCCTTGTAGAGCCGGGGATTCGTGGCTCCGGCTGGCCAGGCGATCTGCAGCGACTCCTGCTCCTCGCGGGTCAGCTGGTAGGGCCGGCGGCAGTTCTTGCACAGGCGACGTACGAGCCTCTGGGCCAGGATCCCTGAGATGGAGGTCGCCATGAGGAAGGGCTCCAGCCCCATGTCCAGCAAGCGCGCCACCGCCGAGCTGGCGGAGTTTGTGTGCAACGTAGACATCACCATATGACCGGTCAGCGACGCCTGGATCGCGATCTGCGCCGTCTCGCGGTCGCGGATCTCGCCGACCATGATCACGTCCGGATCCTGGCGCAGGATCGAGCGCAGGCCCTTGGCGAAGGTGAAGCCAGCCTTGGCGTTGGTCTGGCCCTGGGTGATGTCCTTGAGCTCGTACTCGACCGGATCCTCGAGGGTGATGATCTTCTTGGTGGCCGAGTCCAGCTCGCGCAGCAGCGCGTAGAGGGTCGAGGTCTTGCCCGAGCCGGTGGGGCCGGTGACCAGCAGGATGCCGTTGGGTTGGTTGACGGTCTGGCGCATCTCGCCGGCGAGCTTGCCGGGGAAGCCCAGGTTGGACAGCTCCAGGTTCAGTCCGGCCCGATCCAGGATGCGGATGACGATCACCTCGCCGTGGATCGTGGGGAAGCTGCTGACGCGGAAATCCACCGGCCGGCCCCTGAAGCGCATGGAGAACGCGCCGTCCTGGGGCACGCGCCGAGCGGCGATGTCCATGTCGCCCATGATCTTGCAGCGCGACAGGATGGCGGCCTTGTAGCCATTGGGCACGGACGGCCGATCCGTGAGGATCCCGTCGATGCGGAAGCGTACGCGCAAGTGCCGCGCCTTGGGCTCCAGGTGGATGTCGCTGGCCCTGACCTGCAGGGCCTCGACGATCAGGTTGTCGATCAGGTCCACCACGACGCTGCTGCGGCTCAGGTCCTCGTCGTCGGCAGTCTCTTCCTGTCCCCAGCCGTACATCTCCTCCTGGGTCATGGTGCTGTGGTCGGATAGCTCGCCGCTGGCCCGCAGCCCCGCGATCTTGACCAGGTTGCCGGTGCGGGCCTCGATGGCCGCGTCGATGGCCTCCTTGGTGGTGTAGACGCCGTGGACCTGGCAGCCTGTGGCGAAGGAGAGCTCCTTGATGCGCTCCAGGTCCGTGGGGTCGTCCATGGCCATGGTGACGGTCTTTTCCACCTTGAACAGCGGGATGGCCCGCAGCTTGCTGATCAGGGGGAATGACAGCAGACCCGCCACCGTCGGGTCCTGGAAGCGGGGCTCCAGCCGGACGAAGGGGATGCCGGCCTGCTCGGCCAGCACGGCGTACAAGGTGGTCTGGTCCAGGCGCTCCATGTCCAGGAGGATCTCGCCCAGGTAGCGGCTCTCGGTCTTCTGGGCCTCCAGCGCGGCCTCGAGATCAGCCCGCGTGACCAGCTTGCGGGCCAACAAGAGGCTACCCAGGCGCCGGGAGCGCGGATCCAGGGCTTGGCTGGCTGCTGGGAGGGCGTCGGGATCGGTGTCCTGCTCCGGATCCGACTCGAACAGCGCCGACCAGGGGGTCGAGCTCGAGGCTGATCCGGACGAGGCTGGACCGGGTGGGGACTTGTGCGGGGGCGGGGATTTTGGCATGGGGGACTCCAGCGCCGCCGGGGGGAGCCGAGTGTATCAGATGAGGAGTCAGTCGCGCTTCACTGCCAGCTCGCGGAGAGAGTCGGCGGCCGTCACGCTGGTGATGAATACGACGGACATGCCCGCCTCGACGAGGTCATCGGGGCGGGGGAAGTCGCTCCACCCTCCGTCTGGCTTGCGCAACGCCACGAGTTGGCTGTTTTCCGGGGCGCGCTCCCGCAGCTGGCCCACGCTGATTCCCGCCAGCCTGGAATCGGGCTCGATACGTACCTCTTCGAAGCGCAGGGTCTTGCCACCGCTGCGGAGCATGCGGTCCAGGTAGGAGACCACGGTCGGACGGATCATCTCGGATGCCAGGCGCAGCCCGCCGATGTGCGCCGGGGAGACCACGGCGTCGGCACCAGCCACCTGGAGCTTCTTCTTCAAGGTCAGGTCGTGGCAGCTGGTGACGATCCGCAGCTCAGCGTTCAGCTGGCGGGCGGAGAGGGTGACGAAGAGGTTGTCCTTGTCCGACTCCAGGCAGGCGGCCAGGCCGGCTGCGCGCTCGATGCCAGCCTGCAGCAGGATCGCGTCGTCGGTGGCGTCGCCGACCACGCAGGGGAGATCGTTGCCGAACTGCTCCAGCACCTGGTCGATGCGCTCGATGTCCTGGTCGAGCAGGACCAGCTCGCGCTGGGTCTCCACCAGCTCCGCGATGACGTTCGTGCCGGTGTGCCCGCTGCCGCAGATGATGACGTGTCCCTTCATGCGGTCAATCCTGCGCTGCATGCGACGCCTCCAGAACATGCGCCCGACGATGCCTTCCGCGATGAAGGCCGTCAGGGCGGAGAAGAAGTAGAGGAAGGTGCCGACGCCTCCCAACAGCAGGCTGACCGTGAAGAGCTTGCCGGCTGGGCTGGCCGAGACCTCCACCGCCTCGCCGTAGCCCACCGTGGTGAGGGTGATGGCGGTCATGTAGAGGGCGTCCAGCAGCGTGGTGTCTTCGGGGCCCACGAGCCGGAAACCCACCACGCCCACCAAGCCGATGATGCCCAACAGCAGCGCCGAGCGCCGGATGGGGCGCAGGGGCTCATCGTCTGTGGCGTACATGGGCCGGGCTCCGTGGTTTCTCTCGAAGAGGTCTGATTCTCGCACAAGCTGCCGCGGGTTTGTAGATGACGGGTGAAATCCCCGCGGCGGCTGTACGCGCCCATGACCTGGATGACGGCCAGGTTGGGGGAGGCATCAAGGCTGGGCGCAACGGCAGCTGACCTCATACCGCTGCGGGACAGGCGGCCAGGTGGGGGCTAGGACATAGGGGTCTTCCGGAACCAGGAGACGGACCCATGAACACCCTGGCCTGCACCCTGCTCCTTCTCGGCCAGGCCCAGGCCGCTCAAGCCGACGAGGCGACGTTGCGCCGCGGCCTGCTGCAAGCCGGCAGCGAGCTGGGCACGCCCCTGCTGCGTTGGCACGACGACCGGCCCAGCCGCGTCCATGGCCGGTTCCCCAGCGCGGAACCGGACGCCGAGCGGGCGGTGCGGCAGCTGCTCGCGAGCCTGGGGGCCGACCTGGGCCTGCAAGCCGAAGACGAGCTGGTCCTGCGCAGTCAGCACGAAGGCCTGCTGGGCTGCTACCTGCGCTTCCAGCAGCAGCGCCACGGCCTGCCCGTGTTCGCGGGAGAGCTGGTTGCCCACGTGCTGCCCCGCGAGCAGGGCAGCGAGCTGCGTGACCTGCGGCTGGCCCTGGTCCCTCTGCCGCGGCTCGATCCGCCTGCGGCGACGATGGATGCGCAGCAAGCCCTGCAGCGCGCCCGCGAGGCGACCGCTGGCGGGGCGCCCTACCGGGTGCCCAGCGAGGCGCAGCTGGGCTGGACGGAGCAGGGCCAGCTGGCCTGGCGCGTGCGCCTCAGCCCCACGCAACCGGTTGCGGACTGGGAAGTCTTGCTGGACGCGTCGTCCGGGCAGGTGCTGCGTCAGCGCGACCGCCTGCGACGCGCCGAGGGCTTGGGCTGGGTCTTCGATCCCAACCCGGTGGCCAGCTCGGGCGATACTTCGCTGCGGGACGAGCAGGACGCCAACAGCGAAGCCCTGGAGGCCCAGCTCTTCGAGGTGACCCTGGAGGGACTGGACGGCAGCGGCGTGCTGCGAGGCGATTTCGTGGACGCCCGTCCCTACACGGCGGCCTACCGGGCCAATGAAGGCGATCTGCAGTTCCTCTACGACCGATCGGACGACCACTTCGAGGAGGTGATGGCCTACCATCACCTGCACCTGGCGCAGGCCTGGATCCAGAGCCTGGGCTTCGACGACGCCAACAACCGCCAGCAGGTGGTGATCGTCGACTACACCTCCCAGGACTCCTCCTTCTACAGCCCCAGCGATCTCAGCATGAACCTGGGCACGGGCGGCGTGGACGACGGCGAGGACGCCGAGATCCTCTGGCACGAGTACGGCCACGCGGTGCAGGACGACCAGGTGCCCGGCTTTGGCGTGGATTACGAGTCCGAGGCCCTCGGTGAGGGCTTCGGCGACTACCTGGCCTCGTCGCTGGCAGGGGCCCACAGCGCCCAGGTCAGCGACCCCTACTGCATCGCCGACTGGGACGCCATGTTCTACGACACGGGCGATCCCCCCTGCCTGCGGCGGGCGGACAGCCTGAAGCACTACCCCGAGGGCATCAGCGAGTGGGACGATCCCCACGCCGATGGCGAGATCTGGTCGGCTGGTCTCTTCGCGGCCTGGGAGGAGCTGGGGCACGAGGTGATGGACACGCTGGTGATCGAGGCCCAGTTCTCTTTCGCGCAGAACGAGAGCTACCTGACGGGGATCGAGGCCATCGAGGACGCGGACGACAACCTCTACGGTGGCGAGCACGTCGAGACGCTGCGCCGGCACTTCATCCAGCAGGGCCTCTCGCGCCACATCAGCGATCCGGCCGAGGACATGATCTTCGTCGAGACCGTCAAGGCCGACCTGGCCTCGCCCCAGGTGATGGGCGCCTACACCGACTACCTGGACGACGCCCAGACCTTCACCGCCGAGGGAGCGGACGGCCTGCAGCTGCGCTTCGCCTGGATCGACACCGAGCTGGACGACTCCTGCCTGGAGGGGGCCTGCGACAACATCTACCTGACCGGGGGGGATGGCCGGCTCTACCAGATCCTGAACGGCAGCCACGAGGATCTGCTGTCGGTGGCCATCCCGGGCGACAGCGTGACCATCCGCCTGCTGTCGGACTACTCGGTGGGCGCCGGGGGCTACCAGCTGGAGTCGGTGGACCTGCTGGAGTCCCTGGACCAGGGGGACAGCGGCGACACAGGGTTGGATGGGGGCCAGGCGGACGGCGGAGCGGAGGAGTCCTCGGGGGGGTGCGGGTGCGGAGTGGCGGCTCCATCCTCACGGTCTCTGTGGGGTGCCATGGGGCTGTTGCTGGGCTTGGGTTGGCTGCGCAGGCGGGGGGGCTTGGAACGGCTCGAGGGGGAGTCTGGCTAAGCCCCGGCCGTCACCAGGTAGATAGGAAACGACCCGTAGTTCTTGGGCAGCGCGAATACGCCGATGTAGCGGCTGTGGAATTCCCCCTTGGCGTCCACCGCGGAGAGCGCCGCGAAGGACTCGCTGGCCCAGACCAGCCCCGCCTGCGCGATGGGCTCGATGCGGGCGGCCTGCACAACGTGGGAACCCGTGAAGCTGGGCTGGCGAGTGACGGGATCGGTGAAGGAGAAGACCGGCCCTGCGTGCAGGGCGACGCGAATGGCCAGATCCGGGGGAAGGTCTGCCCTGTCGCGATCCACGCGGTCCAGGCGTCGCTGCAGGTCCAGGGCGAACAGCCCGGCGTCGCGCACGCTCTCGAAGACGAAGTAGTAGCCGTCGCCCCGCGACTCGACGATCTTCGGGCCCGTCTCGCAGGCGTCGATGGCCAGGGAGATGGAACCCAGGACGTGGGTGATGTAGGCGGGGATCTGTCGTTCCCGCAGCTGCGAGGAGTTCACGGTGTCCGTGAAGAGCACGGCCATCAGCTTGCGAGGCAGGCTCTCGCTCTTACGCTTGCTGCGGGCTGGCAGGGAGCGCCGATGGCTGCTGAGCGAAGGTGCGTAGCGGGCCAGGATGGAGGCCGTGTCGATCACCTCGACGTCGTGCCCCTTGCTGCGCCACATGTCCACCACGTCGGCGGTGCCCCCGGGGGCGTCGCCTGGCTGGCCATTCCAGACCGCCAGCGGCACCAGCTCGGTCTCCAGCAAGCGGGCGCGCAGGGTGGCCATGCCCAGCGTGAAGCTCTCGGTGTAGTTGTGGGCCGTCGAGCCGAAGGGCACGCGACGCTCCCTGGTCTCTTTCAGCGTGCCCAGCCCGGCGAGCCTGTTGAAGCGCTCGACCCAAGGCGCGCCGCCGACCTTGTCTACGCTCTCCTTCACGAACTCATCGCGGTTGAAGGGCAGCAGGATGTCGATCTCGCCGGGCGTGCGCTCCAGCATGGCCTCCAGGAAGAGGATGTCGGCGCCGCAGGCGGCCGATGCGTAGCCGTAGCCGGCCCGCAGCAGCTCCAGCCGCTCGCGGATCTCATGCGCGACTTTGTCTACCATCCGCGGGGGGAAGCGGGGGACCTTGCGCTGCTTTCCGTCGAGCATATGGCCCGTGAAGACCACCACGCGCGGGATGGCGAAGACCTCCTCGCGCAGGGCGCGCAGCAGGGTTGCGCCGGTTTCTTGCCAGCCGGGCACACCCTGCAGGAGCAGGCGCGCGTTGCGCAGGGTCGAGGCGAGCAGGCCGAAGTTCGGCCGCGCGTAGGCTACGGCCACTTCGTACTCCTGGTAGGCCTCCTCCCAGCGCCCTGCCACCAGGGAGGCCTCGCCCAGCGTCGCCAGGCGCCAGTACTCCGCCTCTGATCGCGCCTCGAAGCTGCCCTGCAGGTCCAGGCAAGCCTGGCGCACTTCTTTTGCTACGTTCAGAGCTTCGGATTCCATGCCGAGCAGTCGGGCCAGGGTGGCGGTGTTGATGCCGGTCCAGGTGCGGTGCCTCGTGCCGCCTCTGACGGCGCGGTAGGCCTTGGCATAGGCCGTGTAGGCCTTCTTCAGGCGGATCGAGCGCTCCTCCGAGGACTGGGCGAGCTGCCAGAGGTCTTTTTCGATCCTGGCGGCCAGGCCCAGCGTCTCCTCGTCCTTGGCGCCGGCTCTGCGCAGCTCGTCCAGCAGGTCCTGCGCGGAGAGGTGGGCGCCACAGTCCGCCAGGGCCTGCGCGTGGCCAATGCTCAGGGGGATGTCCTGCGAGTGGTGCTTGCGAGCCTCTGCGAAGACGTCGTGGGCGAACAGGTGCTCGCCGAAGGCGCGCGCGCTGCGCCCGCAGCGGCGGTAGGCCTCGGGATTCCAGGTGAACTTGTCGCGATCCTGCCAGATGGCGTTCAGATCGCTCATCGTCTTCGCGCGCTTCAAGCGTGCCAGGACATCATCTTGCAGCTTGCCGGTCATCACTCCCTCCCTTGTCCGTCCAGTTGTTCGGGTAGTGCGAGAATGGACCTTCAGTCCAGGCTCATGTCGTAGTCGAGCGAGAAGCTGTTCTGCTCGTCGTCCCGGTAGGCGGCCTCCTCGCCGTCGGTCTCCGCGATCAGGGGCGAGTAGGTGCTGACCTCGATGCGGTCCTCTTCGGGCAGGAAGGTCAGGATGCGCAGGTAGCCCGAGCCGCCCCTCTCTTGGGCCTGGTAGTTGGCCAGCATCTGGTGCACGAGATTGCCGTGCAGCCCCTCGCTGGTCAGGCGCGAGGCGCCGTCGCCGGTGACGTGGCCCGACAGCACCATGAAGATCTGCTCGTGCTGCGAGGCGAAGTCCTGCCAGATCTCCTCGCCGTCGTTGACGTCGGGGGCGTCGATGCCGTAGTTGTGGGGGTTGAAGCTGGTGTTGCCGGTCACGCGTACGTCGTTGTCGTGCATATAGCAGTGGGTCAGCAGGATGACGCGCCGCAGGGGGTTGGCTTCGATCACCGAGGATGCCCAGGCCAGGGTGCCGTCCGTGGGGCCGAACTCCAGCGCCAGCACCAAGAACTCCAGGCCCGCGGCCTCGAAGAAGATGTAGCTGTTGGAGCTGCTGTCGTTCAGGTTGCCGCCGTACCAGTCCTGGTGCTCGAAGCGAGTGGGCGGGAAGTAGTCGTTGACCTGCGTGCTGCGGTCTTCGCCGTCGCCGCCCGAGCCCATGTCGTGGTTGCCCAGGCTGAAGGCGTAGGGCAGCCAGTCGTCCAGCAGGCCCATGGACTGCTCGGCCACCTCCCACTGGTCGTCGTCGGTGTTGTCGTCGGTCATGTCCCCCTCGTGCAGCACGGCTGCGATGTCGCGCGCCTCGCGCGCGTCCACGGCCCACTGGGTCTGGGCGGTGAAGATCTCCGGGTAGGAGGCGGCGTACACCTGGGTGTCCGGCAGCGCGATCACGGTGAAGGGGTCGCGATTGATGGCCTCGCCGCTGTCGCCCGAATCGACGGTCGCGTCGCTGTCGTCGCCGTCGGGATCGGGCTCGCTGTCGGGGGCGACGCCGGTGGCGGAGCTGTCGACGGCGAGGGGCTCGGAGGGCTGCAGCCCGCCGATGGGCATGCAGGCGGCCAGCAGGAGTGAGACGACGCAGGGCTTCATGGCGACTCCGGGATTCGACTCGAGCATAGCATCGCTGCGGGCTGACCCGCGGCCGTGGTAGCATCACGGCGGCAGTGCGGCCGGAGCGCGGCCGTGAGCCCCATGAACGGGAGAGCGAGCCGGAGGGCGCCATGGCGGCAAAGAGACAGCCTGTGGGTCGCGGAGGCGGCCTGGACGTGATCGACGACCTGTCGGCGCTGGAAGATGACGCGCTGATGGAGCTGGAGAGCGAGGAGCCGGAGGCGCCGGCCTTCGTCGCCCTGGAGGAGGGGCAGCCTCCGCGCTCCTTCTTCGTCTACGGCGGTGACATGATCATCGGCCGCGGTGATGACGCCCACCTGCCCATCCCCGCCAAGACGGTCAGCCGCAGCCACGCCAGGGTCCTGGTGACCGACGAAGGGTGCGTGATCGAGGATCTGCTCTCGGACAATGGCACCTACGTCGATGGCATGCGGGTCGAGAGGCAGGTGCTGGATCCGGGACAGCACGTGCGCGTGGGCACCGTCGATATGGTCTACCTGGGCGCCGAGAGGGAGCAGCAGACCTACGAGGGCCAGCACGCGCTGGACATGCCGCGCTACAGCCGCCGCCTGCCCGACTCCAAGGACGCCGCCACCCTGCAGCTGCACGCCGGGCTGCTGAAGCGCATGAACGAGGTGCGGGCGCTGATCGCCCGCGCCACCGTGCTGGGTAGCGGCGGGCAAACATGGAAGCCGGGGCATGGAGCGCTGCACTTCGGTGGCGGCGGTGACATCCCCCTCAAGGGCATGTTCACCTCGGGTCGTGTGGCCGTGCTGTCCTGGACCGGGCGTCACCACCAGCTGCGCAAGCTGGGTCGCTGGGCGGCGGTCAAGGTGGAGGGCCAGGCCATCGAGGAACGCGATCTGAAGCCCGGTGATGGTTTCCAGGTGGGCGGCAGCCGCTTCCGCTACGTGCTGGGGTGAGCACGAACCGGGTGGATCCGGCCTCGTTCCTGCTGCCCGGTGGCCGCACGGGCCTGCTGCTGATCCACGGCTTCACCGGCGCCCCCCCCGAGCTGCGCCTGCTGGGGGAGCACCTGCAACGGCGCGGCCTGACCGTGGCCGCGCCCCTGCTGCCCGGGCACGGCACCAGTCTGCAGGACATGAACCGCTGCCGCTGGCGCGACTGGACGGGCTGCGTCGAGCAGGCCCTGGCGGAGCTGCGTCAGCGCTGCTCGCCGGTCTTCGTGGGCGGGCTCTCCATGGGGGCCGTGCTGGCCCTGCACCTGGCCGCCCGGCATCCGCGCCTACCCGGCGCCCTGCTCTACGCCCCGGCCCTGTGGCCCGCCAACCGCCTGCTTCCCTTGACGCCCATCGCCAGGCGCCTGCTCTTCAGCTGGCCCAAGCCGGTCCGCAGCGATCTGCAGGATCCGCGGGCCGAGGACCGGCTCTGGCACTACGACGCCGATCCCCTGGGCGCCGCCGCCCAGCTCTGGCGCGGCCTGCGGCAGGTGCGCCGCGCCGTGCCCGCCGTGCGCTGCCCGCTGCTGGTGGTGGAGAGCGCGCTGGACCAAAGCCTGCGCCCGGGCAGCGGCCGGCGGCTGCTGCAGGCCGTGGGCTCCCACGACGTGGAGCTGCTGACGCTGCGGCGCTCGGGCCACTGCCTGACCGCGGACCAGGAGTGGCGCACGGTGGCTGAGCGCAGCTGGGGCTTCTTGCGGCGGCTGGGGGCTGGGGGGTAGCGCCCTCCGGCTCAGGGCTCGCACATCCCTTCCCAGCCCTGCACCTGGGCCAGGACCAGGGCCATCAGCTCGTCGCAGACCGGGGCGTAGCCGTACAACAGGCTGCCGTAGGCGATCTTCTCCATGATGGGGCCCCCTTTGCCGGGGCGGAAGGCCGGGCAGCCGAAGCTGCGGCCCATCGTCGCGTTGCTGTTGTACGAGGCCTCGTGCATGACGACGCCCCTGGAGCGCGCCTCGCTGTTGCTGGGGCTCAGGCCCTCGAGGCGCAGGCCGTTTCTGCGGGCCTGTTCATCTTCGAGCTGCAGATCGGGCCAGTAGGTCTTGCCCTTCTTCTTCCTGGTCTTCTCGTCGTGGCCGGCGGAGAAGTAGAAGCCGGCCGTCTCGAAGAAGCCCACGCGGGTCATGTTCGTGCGATCGCCCTGGTGCTGGCAGGCGTCCAGCATGGCGTCGTGCTGCGGATCGCCGTGCTTGACGCCCCCCTGCTTGCCCGAGCCGTGGGAGACGTGGCTGCGCTCCAGAACGCCCGTCTGCAGGTCGAGCAGGTAGAAGCGTTCCTGGGTGGAGCGCTGCGAGTAGTCGGCCAGGGAGAGGTAGCGCGCGTTTTCGAAGCGCCCCCGGTTGTCGGCGTAGAAGCTCAGCAGCTGCTGCAGGGGTTCTCTGGGAACGTCTTCGGAGAGCCAGCGCGCGTAGTGCTGGCAGGCTGGATCTGTGTCGGGGGCCAGCTCCGTGGCCAGGGAGGCCCCGTCGGGGCAGGCCGACAGCACCAAGCCAGCGAACAGGCAGCCCCGGGAGAAGAAACGTGGCATGGGCCCATGGGGAGATACGTGCGCGCTGGGCGTAACGCCCCTGCCTGCTGGCGGCTCTTGTCTGCGAAGCTCGTCAAGGGAACGGACCATGATCTCCATCGACAAACACCGCTGCCCCCAGAATCATCCCTGCCCCACGCTGTCCATCTGTCCCACAGGAGCCCTGAGCCAGCGCGGCTACGCTGCGCCCGAGGTGGACATGGACAAGTGCATCGACTGTTGCAAGTGCGTGCGCAGCTGCACGGCCTTCACGGGCGACGGCCCCTGTGCGGGCAGGAGCAACGCGTCGCGCTGGTGAGCGCGGACCTCGCCGTAAGTGCGCGTTGAGCGCGCCCGTATGGCTGCCACTCTCCTACCTGCGGGTTAGGCCGTGCGGATGAAGATCTACGACCTGTTGGCCCCGCGGCTCGCACCTGTCATCGGTGCGCTGATGGACACCGTCGTCACCGGTGAGCTGGCTGAGGGCGAGCCGCCCGCAGATGAAGACGTCGCCGGGACCGCCGAGACCATGTCCGAGCGCATCCGCATGATGCCCCAGTTCATGGGGGCCGGCATGGTCGGCCTGACCGCGGCCTTCGACCTGTACGGCCTGCTGCGCACGGGCAGGCGCTTCCGCAAGCAGCGGCCCGAGCAGCGCCGCGCCCAGCTGGCCCAGTGGAAGCATGGGCCCGTGGGATTGGGGCGCAGCTTCGTCGATTTCTACGAGAAGATGGGCATCTTCGTCTACTACTCCCGCATGGAAGAAGAGTGAGACCCTCCCCGGTCGCTCGAAACGAGATCTCCCATGAGCATTGAGAAGATCGCCTGCGATGTCCTGGTGGTGGGCTCGGGCCCTGGCGGCGCCACCACCGCCTGCCTGTTGGCCGAGGCCGGCAAGGACGTGCTGCTGGTGGAGGAGGGCCCCCACCTGCGGCTGAACTCGGCGCCCTCCTTCAGCCTGGAGGAGATGAACCAGAAGTACCGCAACGTGGGGCTGACGCCGGCCTTCGGCAAGACCCAGATCACCTATATCGAGGGTCGCTGCGTGGGCGGCGCCAGCGAGATCAACGCTGCGCTCTTCCATCGTCCCATGCCCGAGACCCTCAGGGAGTGGTCCCTCAAGCACCAGGTGGACCGCATCACCGCCGAGCACCTGGATCCCTACCTGGACGCCACGGCGAGCGAGATGTCGGTGTCCAAGCGCCTGGAAGGCCTGGCGCCGGCTTCGCAGCGGCTGGTCGCCGGGGCCGACTCCCTGGGTTGGAAGCACGTCGAGGTGGAGCGCTTCTGGAGGTACGACCAGGATGGCGCTGGCGGGTCGGCCGGGCAGCGCCAGTCCATGACCGAGAGCCTGGTGCCGCGGGCCCTGGCCGCCGGCTGCCGCTTGCAGGCCGATACGCGCATCGAGCGCCTGGTGCTGCGCGGTCAGCGCGCGGGCCACGCCATGGCGCGCCGCGTCGCCAGGGGCGCCCGTGGTCCCCGGCTGCGCATCGACTTCAACGACGTCTTCGTCTGCGCCGGGGCCATCCACACGCCGCTGGTGCTGCGCAGCAGCGGCATCAAGCGCAACATCGGCAACTCACTGCGCCTGCACCCCATGATCCGCGTGGCGGCGCGCTTCGACGAGGCGGTCAACGACCCCGAGTTCGGCGTGCCCGTGCAGCAGGTCGAGGAGTTCAAGCCCCATATGACCCTGGGCTGCTCCCACAGCGCCCTGCCGCACCTGGCGCTGTGGCTGGCGGGCGAGGTGCCCGACAAGCACGCCAAGCTCGAGGCCTGGCAGCAGATGGTGGTCTTCTACGCCAAGGTCACCAGCACGGGCCGCGGCCGTATCCGGCGCGTGCCCTTCTTCGGCGATCCGCTGGTCTGGTTCCAGCTGACCGACCAGGACATGGCCATGCTGGGCGAGGGGCTCTACCGCCTGGGGCAGCTGGTCTTCGCTGCGGGCGCCAGAGAGATGGTCAACCCCATCGAGGGCGGCCCCTCCATCACCAACCTGGAGCAGCTGCGCGAGCTGCGCACCGGGCTGCCCCACGGCCGCATCAACGTCACCTCGATCCACCTGTTCTGCTCCTGCCCCATGGGCGAGGATCTGCGGCGCTGCGCCGTGGACTCATGGGGCAAGCTGCACGGCTTCGACAACATCTACCTGAACGACGCCAGCATCTTGCCGGGCACGCCCGGGGTGAACCCCCAGGCCACCATCATGGCCATCGCCCGCAGGAACGTGGAGCGCTTTCTGGACCGCGGCTAGCTCCGCGCGGCGGCCCAGCGTCTGCCGTCTCCTGGCTGGATTCTGTCTTCCTGGGTGCGTAACTCTTTACAGAGTTACGGCTTCGGGGCATACTGTCGTTCGTCTTCCCAACCGCGGAGGAGCCCATGCGCATCGCCCTCGCCCTACCCCTGTTCCTCTGTTTCGCCTGCTCCGAGAACACAGTCGGCGCCCGCAACGCCGCCCCCGAGGCCCAGATCCTGTCCCACGAGGACGGCCAGCAGGTGGACGCCGAGCTGGAGGTCTCCTTCTTCGGTTCGGGCAGCGACGCCGATCATGAGGCCGCGGAGCTGACGGCCAGCTGGTACGTGGACGATACCGAGGTCTGCCCGGCCGCGCCGCTGGATGAGTCGGGCAACAGCGCCTGCACCATCACGCTGGGCGAGGGCGAGCACGATGTGAGGCTGGAGGTGGAGGATCCCAAGGGTTCCCCGGCCAGTGATATCGTGTCCATCACGGCCTACGCCGAGCCGCCACAGAACCAGGCCCCCAGCTGCGAGATCACCGCGCCCCTGGACAACGAATTCGGCGAGGAGGGCGCGCCCCTGGACCTGAGCGCCCAGGTGGGCGACGACGTGGACGCCCCCGAAGGCCTGGGCATCACCTGGAGCAGCGACCACGATGGCGAGCTGGGCCAGAGTACGGCCGCGGTCGACGGCAGCGTCAGCTTCACGGCCGACGATCTGTCGGCCAATACCCACGTCATCGCGCTGCAGGTGGTGGACAGCGAGGGCGAAAGCTGCAGCGACCAGGTGATCTACAGCGTGGGCTCGCCCCCCAGCATGAAGCTGCTGGCTCCGGGCCAGGGGGATCTCTACGACGAAGGGACCAGCGTCGGATTTTCCGCCCAGGTCAGCGACGGCCAGGACGCCCCCGAGAGCCTGCAGGTCAGCTTCGACATGAAGGCGCCGGACTTCCCCGCAGAGCCCACGCCCGACTCTACCGGATTGGCGGAGTTCACCCGCGAGGACATCCCCTGGGGCGAGTACGCGCTGACGGTCACGGTCACCGACAGCGACGGGCTCTACGCCCAGGAGGCGGTGGAGTTCCAGGTCAACGGTCTGCCCAGCCAGCCGGAGATCTCCATCGATCCGGCCGAAGCCTATACCGATGATCAGTTGCAGGTGGAGCTGGACGCCGAGAGCGTGGACCCGGAGGGCGACCAGCTGACCTACGGCTACGCCTGGTACGAGGATGGCGCCGCGGCCGGCACCACCTCCACCATCTCCAGCGCGTACACGGACCGCGGCGAGACCTGGAGCGTGGTGGTCACGCCCTACGACGAGCACGGCAGCGCTGGCGAGAGCGCCACGGCCAGCGTCACCATCCTCAACAGCGCGCCCACGGCGCCCCTGGTGCTGATCGAACCCCAGGAGCCGCTGCCCGACGAGTCCTTGCTCTGCACCGTGGACAGCGCCAGCAGCGACGCCGACGGCGACACGGTCAGCTACAGCGCCAGCTGGGACGTGGACGGGGTGGCCTATGCGGCCACGAGCACCACGCTGTACAGCGGCGATACGGTGCCGGCCGGCGTCACGCTCTACGGCGAGGTCTGGACCTGCACCCTCACCCCCGACGACGGCCTGGAGAACGGGCCGGCGGGCACGGACAGTGTGGAGGTCAGCTGCCAGCTCTACGAGTGGTACGACGACCTGGACGGCGACGAGTACGGCGATCCGGACAGCATGGTGGAGGCCTGCGAAGAGCCGGGTGGCATGATCGCCGACGGCACCGATTGCGACGACAGCGACGCAGAGGTCAACCCCGACGCCACCGAGTGGTGCGACGGCATCGACAACGACTGCGACGGAGTGCCCGACGAGTACAACGCCGCCGACGCCGATCCCTACTACCTGGACAGCGACGGCGACGGCTACGGCGACGCCAGCTCGGCCCTGCACGCCTGCAGCCAGCCCACCGGCTACGTCGCCGATGACACCGACTGCGACGACGGCGACGCCAGCGTGCATCCCTGGGCCGGCGACAGCTACGGTGACGGGGTGGACGGCGACTGCGACACGCTGGACTGCGAGGCCGACAGCGATGGCAACACCTACTTCGCAGTCTGCCTGGACGACCTGGGCTGGCACGACGGTCGGGCCGACTGCCAGGACATGGGCCACGACGACCTGGCCAGCATCCAGTCGGCCAGTGAGCAGGCCTTTGTCGAGGCCCTGCTGGTGAGCGCCGGCGCCTGGAGCACGGACGCACCCTGGATCGGCTACGCCGACGAGGTGGTGGAGAGCTACTGGGGCTGGTCAGACGGCAGCGGCAGCACCTACGACAACTGGAGCTCGGGCGAGCCCAACGGCGGCTCCAGCGAGAACTGCGCCCAGCTGAACTGGCCGCTGGAGAGCGGCGAGTGGAACGACGCGGACTGCTACGACACGTCGAGTGACAAGGGGTACGTTTGCGAGATTCGGTGAGCGCCCCCCGCCTACAACACCCCCGAAGCCACCAACGCCGTCAGGCCTCCCACCGCCAGCACGATCACGTCCTCGATGATGCTGATGCCCGGGTTGGCCGAGCCGGCCGTTGTGGCCGTGCTGCCCACCCGCACGGTGGCCTTGCCGGCGTGGGTCAAACCGGCCACGGCGCCGCCCGCGCCCAGGCCCAGCACGCAGGCCACCAGGGGCGATGCCCCGGCCAGCAGCGAGGTGCCCACCAGGGCGCCGGCCGCCGGGCGCACCAGGGTGCCCGCCACGTCCGTCAGGTGGTCCACCAGGGGGATCTTGTCGGCCAGGACCTCGACCAGCACGGCTGTAGCGAAGCAGAGGGTGGCGGCGGGAGTGGCCATCCACTCCAATGGACCGACCAGGTCCACGGCGCCCATCCATCCCAGCAGCGAGACGCCGAAGAGGGGCACGAAGGCGCGCAGGCCGGCCGTGGCGGCCAGGATCAGGCCGAGGCCGAGGGGCAGGGCGATATCCAGGAGCGGCATGGGGACCTCCGCAGGAGTGCCGCCGCGCAGCGCGAGCACGGCTTCATGAGGGAGTACGCGCGGGGGACCCGGAGTATTCGATGGAGTTCACTCCACGCTGACCTGGATGCATCCCCTCGCGGCCTAGCGAACCGCTTCGTCACCCCGGCCAGGACTCCTCCATCGTTCCGATCACCCGCGGCGGCCCGCCCTTCAGCGAGTCGGCCAGCGCCCCCGTGCGCGTCAGCTTGTCCCAGACCACGGTGCGGCCCAGCACGGCCATGCCACAGAGCCGTAGGAAGACCGCCAGCAGGAAGAAGGGCCAGCAGAGGCGCTGCAGCGGGGCGTGCAGCAGCTCTCGCAGGGGCTCGCCGTCGGCCAGGTAGGCGGCCAGGGCGATGCTCATGTCGATGGCGTACAGGCCCATCAGCAGGCCGCCCAGGCCCGACCAGCTGGTCCAGTCCGTGATCCGCACCAGGTAGGGCAGCGAGACCATCAGCAGGGGAAAGGCCAGAAAATGCAGGAAGAGCAGGTTGGGCATGCCGAACCAACCCAGCAGGTTGGGGCGGAAGAAGGCTGCGCGGTGCTTGTGCAGGCACTTCCAGTAGCCGTACATCCAGCGCGTGCGCTGTCGGACCAGGGAGCCCAGCGTGGACGGGGACTCGGTGAAGCACCAGGCCCGGGGCTGGTAGAGGATGCGGCGGCCGCTGCGCAGCAGGGCCAGGGTCAGGTCGGTGTCTTCGGTGGGCGTGTCCGAGGAGTAGCCGCCGACGGCTTGCAGGGCCTCCAGCCGGAAGGCTGCGGCGGCACCGGGAATGGTGGTGATGCAGCCCAGCGTGTTCTGGGCGCGCCGGCCCAGGTTGAGCCCGATGACGTACTCGATGCTCTGCCAGATGTTCAGCCAGCGCAGGCGGTTGCCCACCTTCAGGTTGCTGGCCACGGCGGCCGCGTCGCTGGTGATGAGGGTGTGCACCAGCTGGCGGATGGCGTCCTGGGCCACCAGGGTGTCGGCGTCCACGCAGACCAGCACCTCGCCGTCCGCGGCCGCGATGCCCGCGTTCAGGGCCGCGGCCTTGCCCTGGTTGGGCTGCTGGGCCACCACCTGCAGGCGGTCCTCGGCTGCGGCCAGTCGCCGGGCCAGGGCCAGGGTGCCGTCCGAGGATCCGTCGTCCACCACCACGGCTTCCAGCAGGGGGTAGTCCGAGGCCAGGATGCTCTCCAGGGTGCCCTCCAGCACCAGCTCTTCGTCGTAGGCCGGCACCACCACGCTCACCAGCGGCCACTTGCCCTGGGGCGGGGCCTGCTCCGGATGGGGAGCGCGGCGCCGTCGCAGCACGTCGATGCCGGCGCAGGCCAGCACCAGGCCCAGGCGCAGAGACAGCAGCAGCCCGGCGAGGGCCATCGCCAGGTCGAGCAGCAGCCAGCCCGTGGCGCCTATGTGCAGTTCTCCACGAAGCAAGCCTGGGCGTCCTCGGCTGGGGCGTCTTCGGCCGGCGCGCAGTGCTGCAGCAGGCAGGCGTGGTCCAGGTCGGCGTTGGGGCCGCCGGCGACGATGGTGATGTCAGCGCCGGAGTCGCTGCGCTCAGCGACGCCCACCTGCTTCTGGTCCCGCAGCTTGCCCATGATGGCGCCAGCCACGTCCGTGGCCACCACCGCGTCGCCCGGGTGGCGGTACACCACCAGGCTGCGGGTGGAGGGTGTGGCGGCCAGCTGGACCGGGGCCACCAGCACCTCGGCCTCGAAGACCGCCAGGGTGGCGCGCAAGCTCTCGGCCGCCGCCTGGCTGACCTGCTCGGCCACCACCGGAGGCAGGCCGGCGTTGCGCACCTGCAGCTGCACCTGTTGCGGGGGGATGCGCTGACGGCGCTTGTCCACGTAGACCTTGGTGGGCCAGGTGGCCAGCCAGCCGTCGAGCAGGAAGCCGAACTTCTGGCAGCCGTCGCGCTGGGAGTCGCAGGGCTCGATCTTGCGGTCCCACAGGCCCATGATCACCGACTCGGCGTCGGGGCCCACCTCGGCCGAAAGGAAGAAGGGCTCGGCGATGTCCTCGGGGAAGCGGGTCTGCACGGCCAGATCGATCTCTTCGCCGGCGCTGGTGACCACGGTGACGCCCACGTAGATCATCTCCGCGCGCACTTGCTCCACGTCGCCGAAGCCGCCAGGCTGGTAGCTGACCGCCGTCTGCACGAAGATGGTCTCGTCGCGGTAGTTGACGCGCTGCGGGTCCAGGGCCCAGACCGGTTCGCGGGGCGCGCAGCGCTCGGCGCGGCAGGCCTCGAAGGCCTGCGCCTCCTGCAGCGTGGCGCAGTGGGTCAGCAGGCACTGGCGCTCCTCCGGGGCGCTGATGGCAGCCGCTTCCATGGGCGTGGGCGTGTCGGGGCCTGGACAGCCGATCAAGATGGACGCGAGCAGCAGCGGGCTCATCTGCACCTCCGTGCACGGGAAGTAACACAGGATCCGCTTGCATAGGGCGGCCATCCGCGCATACTTGCCTGCTGATGCGCTCCATTCGCACCATCGTCCTGCACCACACGGCCACCTCCCAGTCCTGGACCTGGGAACGGGTCTGGCGCTTGCACGTCCTGGGTCGGGGCTGGGACGATGGCGGCTACCACTTCCTGATCGAGCGCGGCGGCGGCCTGCGTCTGGGCCGTGCGCCCCACGTTCAGGGCGCCCACGTCAAGCATCGCAACGAGCACAGCCTGGGCGTGGCCCTGGTGGGCGATTTCACCCGTGGGCCCGTGCCGGCCGCTTCCTGGCGCACGGCGCTTTCGCTGGTGGCCGATCTCTGCCGGCAGTACGGGCTGGGATCCGAAGACGTGGCCGGGCATCGCGAGCTGGCTTCCCACACGCGCTGTCCGGGCTTCTCACCGCGCCAGTTTCGCCGTGAGCTGAGACCGCTGTTGGAACAGCGCCAGGCGCGTACCAGGCGCTAGTAGAAGCTCGAAAACGGCAGCCCGAAGCCGAAGGCGGTGCCCAGGTCGGCGTTGACGCGCCAGACCAGCTCCCCGTCGCTGGTCACCTCGTCCATCTGGCCCGACGAGGACCAGATCACGAAGGTATTGCCGTTGTCCAGGCGGTAGGCCTCGCCCAGGGCCACGTTCTGCAGGCAGTCCTCGGTCATGTAGGACCACTGCTTGGAGGTGGTGCCGGCTTCGAGATCCAGGCTGACCTCGGCCGCCTCGGAGCACTCGTCGGGTTCGAACCAGCCGCGGTTCAGCACCAGCAGATCGTCGCCGATGGCCTTGGCGCTGTGGGGATTGGACACCGGATAGTCGGTGTCCGTGCTCTGGAAATCCTCGAACTCGGGGGAGAGCATCCAGGCCATCGTGCCGCTGGCGCGGTCCACCTTGCAGAGGCCGTCGAACTGGAAGAAGGTGACGAAGTAGGCGTCTTGATCGGCGTCGTAGGAGATGGAGTTGGCGTGGGTCCAGTCCTCGACCGTCTTGTCGTCGGGATACCAGCCGGTGCCGAAGCGCTCGTCTTCCCCGGGTTCCATGTCGTCCCAGATGGTCCAGACCTCGGTGCTCTCGCCGTCGGGGCTGGTCTCGACGATGCGGTCCCCGGCCACGCGCCGCGTCTCGGTCTCCGTGACGATCTCCTGGATGTCCCAGGACAGCGAGGCCAGGGTGCCGTCGGGCAGCTCGGCGAAATCGGTGTGGGCGCCCGGTACGCTGACCATCTCCATGCTGGAGCCATCCATCGCCGCCCTCACGACCTGGCCGTTGGCCTCCGCGCTGGTGGCGTTCTGGTTGAACATCACCCACTGCTTGTCGGCGGAGAAGAGCGTGCGGGTGGGCGGGGGATCGCCCGCGAAGTACCAGACGTAGCGCCCCTGACCGTCCAGAATAGCCAGGTTGTAGCCCAGGTGGTCCCCCGAGAGCAGGGTGACCGAGACGAAGCTGTTGGACTGCAGCGCGGCATCGGCGGTGGCCAAGGTGATCTCCGGCAGCTCGGCCGGCAGGGAACCGGTGGTGGTGGTGCGCTCCTCGCCGCAGACCTCGCCCCCGTCTTCATCGAGGCAGACCTGGTAGGTCACGTCGCTGTTGGCAGGCAGGCCCAGCAGCAGCGCCTCGTGCTCGGTGGCTGGTCCGTCGCTGGGGGTCTGGGCCTGGTAGTCCTCGTGGGAGAAGCTCACGTAGCCGGTGCTGTCCTGCTGCGTGCTCCAGGTGATCCGCACCACCGTGGCGATGTCGGTCAGCTCGGCTTCGACGGTGACGCCGGTGGCCTCGTCGATGGTGTCGGGCTCGGCGCTGTCGAGCTCGTCGTCGCAGCCGGCGCCCAGGAGCAGGGTGGCGCTGACGAGCATGGAAAGGCGGAGGTTTTGACGCATGGGCGAGGCTCCTTCAATCGGGGATCAAGACGGTCAGGAAACGGGGGGCCGGGTTGTCGCAGCTGGAGCACTCCAGGCCCATCAGCCAGCTGCCTTCGCCCACCACGCCCTCAAAGCTGTGGTCTCCCTGCAGGCCCGCCAGATCGGCCTCCAGCGTGCCACCCACCTCCATGGTCCAGCTCTCTTCGGCCAGATCCTCCAGCTCGAAGAAGCGCTGCTCGATCTCGTCCAGCGCCTCGTCGTAGCGGGCCACCCGCAGGATGTCGATGGTGTGCACCGACATGCCGTTGCCCAGGCCGTCGGTGCGCAGCTCGGACCAGTCCACCAGCACGTCGGGATGGTCGGGCATGACCAGCGGCGTCAGCGAGCTCAGGTCCACGTCCGTGCTGAGCACGGCGCTGTCGTCGTCGATGATCACCTCGGTCTGCGTGCTCTCGTCCGCGGCCACCATCATGGTCAGGGTCTGCACGCTGCCCAGCGCGCTGGAGTTGAGCACCACCATCCAGGTGCCGCGGTCGGCGTAGAAGTACTGCTGAGGATCCAGGTAGTTGCCGTGCAGGTTGAAGTCGCTCAGGTTGCAGCTGCTGTCGCTGTTGTCGTAGGTCAGAAAGAGGGTCACGTCCTGCTGCAGGATGGTGTCGCTGGCGAGCCCGGCTGCCAGGGGCTCGGGATCCCAGTGCTGGAAGACCACCAGCCAGACCTCGTCGATGTCCGCCGGGTCGAGCTCCTGGCCGCGCATATTGGTGCTGACGTCCGACCAGTCGAAGCGCACGTCCGCAGCGGACAGCAGCTCGTGCACCGGGGCGTCCAGCTCGGCGCTGTATCGGTAGTTGTTGTAATCTTGCAGCACGCAGGGGTTGCAGGGGGGCTCTCCGCATCTACAGGCGGAAAGGAGCGATAGCCACAACAGGCTGGGCAGATACAGGGTTTTGCGCGATTGCCGGTGCATATCAGGCCGTGTGTGCTTGACTCCCCACAGACTATCGCGCCATCCGGGCAGCCGCGACCCGTGGCAGGGAACCGCTGGCCGTGCCCGGTGTCCAGCCTGGTGATGCCGCTCTTGCTACCCCTTCTCTTGCTGCATGGCGTCCTGGCCGTCGAGCCGGATCGGGACTACCTGCAGCGGGTGGGCGCCCTGGAGGCCGAGCGCCAGGCGCTGGGGCGGCGCTGGACCGAGGCCGCGCCAGAGCAGCGGCAGGCGGTGATGACCGAGGCCCGCACGCTGGTCTTTCGGCGCTTCGTGGACGAGCTGCTGCCGGCCTGGCAGGGCACGCCCTGGGACTTCTGGGGCACCAGCCAGGTGCCGGGTCAGGGCGAAATCGCTTGCGGATACTTCGTGAGCACCCTGCTGGAGGACGCCGGCTTTCGCGTGGAGCGCGTTCGCATGGCGCAGCAGGCCTCGGAGTGGATCATCCGCAGCCTGGCACCCCGGGATCGCACCTGGCGCTTCAGCGACCGCAGCGTGGAGGACTCGCTGCAGCCCTTGGAGCGCCACGGTGACGGCCTGTACCTGGCTGGCCTGGACTGCCACGTGGGCTTTCTGGTGCGCGACGGCGGTCAGGTGCGCTTCTGCGATTCCTCCTACCTCGACCCTCAACAGGTCACCTGCCAGGATCCGACAGAGGCCTTCAGCTACACCTCGCGCTATCGCGTGATCGGCCGCTTGCTGGAGGATCCCATGATGGAGGCCTGGCTGCAGGGCGACGCCATCCCCACCTACTTGGGGCCTTGAGGGCGTTCACTGCGGGTGACAGCCCGAGGCCCGGAAGCGCTCCAGCACTTCGAAGCTGCCCTCTGCGCCCTTGCGACGCCGCGCGGTTCCCAGGGGGTAGAGCTGGCCGTCCTCCAGCGGGCGATCGCTGCGGATGGGCTGCAGCATGCGCTGGCCGTCCCACAGCCCCACGAAGTAGGAGACCGCGGGATCGGGCCAGTACTTGAGGCGGAACAGGGTCCAGTCGGCGATCACCTGGCCCGGCTGCCAGTCCGTGGTGGGCAGCAGCCAGTCCCCGGGCAGGTGGCTGGCCAGGTTCGTTTGCGCCTCGCCCTGGCGGTCCTTGCCCCGGCTCTCCAGGTGGACCAGCAGGCTGCGTTCGATGGGCCGCTCGGTCGTCCAGTACAGCAGCACCAGCTGACCGCCGTGGGGCGGGATCTCTTCCAGAAGCAGCTTGTAGCCCAACAGGGACACGCCGTTGGCGTAGCGCAGCTGTGCGGCCTCGGCGCAGGAGGGCAGCGCCGGCTGCAGCGTGTCGCTGGGGGCGCGGCGCAGCTGGGCGGGGGCTTGGCGAGCAGGTGGCGGCGCCACCAGCTCAGGGCCCCGCAGTCCGCCGGGATCGCAGCGGAGCAGGGCGCTGTCGCCCTGCAGCTCCACCGGGGTTCCCAGCTCGGCGCTGAGCCGCTGCAGGCGCTCCAGCATGGGGCGTGCGCGCTCGCCGCGCGCCAGCGCGCTGCGGTTGGTCCTCAGCGACAGGGGGTGGCCATGGGCGGCGGTGATGCCCGCCCGGGTGAACTCGAGCTCCCAGAGCAAAGAGGCGGTGGCAGCGATCCTGGGATCGTAGTCCAGCAGCACGTTGCCCATGTCGTAGATCACGGGCTTGCCGTCGATCAGCTCGGCGCCTTGCAGCACGTGGGCCGAGTGCCCCAGGATGCCGTCGTAGCCGGCGGCTATCAGGCGCCGGGCCAGCTCGCGGTGCTCGGGCGCCGGCTCGTCGGCCCAGTTCTGGCCCCAGTGCGGGGTCAGCAGGACCACGTGGGCGTGCTCGCGGGCCTGGTGCAGGATCTCGGTCAGGGCCTGGGTGGCCTCGTCCAGCTCGTGCTGCAGGTCGAAGTGCAGCAGGCCCGGCTGGTCCTGGTCGGCGCGACAATGCCGAGCGCGGGTCAGGTCCGCCCCCACCACGGCCAGCACCGCGTCTCCCACCCGGTGGTAGCTGGGCTGGCGCGCGTCCGCGTCGTCGTGCCCCCCTCCGGCGTAGGCCAGGCCCGCCAGCGTCAGCCGGTCCAGCATCTCCTGCAGCGCCGGGCGGCCGTAGTCGCAGGCGTGGTTGTTGCCCACGGCCACCACGTCGATGCCAGCCTCGGCCAGGACCTCCGTCATCAGGGGATGGGCGCGGTACATATGGGACTGGGGCTCGCCCTTGTAGGTGAAGCCGCCCCCGGCCGAGATGACGCCCTCTCCGTTGATCACGGCCAGATCGGCCTGCTCCAGCAGGGGCCGCAGGCCCGCCAGCATGCCGGCGCGGCGCTTGGGATCGTGCAGGGCGTTGTTGATGGCCCGACCCAGGAAGAGGTCGCCTCCGAAGACGGCGCGGTGCGTCTCGAGCCCGTCCGGGGCCGGCCGCTCGGGGGCCGGATCGGGCGCGGGACTGCAGGCCAGCAGGGCGCAGAGCAGGCCGGCCCTGCGCCAGGCGCGTCCTGTTCTAGGGATACTCCCTCCCGTTGACGGTGAAGCCCTCGCCCTGGGAGAGCACCACCAGGTCGCCGTCCGTATCGCTGCGGTAGATGTCGATGGCGCGGCTCTCGAGCGCATCCAGCGTCTCGCTGTGGGGGTGCCCATAGCTGTTGCCCCAGCCCACGGGGATCAGGCCCACCAGTGGCATCATCTCATCCAGCAGCGCTGCGGATGAGGCGTCCGAGGCTCCATGGTGATGGACCTTGTAGATGTCGACGAGGCCAGGCTGCAGCTCCTGCTCGCAGGGCTCGGTCTCGCAGTCGCCGCCCAGCAGCAGGCGCAGCTCGCCGTACTCCACCAGTAGGACCAGCGAGTTGTTGTTCTCGTTGCTGTCGGCGGTGTGGCTGCGCAGCACCTCCACGTCCAGGGAGGATCCCAGGTCCAACTGGCCTCCGGCAGCCAGGCGCTGGCGGCGGCGGCCCGCGCTGCGGCGATAGGCCCAGTCGCTGTGGCTGTTGAAGGTGCCGTAGTTGTCGAAGCAGGTGGTTACCTCCCAGTGCCGCGCCAACAGGTCGTCCATGGAGCCCAGGTGGTCGGCGTGCTGGTGGGT
Source organism: uncultured Enterobacterales bacterium (assembly GCA_964454135.1). GTDB lineage: Bacteria > Myxococcota_A > UBA796 > UBA796 > JAFGLY01 > CAYVQL01. Next base: position 2,716 of record CAYVQL010000117.1, on the reverse strand, counting down.
GACCAGGGTGTAGTCCAGCCTGTCGATGCCCAGGTCCTGCAGGTAGCCGGTGACGTCGTCGCAGGCCGAGGATCCGCCGGCGTCGATCAACAGGGTGAAGCCCTCGGGCGAGATCAGCAGCAGGGCGTCGCCCTGGCCGACGTCGATCATGTGCAGCTGGAGAGAACCCGTGGGGCCTGAGGGGCAGGCGCAGTGGGCCGAGCAGAGGCCAGGGCAGCCCAGGTCGTCCTGGTCGTCGCATTCCTCGAAGGCCCCGGAGGTGATGCCGTCGCCGCATTCGCCGGGGCAAGCCTCGTCCGTCTCGCCGTCGCAGTCGTCGTCCAGGCCGTTGCAGCGCTCCTGGGCGCCGGGGTGGACGGCCGCGGCGCCGTCGTCGCAGTCCCAGCCTTGGGGGACGGAGCCTTCAGGCTGGTCGCAGGCCGGCTGGACCTGCTGAACGTCACCCCAGCCATCGCCGTCTCCGTCTCGATACCAGCTGTCCAGGGGCGCCTCGAAATCCTCGTCCGCCTCGCCGTCGCAGTCGTCGTCCCGTCCGTTGCAGCGCTCCTGCGCGTCCGGGTGGACCGCCGCGTCGCCATCGTGGCAGTCCGTGCCGTCTTGCACGGCGTTGGCGGGTGGCTGGCAGCTGGTGACGCAGTCGGCGGGGTTGCCGTAGCCGTCGCCATCCGCGTCGGCGTGCCAGCAGGTGTCGCAGGGATCCTGCGGCGGATCGCTGTCCGCGGGCGCGCTGTCGCCGGGAGCGGGTTGCCCTCCTGCGACAGGTGCTTGGGAGCCGCAGCTCTGGAACAGCAGGAGGGTGAGCAGCGCTGAGAGGAGGTGGGGCATGGGCTGCGCAGGTGTGCGGGATCCGCAAGATGCCACGGCGGAGGCGTCATGGGCAAGCGCCCTGGGGGCTCACGCCGCATATGCGGGATATCCCAGGCCAACAGGAAGGAGGGCCCGTACATGCCTGCTGTGAGACTGCGCTACGGGGAAAGCGGCCTGTTGGCGGACCTGCCGGCCAGCCCGGGCTTCGCCGGCGTGCTGAGCGCCCGGGAGCCGCCTGCGCTGCCGGATCCCGCCGCCGAGGTGGCCCGGCTGCTGGAACATCCCCAGGGCACGCCCCCCCTGGAGCAGCTGGCCCGCGGGCGGCGCGACGCCTGCATCGTGGTGAGCGACCAGACCCGGCCCGTGCCCCACCACCAGCTGCTGCCGCCCATCGTGGAGGTCCTGCTGCGGGCGGGCATCCCGCGGGCCGGGATCCGCATCCTGGTGGCCAAGGGCATCCATGGACCGTCCACGCCAGAGGAGCACGCGGCCTTGCTGTCGTCCGAGCTGGCACGCCGCTTCCAGGTCATCGACCATCGCGCCTCGGCGGAAGAAGAGCTGGTGGAGGTGGGCAGCCTCTCCCAGGGCGTGCCCTTGCGCATCAACCGGATCTACGCTCAGGCCGATCTCAAGATCCTGACCGGGCTGATCGAGCCGCATATGTGGGCGGGCTACTCGGGCGGGCGCAAGTCCATCCTGCCGGGCATCACGGGGCTGGACACGGTGCGCGTGCTGCACGGCCCGGCGATGATCGCGCATGCGCGCACCACCAGCGGCCAGCTGCGGGGCAATCCCTTCCACAGCGCGGCGCTGGAGGCCCTGGAGCTGGCCGGCGCGGACTTCCTGGTGAACCTGACGGTGGATCGCCGCCACCGCGCCACGGCCATCTTCGCCGGGCACGCCGTACACGCCCACCAGGCGGGCTGCGATTTTCTGGCACGGCACTGCGTCCGCCACGTGGAGCGGCCGCTGGATTTTCTGCTGACCACCAACGGCGGCGCGCCGCTGGACTGCAGCCTCTACCAGGCCGTCAAGGGCATGACCGGCGCCACGCCCGCGCTGCGCCCGGGGGGAGAGATCCTGATCGCCTGCCGCTGCCCCGAAGGCCTGGGCAGCGCCGCCTACCAGCAGGTGCTGGGCATGGTGGACGAGCCGCGGGCCTTCCTCGAGCGCCTGCATCGGGGCGAGTTCTTCCTGCCCGACCAGTGGTGCGCCCAGGAGACCCTGCAGGTGGCGCTGCGGCACCCGGTGCACATCTTCTCAGAAGGCCTGCAGGGGGCACAGGTGGCCGCGCTGGGCCTGCAGGCCGTGTCGAGCGTGGAGCAGGGCCTGCAGGCGCTGCTGGCGCGCCATGGACGCGCAGCGCGCTGGGCCGTGGTCCCCGACGGGCCGGGGGTGGTGCTGAGGTGCGGGGGGCCCTGAGGGGCGGCCCTACTCCAGCTTCAGGCCGGAGGGGACCAGCGAATCCCATTCGAGCGCGAATTTGATCTTGGCCTTCTTCTTCTTGCGCTTGGCCTCGACCTTGATCTGTACGCGATCGGGCACGGCCAGCTTGAGACAGATCTCGTCTTGCTCGAGCAACACGGTGCCGCGGCGCAGACCCTCCACCAGTCCTTCGAAGTAGGCCAGCACCTGCTCGCGGCCGGTCTGGGCGTCGAGCGCGATCTCGCCCCTGGCCCGGCGGCGTCGGACATCGCCGTCCTTCTTCTTCTTCTTCTTCTTCTTCTTCTTGTCCTTCTTCTTTTTCTTCTTCTTCTTCTTGGGCTTGTCGGGCTCTTCCTCTTCTGCGGGCTCTTCCTCTTCCTCGTCCTCGGCCGTTTCTTCTTCCTCGGGCTCTTCCTCCGGCTCTTCCACCTCTACTTCCTCTCCCCCTTCCTCCTCTTCGACCTCGTCCCCTTCCCCTTCATCG
>CAYVQL010000116.1:0-30200 GCA_964454135.1 uncultured Enterobacterales bacterium | reverse complement strand
AGCCGTCCCAGTCCCAGTCCAGATACCAGGTCTGCAGCAGACCTTCGTCCGTCTCGCCGTCGCAGTCGTTGTCCAGCTCGTCGCAGACCTCCTCGGCGTCCGGGTAGGCCGCCGTCTCCGCGTCGTCGCAGTCGCCGCCCCGCTCCACGTAGCCAGAGGGGCAATCGACCTCCTGCACGATGTCGCCGTCGTCGCCGAAACCATCGCCGTCGGCGTCCGCATAGCAGGGAATCGGTTCTTCCTGGACGCTGCCTCGGAATCCGGGCGCCGAGTCGGCGCAGGCCTGCATCAGGAAACAGGTGAGGAAAGCTGGTTTCACGATGCACCCCCTATAGCCGAGTGCCCCATCAGCGTACCATGGATCAACACCTCGACGCCGACCGGATAGATCCACTCCATGCTCCTCTCCGCCGGCATCGACGTAGGCTCCTCCAGCACCAAGGCCGTGCTGCTCGACGAGCAGCGCCAGGTCGTGGGCCGCGGCCTGTGCCACTCGGCCGCCGACTTCGCCGGCGCCGCCGAGCGCGCCTTCCAGCAGGCCCTGGCCGAAGCCGGCACCCCAGCCGAGCAGGTGGGCGCGATCACCTCCACCGGCTACGGCCGCAGCAACGTGGCCTTCGCCACGGGCAGCCGCACCGAGATCGACTGCCACGCCCGCGGCGCCTATCACCACTTCCCGCGCGCCATCACCGTAGTGGACATCGGCGGGCAAGACAGCAAGATCATCCGCCTGGACGCCCAGGGCCGGCGCCTGGACTTCGCCATGAACCGCAAGTGCGCCGCGGGCACCGGCTCCTTCCTGGAGGAGATCGCCCTGCGCCTGAAGCAGCCCATCGAGCAGCTCTCGGAGCTGGCCGAGCGCAGCCAGGATCCGACGGTCAAGATCGGCTCCTACTGCACGGTCTTCGCCCAGACCGAGATCCTGTCCCAGATCCGGGCCGGCGTGCAGGCCGAAGACCTGGCCCGCGCCGCCCTGGACTCGGTGGCGCGCCGCGTGCTGGAGCTGCTGGCCATCTCGGGCGAGGTGGTGGCCACCGGCGGCGTGGTGGCCCACAACCCGCCCATGGTGGGCATCCTGGCGCAGGTGCTGGGCGCCCAGGTGCTCCTGCCGCCCTGGCCGCAGCACGTGGGGGCGTTGGGGGCGGCGTTGGTGGGGGTCAAGTCTGGGCCGGAGTAGGCAACCACCCCCTACACCGGCCTTGGTCATCGGCGCGGCCAGCTGCTCGGAAAGCAACCTTCGAGTTGGCTGGGTTTTCGGCTCCAGGCTCCAGGCTCCAGGCTCCAAGCTCCAGGTCGGCCTCCAAGAAGCACCGGCGAAGCCCTATTCCCCCGAAGGTCGTCGGTGGCCCGCGGTCCGAAGCCCGTAGCCCTCCCTCCCCTGTTGCGGCGCAACGCTCCTTCCGCCTGATGGCCGCATCCGTGGCCGTGACCCTCCGGGAGGCTCCGGAGATCCCCGATCCGGGTGTGGTGGCCCGGCGGCTCGCAGCCCGGGGTGGGTGGGTGAAGGCCTGGCACGTGCGGGAGGTCTGCGAGTCGCATAGATTGAAGCCGGGAAAAAACGCTGCCGCCGAGTTGGCCGTTCTCGCGGCGTCGAGGAGGCCCCTTCTCGAGCGGCCGACGCGATGCCGGCGCAGGATGTCGAAGCCGGTTCCCATCCGGGTGACCGTGCGCGAGGAACCAGGGCCCTGTCCCTGCAGTGATGACGCGATACGGCAGCTGATCCGGATCACAACCTGGGATTTCCCCCTTGACAGCTTTCAAAGCGCGTCATCGCCCTGGTCCGGGAGTCCCTCTACGCGTGCCCCTGTGAGGCCCGGAGCGCCCGCAGGAGGCCTCGCGCGGGCCCTGCCCTCGTCGAAAGGGGTCAGAGGGCCCGGGGACGCCTCCAGGTGGCGCGCAGAGAGCCGGAGATCGGCGAGTTATGTTCTTTGTAGCTGAACAACGGGAGAAACGATGCAGACGATGCCCCATCATATGATCCCAGCCCAGGAGCTCGACGAGCGGATCCTGCAGGCCCACGCCAGGCTGTGCAGCGCCGAGCGCGATCTTGCGCTTCTCCTATCCGAGATGGCGGACAAGCGGCACTTCCTGGACCTGGGCTACGCCAACATCTGCGACTACGCCAGGATCAAGCTGCAGCTCAAGGCGCGCAAGACCAGCGCGCTGGTCCGCATCGGCCGGGCCCTGCCCGACTTGCCCGGCCTGGACGAGGCCCTGGCCTCGGGCGCGCTGGGCTGGACCAAGGCCCGGGAGCTGCTCTCCGTGATCACGCCCGAGACCGAGGCGGAGTGGATCGAGGTGGCCAGCCGGTGCGCCAACCGCGAGCTGGAGCGTATGGTGGCCGCCCACCGCCCGGGCGAGCCTCCCAGCGGCGACATGACCAAGGAGGCCGGGCCCGAGCGGATGAGCTTCTCCATGGAGCCGGTGGAGGCCGAGCAGGTGAAGGCCGCGCTGGCCGCCATCCGCGCCGCCGCGGGCGTGTCGCGAGAAGAGCTGGGGGACGGCGCGCTGTTGGCGCAGATGGCGGCCAGGGTCCTGGAAGACATGGACAGCTCCGAGGCGCCCACGGGCGAGCGCTTCCGCATCGCAGTCGAGCACTGCCCCCGCTGCGGAGACTTCTCCACGCCCGAGGCCGAGGTCTCGGATACCCACGTGGGTCAGGCGCTCTGCGACGCCGAGATCCTGGAGATGCGCCAAGGGCCCAAGCGGGGCCACCTCTCGCGCTTCATCCCGCCCGCCACCCGCCGGGCCGTGCTGCAACGCGACCGCCACCGCTGCCAGGTGCCGGGCTGCAGCAACCGCCTCTGGCTGGACCTGCACCACCTGACCTACCGCATCGACGGCGGAGGCAACGCCGAGGAAAATCTGCTTACTATGTGCAATGTCCACCACCACCTCGTCCACGACGGGCTGCTCGGCGTCGAGCGCTGCGAAGGGGGGCTGGTCTACCGGTTCGGAGACGGGAGGGAGGTGCGGACGACCCACGTGGGACAAGGGCCCACCACCCGATGCGACGGCAGGCACCATGCTCCCTGGCCCGTCGTAGGAACCGCCACCGACGACACCCCGGCAGCCACCATCCATCACGGGCCCGCCACCCGATGCAACGATAGTCGCAGAGCTTCCGGGCCGGCCTGAAGGTCCGCACGCACCTCTCGCCGGGTCGCAACGACGTCGTCGCCATCGAGATCAGCCCGGATCGGGACCACGACGCTCCCGCGCTGCTGTTGGACGAGCGCTGGCGTGGAATGGGGCTCATCGTGGACCTGGGCTCTTTGAGCCCGAATCTCATCCGCGGGTGGACCCCCAGAGAGCCCAGTGGCAATCCATGGCACAGTCAGGACTCATCCAACCGGATTCCTGACGCGGTAGGCTTCCCCTGTTGCGGCGCAACGCTCCTTCCGCCTGATGGCCGCATCCGTGGCCAAGACCCTACCACCACACAATCTCCTCGTAGTCGTTGCAGGGATCCAGGCCCCCGAAGGGCACCGCCGCCAGCACGTCCTGCGGCGCGTCCAGGGCTGCCACCGTGAAGCCCGCCGATCCGACGCCGTAGACGAGATCGTCCATGATCACGCTGCGGCGGATGAACGCGCAGGAGCTGGCGTCCGTGGAGAAGGCCTCCAGCACCTGGTCCTGGCGCAGCTGGCCGCTGGGCTCCAGCCCCTCGGGAGTGGCCACGAGCACCTCCAGCACGGGATCGCCCTCCAGCGCCCAGCTGGGGATGGCCAGCGCGTCCTGGGCGGCGAAGTAGTTGAAGGCGTGGTGGTCGGACTGGGCCTCCGACCCCCAGGCGTCCAGCAGCTCGCGGTCGGACAGCAAGGGTTCGGACAGATCGGACACGTCGAAGAGGGAGACCGCCAGCTGCCATGAGCCCGAGCGGCTCTCGTCCATGCCCACCGACAGCAGGTGGTCCTCGTCCATGGGGTGCAGGTAGTTGGAGAAGCCGCTGACCTCCAGCGCGCCGCCCAGCCGGATGTCCCCGGGATCTGACAGGTCGAAGCTGAGGAGCGGGTCGCCCATCCAGGCCTCGTAGGTGACCACGTAGCCCAGGTCGCCCGCGAAGCGCACAGCGTAGATCTCCTCGCCCTCCACCAGGCCGCGCAGCGCGTCCAGGTGCTCAAAGGCGCCCCCCCGCTCCTGGAGGCTGTGCACCTGCACCGAGGGGGTGTCCACGTACTCGGTCGTGGCCAACCGCAGCACGCCTTCGTGCTCGGACAGGGCGAAGGAATCCGACAGCGTGCCCGTGACCTTGGCGCTGGCCGCATAGACGGGATGGGAGTCGGCGGCGCTGATGTCGAAGGCGTGCACGATGGTGTCGAGGCTGTCGTCCATGGTGGGGAAGGGCCCGTAGCTGTACTCGGTGGCCGCCACGTAGATGGCCTGCGCGCTGGCGTAGACCGTCTCGACCTCGCCCACCACAGCCTCGCCGGCGAAGCTCGAGAGGGGATCGCCCAGGTCCAGCGACATGACCGAGACCAACCAGGTGCCCCCCTCGCGCTCGGAGGCCCAGACCTCGCTGCAGTCGCAAATGGTGTCCTTGCTCACGCTCCAGCCCTCCACACCGAGCGAGTGATCCCAGCGCCAGGCCAGCCAATCGCTGGGCTCGGCGGCCTCCACCAGGCGCCTGGCCTCACGCACGTCTTCGGCGCCGGCGGCCAGCTTGAGATCGTGGTGGGTGACCACGAACAGGCGGTCATCGATGCGCCGCGTGGCCTCCAGGGAGCCCTGGGCGTAGGTCTCGCGGACCACCTCGGGCTGGGCGGGATCGCTCACATCGACCAGGGTGACCAGGGTCAGGGGCTGGCCATCCCTCGCCCGCACGCCCTGGCCCGAGCGCGGCGCAGGCGCCCCGAGCACATCGGAGAGTGCCACGACCGTGTCGCCGTAGAGGTAGATGCCATCGGGCGTACCGTCTAAGGCGACGCGGGCGAGCTCGGCCGCCTCCTGGTAGGGCCAGGCCTGACTGACCACCAAGTTGCCGTCGGCCAGTGAGTAGAGCCTGCTGCCGTCGGTCTTCACCAGGTCGGCCTCGTCGACCCCGGCCTCCTGCAGGTTGGTGCTGCTGTAGGAGCTCGGTGGATACGCGTATCCCGCGTAGGAATGGACCTCATACTCGGCCCCAAAGATGGCGGAGAGGAAGCCACCAGGCTCCCAACGGTGTTCCCAGAGCACCTCCTGCTCGGCCTGGCGCGCCATATAGGCCTGCATCTGAGCGCAATCGAGGAACTTGAAGAGAGCGGGATCGGGATCGACGGCTACGCAGCCCGCCGGCGGCAGCGCCAGCAGCGCGACACGGGCCTGACGAGCCAGACAAGGACCGCAGGGGCGTCTTCGAAACATGGCGCGCTCCTCAAAAGCGGTAGTCGACCAGGGACATGCCCAGCTGCACGCCGCCAGCGGACGGTAGGGCCGTGGGTGCCGGCAGGCTGAGCGCCAGCTCGCCCCGTTGACCGGAGATCAGGGCGTTGGCCACGGGTACGGAGCGCGGTCGGCCGAGCCGCCGCGGCAAGAGGATCGCCAGCGCAGCGCCAGCCAGCCCGGAGACGGTGATGAAGGCCGCCACGCCGTGGGGCGTGTACCAGATGACCCGGCTGGTGAGCCAGGCGAAGCCGTAGGCGGAGAAGGCGCCCAACGCACCACCGAGGTTCCAGAGCCGCAGGTCTTCCCGTGTGGCGCCCGTGGCGCGTGCCAGGGCCCAACCGCCCGCCGCGCCTATATCGCAGGCCAGCACCAAGGGCAGGAGCGAGCCTCCTTGCAGCCGCTCCCAGCCGTACGTAAAAGTCAGGGCCGAAAGACCCAGGCCGAGGCCCCAGAAGGCGCCGGACTGCAGGGCCAAGGACAGGTCGCGGTCGGCACCGCGCGAGGCGCGCAGGTAGCCTGCGACCGATCCGGCCGCGACACCGAGGGTGATGCCCGCGGGCAGGCCCACCCAGGGCCAATCGGGGGCCAGGGTGTAGCCCAGCGCCGCGCCGTTGAAGCCGCCCAGCTGCTGGGAGGCCGCGATGATGGTGGCGCCTGCCTCGTCCACGCCGAGGCCGGAGGATAGATAGAGCGCCGAGCCCATGCCCAGGCCTCCACCCAGCAGGCTGCTGACAAAATAGGGCGCCTCGGCAGGTCCGAGGGCTCCTGCCACGGCCAGGTTGGGGCCCAGCAGGAAAGCCCCCAGGGAGCCCTGCCAGGCCGCGAAACGCACGGCCGCCAGCACCTCCTCGCGGCTGGGGGGCAGCTCTGCCAGCATGGAGACGGCGCGTTGCCTGGCGGAGGGTTCCTGCTGCTGCTGGAGCAGCCACTCCAGCAAGTCCCGCGCGGCCTCGGGCTCACCGCGCGCCTGCAGCGCCCAGGCTGCCTGCAGCACGCCATCGAGTTCGCCTGGGGCGCTGGCGGATCCGGGAGCCACTTCGGCAGGGGCCTGCAGCGACGCTTCCTCGCTAGCAGGGGGAACCGCCAAGGAGAGCGAGGCGGCCAGGGTGAGGGGAAGCAGCGAAGCGAGCATCACGGGCTCCCTCAGAAGCGGCAGTCGACCAGGGGCAGCGCCAGCGCGAAGCCGTCGCTGGCCACCTGGATCCTGGGAAGGGGCAGGCCCAGCCGGGCTCGCCCGAACCTGCCCGACAACAGCGCCGTGGCGACAGGGAGCTTGCGCGCGCGCGCCAGGCGCTCGGCCAACAGCGCGCCCGTGGCGCCTCCAGCCAGGCCCATCGCGGTGACGATGATCGCGTTCACTCGATGGCCCGTGTCGGCCACACCGTACAAGAACCCCACTACGAGCAAGCCGGAGCCGGTTCCCAGCAAGCCCCCGAGGTCTGCCATCCAGACCTGCTGGCGCGAGGCGCCCCGCCAGCGGGCCAGGGAGAAAGCGACGGCAACACCGAGATCGGAACAGACCAGCAAGCAGAGCATGAGCTGTCGGTCCCACCGCTCCAGGACCACGGCCGTCGCCAACCCCAGGCCGAGCCCCCACACCATCCCGGACTGAGCCGCGAGCGCCAGGCCCGGATCGGGATCGCTGAGCGCCAGCAGGTAACCGCCGGCCGTGCCGATCCCAACCCCGACCAGCAGTCCCGCGGCCCAGGGGACGTCGCCGTCATGCACGAGCCAACCGATGGCCGCGCCGTTGAAGCCGCCCAGCTGCTGGGCGGTCATGATGGTCGTGGACCGGCCCTGGTCGAGCCCGGTCCCGGCGCTCAACCAGATGGCCGAGCCGGTCCCGGCCAGCGCCCCGGCCGCGGCCCCCGCGAAGTAGGGCGCGGCGCTACGCGAGGGATCGTAGCTGAGACGCGCCAGGTGGGGGCCCAGCAGGTAGGCGCCCAGTGCACTCTGCCAGACGGCCAGCTCCATGGCGGGTCGCAGGTTCCTGAGGCTGCGCGGCAGCGTGGTCAGCTCTCGCTCGGCTCGCCGCTGCAGATCCGGCGTGATCTCCTGTTCGAGCAGCCACTGCAGGCTCAGCCGGGCCGAGTCGGTCCGGCCGGCCGCCGCGAGCGCCAACGCGGCTGCCAGCACCTGCTCGTGGGATCCAACCGAGGGCGCCGCGACGGATGGGGAGGCGGCCTCTGCGCGTGCTGCGCACAGGAACAGGATGGAGAGCAGGAGGGCAGCCAGCACGGGATGCCTCGGATGACTGGAAATGATGGCTTCCAATCATGTCGTGCCTGTTTCCCGGGAAAGCGTTCACTCGTGGAGGCCCCCGACCACAATGCGGCTGGCCAGGCAATCGAGCCGCAGCGGTCCGCGTAGGGGGACCGGTAGGCCTTCTCGGGCCGCGGACGCAGTGCAGAGAGGCGACTCGCCAAAGGGAGCGTCATCGTGGGACCCGTCCGTGCTACAGTCCCCAAGCCTCCGGGGTCCGTCATGGCAGCTTCGCCCGCAGCCCTGCTCATCTTCCTGCTCGCGCTCCTGGTACCACCGGCAGGCGCGGCCCAGCCTCCCGGCGGTTTCCTCTACGAGGTCTTCGGCCCCCCCGAGGGCATGCCCGGCGGCCAGATCCGCGCCCTGGCCATCAGCCCGGAGAACGCGCTCTTCGTGGGCACCGAGTCGGGCGCGGCGCGCTTCGACGGCCAGCGCTTCCACCCCATCGGCGCCCCGCCGGAGCTGCCCGCCCCCTACGTCGTCGGGCTGCACGCCACCAGCGAAGCCGTCTACGTGCAATGCGCCCATGGCATGTACCGCTGGTACGAGGGCGACGGCGAGCTGCTCCTGCCCCAGAACGTCACCCAGATGAAGGCCGGCTTCGCCGAGGGCCCCGCAGGCGAGGTCTACCTGGCCAACGAGCACGGCGTATACCGCATCGAGGGCGATGAAGTGAGCACCCTGCTGGAGGGCGACCAGCTGCACCCCCGGGCTGTGCTGCACAGCGACGAGGGACTCTGGATCGCGGCCCGTGCCGGACTCTTCCTCCTGCACGACGGCGAGCTGAGCAAGCACCATGAGGCACCGGTGCGCGCCCTGCTGGCCGCGCCGGATGGCGTCGTGGTAGGGGCTGAAGACGGCATCTACCTGTTGGGCTCCGGCAAGCGAATCCTGCGCAGAGACTGCTTCACCACCGGCCTGGCCGAGTTCCGCGAGGGGCGCATGGCCGCCAGCTGCGGCCTGGGGGTGCGTCTGCAGGCGCCCGACGGCAGCTGGGAGAGCTTCACCATGGAGCAGGGCCTGCCGGGCGAGATCTTCACGCGCGCGGCCGTGGACCAGGAGGGCACCCTATGGCTGGCCACACTGGACCAGGGCCTGCTGCGGGTGGATGAGCCGGACCTGCGGCTCTGGGGAGCGCACACCGGACTCGGCTCCAACCGCGCGGGCCACCTCTACGGCGTGGGCGAGGAGCTCTACCTGACCTCCAACATCGGAGGCTGGGCCATCGGGCCCGACCTACAGCCCCGCCCGCTCGTACCAGACAGATGGCTGTCTGGAACCTACGCCATCCACCCCGGTCCCGACGGTCTCTATGGCCAGGCCATGCTTGGCTTCGTGGACTGGTATCCATCCGCCGATGAGCGGCAGCGCTTCCAGGTGGCGATCACCGAGGAGCTGCACCTGATGAAGTTCCCCGAGCACGGCGTGGTGGGCATGGGAGCCAACCACCTGGCCTTCGTCGAGGACCGCGACCGGCAGCCCGTCCCCTACCCGGAGCCCAACCTGGTCGGCGGGCCGCCAGGACCCTCGGGCAGGCCCTTCTTCACGGGCCGCACCTCTCAATGGGAGTTCGTGGACGGAGCCTTCCAACGCAGGGGCGACCTGCCAGATGAGCGCTGCGCACCCACGGCCACGGCTTGGCGCGACCAGGAGCTATGGGTGGCTTGCGCGAACGGCATCTGGAGAGAAGAAGACGGTCGCTGGGAGCGCGTCCACGTACCGGGCCTGGAAGAGGGCGCGCTGGTACGTGCCATGGTCCTGCTGGACGACGACCTGTGGATGGCCAGCCTCGCCGGGCTGCACCGCTTAACCGGCCAGCCCCGGCGCCTGGGCCAGATCGAGGGCCTGCCGCGCCTCAGCTTCTTGTGGTCGGCCATGGCGGCCCAGGGAGAGTGGCTGGCCATGGCCTCAAGCCAGGGAGTTGTCTGGGTGCGCCCCACCGGCCTGCGACCCCAGCCCCAAGCCCCTGCTGTGCGCCTGCCCATGATCAGCGTAGATGGAGAGCAGGTGCGCGACCTCTCCACGCTGGGCCCGGGCGACGACCAGCTGCAGGTGACCCTGGCCACCAACAGCCTGGCCGGCGAAGAGCACGTCCGCTACCGCTTCCGACTCGACGGAGAGGGCTGGTCCGAGCCCTTCCGGACCCCCACGCTGCAGCTGGCCGGCCTGGCGGCGGGGGCACACCGGCTGGAGGTGGAAGCCAGCGCCCTGGGCAGCGCCTGGAGCGCCGAACCCGCCGTGCTGGAGCTGAGCATCCCCCCCTTCTGGTGGGAGCGCAAGACCGTGCAGCTGGGCTTCGTGCTGGCGGCCTTCGCCATCGCCGGCCTGATCTGGCGCGAGCGCGCCCGCCGCCTGCGCTTGCAGCTGCGCATGCTGGAGGAGCAGGAGGAGTTCCGGCAGGTCTTCGGCCGCTTCGTGGCCCGCGAAGTGGCGGAGGAGGCGCTGTCGGGCCGCCTGAGCCGCGAGGGCGAGAACCGCGAGGTGACGGTACTCTTCGCGGATATCCGCGGTTTCACGCCCCTGTCCGAGGCGCTGGCGCCCCCCCTGCTCGTAGAGCTGCTCAACAGCTGGTTCACCGAGATGGTGGCGCACGTGGAAGCGGAAGAGGGCGTAGTCAACAAGTTCATGGGCGACGCCATCGTGGCCATCTTCGGCGCCCCCCGCGATCAGACCAACCACGCCGATCGCGCGGTGCGCGCCGCCGTGGCCATGATGCGCGCCCAGCAGCGGCGCTCGCAGGAGTACGAGCGTCGCTTCGGACATCCACTAGGCGCCGGCATCGGCATCAACAGCGGCGTGGTCATCGCCGGCCCCATCGGCGCGGACTCGCGCATGGAGTACACAGTCATTGGCGAGGCCGTGAACATCGCGGCCCGCGTGGAGACCCTGACCCGCGCGCTGCAGGCCACCGTGCTGGTCACGGGCGAGACCGTCTCGCGGCTGAAGACCGACTACGGCCTGGTGCCCGCGGGGGAGCATCGCTTGAAGGGCGTCAGCGCGCCGGTGAGCGTCTGGCGGTTGGAGGGGTAGGGGCCAGGTTGTCAACTGCACGAACGACTTGAAGCCCCAGCTGGAGGAAGGAGGTCGTTCTCCGCACCGGCCAACCTCGTTGGGACACCTCCAGTACGACGACCATGGACAGATATGGGGCTTCGGTGGTAGCCTCCCGCCAAGGCCTTGCTGCCGCTCGAGACAAAAAACCCGCCCAGCACTGCAGTGCTTCCGGAGGGATCCATGACGTGTCACACAATCCGTCACCTCACGCTGCTGCTGGCAGCCAGCGCGAGCCTGTCCTGCAGGACCGAGAGGGAGTGGGAGGGAATGAACGCCGGAGAATGCGCCGACGGAGCCGACAACGACGGTGACGGCGCCTACGACTGCGACGATCCCGACTGCGAGGGAGCGCCGGACTGCAGCGAGGCCGATGCCGACACGGACAGCGATGCCGATGCGGATGCGGACGCCGACGCCGACGCCGACGCCGATGCGGATGCGGACTCAGACACCGACGCCGACGCCGATTCGGACGCCGACGCCGATTCGGACGCCGACGCCGATTCGGACGCCGACACCGATTCGGACACAGACGCGGACACCCCCTCGGACCTCGATGGCGATGGCCACCCGGACATCATCTTCGCCAACAACCGTAGCGAGTGGGCGTGGCGCGGAGGGGGATACGCCGTGGACTCGTACGTCTACTGGGGCTCGGCGTCGGGGTATTCGACGGGTGACAAGACCGACCTGCCCACAGCGGGCGCGGCGGGTGTGGCCACAGGCGACCTGGACGGCGACGGCTACCAGGACGTCGTCTTCGCCAACATGGTCGATTCCAGCAGCTTCACCACGGACTCGTACATCTACTGGGGCTCATCGTCCGGGTTCTCGTCGTCCGCCCGTGACGACCTGTCCACCACTGGGGCAAGGGACGTCGCCATCGCCGACCTGGACGGCGACGGCTATAGCGAGCTCGTATTCGCCAGCCGCTACAGCTCCTCCGGGGGAACGGGCATCTCCTCGCAGGTCTACTGGGGCTCGGCCACGGGCTACACCTCCGGTAGCAACACGAGCCTGGAGAGCTACGGTGCGGCAGGTGTGGACGTGGCCGACCTAGACGGCGACGGCTACCAGGACATCGTCTTCGCCAACGCGGTCGCCGGCGGCCACACCTCCATCGACAGCTACATCTACTGGGGCACCTCCACCGGCTACTCCACTTCGGACCGGACCGGGCTGGCCACGGAGTGCGGCACCGACGTGGAGATCGCCGACCTGGACGGCGATGGCCACTACGATCTGGCCTTCGCGAACCAGTACGCGGACTCCTACATCTACTGGGGCTCGTCGAGCGGCTACGACGAGTCGAACCTGACCGAACTGCCGACCAACGGCGCCTCGGGCGTCATCGCCGCCGACTTGGACGGCGACGGCTACCAGGACCTCGCGTTCGCGAACCTGCTCGAATCAAGCAGCTACGCCACCAACTCCTACGTCTACTGGGGCTCCTCCTCCGGCTTCAGCTCGGCCAACATGACCAGCCTCTCCACCCTGGGCGCCACCAGCGTCGCCGCGTGTGACCTGGACGGCGACGGTTACAGCGAGTTGATCTTCGCCAACCAGCTCTCCGACAGCAGCTCGGGCATCGACTCCTACATCTACTGGGGCTCCTCTTCCGGCTACACCGGCTCCCGCACCGACCTGCCCACCCTGGCCGCTGTGGACGTGTTCGTGGCTGGGTGTCCGTGATGATACCCGCGTGATGATTGCAGCCGCAGAACTGGGCGCACGCTCCCATCGGCGGCGGGAGGTGGTCCCGCCGCCTCCCCAGAGAGTCTCCTGGGGCGTACTGACCAAGGAGGGCGCTGGTAGACCTCCTACGAATTACGGGATGCCGCGGCACCCGCAGCGAGTAGGAGGCCCCTGAGCGGACTGGCCTCACTCCCCCAGCTGAGCGCGCAGATCCTCCAGCGCCTGCTGCGGCTCGATCACCTGGTAGCTGCGCTCGCTCTCGTCCAGCGCGCCGCGGATCGGATCCAACGGACCCGCGATGCCAGCGGCGCTGGACTGCAGGCAACCCTGCAGCGCCGCCCCCAGATCCTGCGGGGTCTGTTCACCCAGATCGGAGGACAGGCTCGCCACGAAATCCGGGTGATGCAAGCTGTGGGTTCCCAGCGCCAGCTGCAGCGCGATTGGCGGCGCATCCCTATCGACAGCGCGCTGCTGCGCAAGGCCGCGGGCGAGCTCCGCCAGAATCCCAGGTTCCATCGTGCCGAGGGAGCCCACCTGCGCCTCCAGGCCGTCCAGGAGCATACCCATCGCCTCGGGTGAAGAGAGGAGCTGCACGGAAAGCCATGGCTCTCCTGTCGCATTGCTCTCGACGCTCACCTGCGGCGCGTACACAGCGCCCCTGCGCAGGCGCAGCGAGCGAAGGAGCTCCTGGCGCAAGGCCTCCTCGAGCAGCATCAGCGCCGCGGGCTCCGCCCGCTGCAACCCGCAATGCCAGCTGAGGCTGGCCTGCGCGTGATCGCTATCCTCCAGCAGGAAGAGCTGAGGGGCGGGCAAGGTCTGCCGGGCCTCGGGCGGGGCGGGCAAGGGATCGCCCGGTTCCTCCCAGCTGGCGAAGACCTTCTCGGCGGCGTCGAGCAGCTCTACGGCGGGCTGGGGGGCCATGACCGTCAGCTCGGCCAGCGCGGGACGGCAGCGCGCCGCAATGGCCTGCTCTTGCTGCGCCTCGCTGGCCCCCAGCATGGCCACCAAGCTCTGTCCGGAGACCTGGCAGCGCAGCTGACCGCCACCGTCCACGGCCAGGGCAGGCAAGACCTGCGCCCAGTAGCGGGGGTCCTCTTCAAGCCGCCGCTGCATGCTGCGCTGGCGGGCGAACCAGGCCAGGCGATGCTGAACCATAGGCTCGCGCTCGGCCACCGCCCGCCGCAGCTCCTGCAGCATGGACTTCAGCTCGCCGGGTTCAGCCACGGCCGTGGTCACCAGGCCCGAGGCCTCCCGTCCGGAGCCCAGCAGCAGGTCTTGCAGCAAGTCCTCGTCCTGCGGCCCATGGGAGTTCCAGTCCGCCAGATCCGATGCCAGGTCGCAGTCCTGGCTGGCGGGCCGGCGCAAGCGCAGGCCCGCATAGGCGGCGTGCAGGTCCTGGCGTTGCAGGGCCAACAGGCGCATGCCGTTGTCCAGCCGGCGTTCCGCCAGCAGCGGGCGGCTGGGGTTGAGCGCCGCACCACCGGGGGCCGGCCGCTCCAGGGGCAGCGCCTCGGCGGCGTTGAAAGCAAGCGCCCGAACCGGTTCTTCTTCCTGCGGTTCCACCACCAGCACCAGGGCTTGCTGCGGATCCAGGTAGTGCCGCGCCTGCTCCAGCATGTCAGCGGCCCGCGCGCTGCGCAGGCGCTGCCGCTGCAGCCCGAAGAAGTCCGCCGCGTCCAGGAAGAAGAGCTGATGCGCCACCAGGGAGGCCGCCCCGGAGGACACCGGCAGCAGCAGGTCTTGCGCCGTGGCCAGGGAGATGGCCGCCTGCGACCGCGCCGGCTCGAAGAACTTGCGCACATGGCGCGCGCTGGCCCCGCTCCACAGGCCAGCGGCGGCGCCCCGCAGGTCCAGGGCCAGCTCTTCCAGCGGCGCCTCGTCCTGCAGATCGAGCACGCAGGAGATGGAGCTGGAGTAGGTGGTGATGGGCGCCTGGCAGTCCACCGAGATGACCGCCGGCCAGTTCCGGTAGCGGCCGCCGACCACCCGCTGCAGGATGCCGGTGATGACCTGTCGCTCCAGGCCCGAGGCGGCCTCGTGCGGCAGGGGCCAGGCCAGCACCATCACGGGATGCCCGACATCGGCCTGCACGGTGCGAGGCGCGGGCCGCAGGGTGCGACGGGGAGCGGCCCATGGCACGCGCCGCGCCCGCGGACCGGCCTGGTCGTCCAGGGGCCCGAAGCGCTCCTGCAGCAGCTGGCGCACCTGCTGCGCATCGAAGCGCCCCACCAGCGCCAGGGTGCTGCCCGCCGCTCGATAGCGCTCGCCGGCGAAGGCCCGCAGGATCTCCAGGTCCAGGTGCTCGTAGCTCTCGGGTTCCCGCGCCTGCCGCAATACCAGGGGATTGTCCCGGGGATAGAGCATGGCGTCCACCTGGGTCATGACCGGGTGCAGCCGCCAGTCGCGACGCTCGGCCATCTCCTGCTCCAGCACCAGGATTTCCACGCGCAGGGCTGCGGCGTCGATCCCCGCCAGCGGATCCGCCAGCCGCTGGGCCTCCAGGTCCAGCAGCAGCTCCAGGGCTTCCGGCGGACAGGCCGCCAGGAACTCGGTGCGATCCGGGTGGGTGAAGGCGTTGGAGCCACAGCCCGCCGAGGAGAGGCGTGCCTCGGCGCTGACCTCGCCGCTGCGGAACCAGAGGTGCTCCAACAGGTGCGCTGCTCCCTCCTGGCCTGCCGCCTCGTCCACGTAGCCGGCGTCCACCACCATGGCGGCCGAGATGCGCGGCGCGGCCTCCATGGGCAGCAAGGCCACGCGCAGGCCCGAGCGAAAGCGCAGCAGCTCGGCATCGGCCGCGCGAGCCGCGGGCGACGAGATCATGCAGAGCGCCGCGGCCAGGAAGCGTTTGAACGAGGGCATGGAGCGGTTCTGGCGAGAGGGAAGGAGCGGGCGTTAACGGGTGGCGTCGCACCTGTCCCTGAAAGCGCCGTCATCATGATCCTCCGCACGCTGCCGCTGCTGGCCCTCCTGCTCGCTCCCTCCACCGCCCTGGGCGCCGAGACCGAAGAAGAGGAACCCAGCGAGTTCGACCTGGCCTTTCCCGACCTGCTGCTGGCGCCCGAGGCCGCCGCAGCCCTGCTCAACGAAGAAGCGCTGGGCCCACCTGCCGAGCGCTACGACCAGACCACGCGCACGCCGCAGGCCGCCAGCGAGCTGGAGCGCGAGCTGGAGGCGCTGGTGCTGGGCGGGGACGCCGAGCGCCTGGCCGCCTCCGACGCGCTGCGGCGCTACGGGCGGCTGGCGCTGCAGCTGCGGCGCGCCGGAGAGGTCCACGACATCCACAGCTGGTTCCTGGCCGAGCACGTGGGCCTGGCCAATCCTCCCCACGAGCTGGGTTGGTTCATGACCGGCGCTGGCCAGGCCGGCGAGATGGTCGAGCTGGTGGGTGGCCTCACCGCCGACGCCGTCAAGGATGACGACCTGCGCGCGCTGGCCATCACCCTCGAGCGCCACGAGTCCGAGGACTACTGGCTGGGCCTGATCACGGCCTCCTACGGCACGGTGGCCTTCGAGCCCTTCCCTCGCCGTCACGAGCCGGGAAGCGTGGCCATCCTGCCCGGCGCCACGCTGGCTTCGAAAGAGACCTACGCCCTGCACGTCAGCTATCCCCAGGCCGAGGTGCGCAGCTTCCCCCTGCAGGGCGAAGGCGCCTTCGACATCGAGGTGCCCCTTCCCGAGGAGCCGGGGGTCTACCGCGTCTGCATGGGGCGCCATGTCAAGCGGCAGCTGCCCGAGAGCCCCTTCTTCTTCAGCCTCTACGTGGGCGTCGAGCCGCCCTCGGCCTTTGTCATGCCCGATGTGGCCATCCATGCCTCCAACAGCACCGTGGACCAGCTGGAAGAGGACTTCGTGGACGCCATCAACCGGGAACGGGCGCGCTTCGACCAGGCCCCCCTGGCGCTGGTGGGATCCCGCCAGGCGTCGCGCGAGCTGGTGGCGCAGCTGCCGGAGCGCGATCGGGCGCGCTGGCGCTACCTGAACAAGGCTCTGGCCCGGGATCCGCTGCCCGAGCTGCCTCACGGCGTCTGGCAGGCCGCCTTCAGCAGCGGCTACGGCGCCCGGGACGCCGCCTGGATGTCCCTGGAGCACCCCATCAGCCGGCGCACCCTGCTGGACCCGGCCTACACCATGATCACCCTGGGCGCCAAGGCCTTCGACGCGGGCCAGGGCTATTCCATCCTGTCCATCAGCATGGAACCCCCGGACGACCCCGAGCAGGCCCGCGACGAGGTCTTCGCCGCCATCTCCCAGCAATGGGCCGGCCGCGGGGGCGAGCCCCTGGAGGCGCCCCAGCTGCAGGCGGCCCTGGACGCCATCGCCGGCCGCGTGGCCGGTGGCGAGACCTCGGCCAAGAAGGCCTTCAAAGAGGTCAAGAAGCTCTGCGCGAAGAGGGAGATCGTCGGCGGCGCGGTGAGCATGATGCTGTACCGCACGCCTGCGGGGCAGCTGCCCGACACCTCGGCGTTCCAGGTGCCCTCCGAGGCGTATTTCCTGGCTGTAGGTCAAGGCAGCGGCGATCTGGGGGAGGACAGGGGCGTGACCTACACGGCCCTGCTGGTGGTGGCGGCTTCGGAGGCGGAGTGAAGGTTGAGGGTCGAGTGTCGAGGGTCGAGGGTAGAGGGGACTCCATCGAAGGCGCTCGAGAGGCCGGTCGGCCCAGATCCGCGAGGTGCCGGGCCGCCCATTGGGTCGACGGCATTCTGCCCCATGTGCTCGTCCGTCAGTTCGTCCTCTTCGGGCCTATGAACCGGAGCCACCGCCCAGGTGCTCCACCAGATCCTCACGTCCGAGAATCAGGTAGACAGCCCCCTTCGCACGGTCATCGTACTCCGCACAATGAGCTGTGACCGCCATGTCGTCGATACCGTCGCCATCGACATCACCCGCCCCGGCCACGGAGTTGCCCAAACGGTCCCGCCTCTCTCCAACAAGTGTGATGTCTGCACTCAGCCGTGTCTGAAATCCGCTGATTGGGCCAAGAAAGATTGGAGCAAAGCCGCGATTGGGTGTTTGGATGCCATACTGGAAGCCGCTGGCGGGCCAGGTTCCGAAGACGATGTCGTGGAAGCCGTCGTCGTCGAGATCGCCTGGCGCCGCGAAAGTCTCGCCAAAACTGTATTCTCCCCCTTGACCCACGATCTTGGCGAATCCAGGGGGTGCCGAGTGGGATTCCTCCCCTTCATCCAAGCTGATGCTCCCAGAGAGGGGACCATGGGCTATCAACACGACTCCGGGCTCCAGGCAGTGGTTGCAGTACTTCTCGCCCACCATCACATCTCCATAGCCGTCGCCATCCGTGTCTCCGGCCTCACTGGCGGTGGTGATGTCCCAGCCGTCGCCAGTTGATGCGATCGCTGCGGCCTCATCTCCAGCGGTGCCGTGCAAGGGGCCGTGAAAGAGAAGGACCTGTGTACCATTGTCCACGAGCAGATCCTGGTAACCGTCCGCATTGACGTCTCCGCCAGGGAGGAGAGTGGCAGACGGAAGGTTCAGGAGCGGAGGCGCGGCCCCTATCTCCCTGTCCGAATCGATAGGGCCTTCGAGCAGATACAAACTGCTGCTCGAAAAAGCGCTCAAGGCGAGGTCGTTTTCGCCGTCGCCCGTCCAGTCCCTGAGTTCGGCCACAGATACCCCGCTTTTTCCCTCCTCCACGCGTGCGAACGGAAGAAGCGCATCTGCCGATGATGCTCCAGTTGGACCGGTGACAGGGCCGTAGGTCAGATAGACCTCGGCGCCGTAGGATCCGTCACCCAGGTCCATGTCCCAGGCTGTCACGAGCAGGTCGTCAGATCCATCATCATTGTGGTCGCCCGCGGCAAACGCATGATCGTGGATGATGCCGGGTGCCGAGGACGCGGTGAAACAGGTGTCGAACGCCTCCAGATAGGTACGCCCAGAGAGAGGACCGGCGACGATGCACTCGATCAATCCCAAGTCGTACTCAGGAGTGAAATCGTGTGCATAGCGGACCAGGATGTCATCGAAGCCATCGCCGTTGGTGTCACCTGCACGAGCGACGGATAGCTTTGGGAGTCCGCGACCCTCGCCGCCTATGATCACGGCGTCCGCGACCTCTGCGATCATCGCCTTCGGCCCCACCTCACGATGGTATTCAGCTTCGTCCTTGCAGCCTGTTGCGGCGAGCAGCACAACGAGGGAGCGTCCACGAGAATGATGCTTCAGGTTCATTCCGCCTCCGCTTCGTGGGGCCGATTCGGCAAGGATGCGGCCAGTGTACACCAGAAGACCAGCGACCAGCATTGGCACCCCGCGCCGACGACCTCCCACGTTCGCCAGAGCCCGCCCAGCCAGGATTCTCATCGCCGCGGTCCCCAGAGATCGGACGATGTTCCTGGAGATGACGGCTCCGTGGTACGGTATGTGGACCCCGTGCTACCCGCCGGCCAGGGTTGTGGATGCGAGGGCGGGGAGGAGGTGCGAGAGGATGAGGGCGGTCTGGACGGCAGCGCTGATGCTGGGCTGCACGGACACGATTCACTGCGATGAATGGGACGGCGAGCCGCTCGACACCCACGGGGACTACCCCCTGGTCATGCAGTGCGAAGGGGACATCTGCAGCTATGCGAGCGCGACGTTGAGGGATGAGGAACTCCATCCTGACTGCGCCCAGGGGAGGACCATAATAGTCCGGTGGTTCGACTTCAATCCGACGACCTTTGGCGCCCCGGACGCTGTCTCCGTGAACGTGGAAACCTTGCCTCTCGTCCTGTCGTGCAACGACTATGAATGCTGGAGCGCTACCTGGACGCTCTCCGAAGTGCTCGTCGTGAGCCGTGGTGGAGGCACCTATCTCCTTGACTCGACGAGTCGCGGCGAGTGGGAGGATGTCGAATGCTCCAACGTCCGCGCGAAGAACGGAATCCCGGTGGTCATCACGGGATCGGCCCAATCGTGGACTCTCCACAACCTGTGGACCATCGACGGCACCACCCTCTACCTGAACTGCACGGGCAGCGCGCGCGTCCGCTGGATGTAGGAAGGCGGGGAGCTCCACTGCGGTGAGGTACGGGGGAGCACCGGCATCGGCGTGTACGCAGCCAAGGCCGGCACCACGGCCGTGCTTTGAGAGTCCATCATCGAGGACACACGGCCTTGGGAGAATGGCACCCAGGGATTCAGCGAGGACCACACCGAGCAGGAGAATATCGGCTGTGGAATTGGCATCCTCGCCTGGCCCCAGAGGGAGGCTCTCCGACCCTGCCGGTCACGAACTCAGGGAACGAGCTGCTGGACGGGTTGGGGGAGGCCCTGCCGTGGGCCCTATCCACAGGCCCGAACGATGCCCAAGGCCGAGATCACACCATCAGATCCCCACCCGTGATGTCGAAAGCGGCCCCCGTCACGTAGCCGGCCTCTTCGGAGCACAGAAAGGCCACCAGCGCCGCCACCTCGCTGGGTTGGCCCAGGCGCGGGATGGGAAAGGAGCGCTCGTAGGCTGCCACGTCAGCGGCCGGGATGGTGGCGCGCACCATCTCGGTGTCGATCAGGCCCGGGCAGACGGCGTTGCAGGTGATCCCGAAGGGGGCCGCCTCGTGGGCCACGGCCCGGGTCAGGCCCAGCAGGCCCGATTTGGAGGCCGTGTAGTGGGCGCCGCCCAGGGTGGAGACCGTCTTTCCGGCGGTGGAGGAGAGGTTGACGATGCGGCCAAAGCCGCCAGCCTTCATGGGCGGCAAGGCGGCCTGGCAGAGCAAGAAGGGCGCGGTCAAGTTGACCCGCAGGATCCACTCCCACTCCTCCAAAGAAATGTCCGGCAGCCGGGTTGGACGCAGCACGCCGGCGTTGTTCACCAGGATGTCCAGGCGGCCGCAGCGCTCCGCGGTCCCGGACACCAGCTCACGGGCCTGCTGCGCCTCGGCCAGGTCCGCGCAGCACCCTTCTGCCCAGCCCCCCTCTTGCCGCAGCCGGGCCACCGCCTCCTCCAGGGCCTGGGCCTGCACATCGGCCAGCACCACCCGCCGGCCGGAGCGCGCCAGCTGGCGGGCGATGGCGAAGCCCATGCCGCGGGCCGCGCCCGTCACGATGGCCACACGCTCGTCCGTCGTCATACGCCTCTCCCTCAAAAGACCAGGAACAGACCCACTCCCAGCGCGGTGCCGCCCAGCAGGTAGTAGATGGAGTTGTTGTAGATCTGCTGGCGCTCGTAGGCCGTATTGAGCTGATCCACCGACGTGGCGTCTTCCATGGCGCCGTCCTGGCTGCGGGCCGCCAGGGCCGCGCCCCCGGCCAGGGCCGCCGTGACGCCGCCCGCCACCAAAAAGGCCGGGTGGTGGCGCCGCTGGTGCCGGGTCGCAGGCTCCTGGGCCTGCTCCTCGGCCTCGACCTGGGCCATCGCCCGAGCCAGGGGCTCCAGGCCGGTCATCACCAGGAAGGGCTCGTCCGCGCTCACCAGCACGAAGGAGGCGAACTCCACAGCCCGCAGATCGGCGCCTACCTGCACCAGGTGCAGGCCCTCGAGGACCACAGCCGGGAACTCGGTCTCCGCGCCGTCCAGGGCGGTGAGGCGCTGTTCCGGCTCGGGGTGCAGGCGCAGCGAGGACTCCCGCAGCCAGTGCTCCGAAGCCGCCATGAACTGGACGTAGCTCTTGATGCCGTAGTCCAGCGGCCAGTGTCCGGGCACCAGGCGCGCGGCCGCCGCAAAGGACAGGCCCGCCTGGCGCGTGTCGCCCAGCCTGGTCCGTAGGGCGCCTTCGGCCAGCCAGTAGCGGTTGAGCAGCGCCGGCTCCACCAGCGGGCCGCAGCTGAAGGCCACCTCGGCGTTTTTGAGGAACTCGGAGGCCTGGTCCAGGCGCTCCTCCAGGATGGCCTGTTCGGCGGCCTGTACGAACTGGGGGGCCTCGTCGCAGCTGCCGTGGGCAGTGGCCGCCAGCAGGAGCAGCGCGTTCAGCATTCGGCCACCTCGGGGCGCGGCGCGCCGTTCATCTCAGACCCCCGTATCCCGGCCATTGTTCAATCCCTTCGCGGTATCCCCGGTGTCGTCCGTCTGCGCGGGCGGCGCGGTATCATCCACATCCTTGGGCAGCTCGCCGGTATCTCCAACAGGCTCGCCCGTGTCGATGAGCGCTTCGCCGGTGTCCATGTCCGGTTCGCCGGTGTCCATATCCGGTTCGCCGGTGTCCATGTCCGGTTCGCCAGTGTCCAACCCCGTATCTCGGCCACTGCTGCTCCCCTCTCCCGTGTCCGCGGTGTCGTCAGGCAGCTCCGATGCGCCGGTGTCGTCCACATCCTCCCGCTCCTCTTCTTCTCCCGTGTCCGCGGGCGGGCCGCCCGTGTCGTCGGGCGTCTCCGCGCTGTCGTCGGTCGGGCCGCCGCTGTCCTCATCGCCTGCGCAGTCCGCACTGGCCA
The DNA here is from genome assembly GCA_964454135.1 of uncultured Enterobacterales bacterium. Classification (GTDB taxonomy): domain Bacteria; phylum Myxococcota_A; class UBA796; order UBA796; family JAFGLY01; genus CAYVQL01. Next base: position 8,462 of record CAYVQL010000116.1, on the reverse strand, counting down.
GCTCGCAGAGCTGGTCTTCGTAGAGCTCGTGGTTGATCAGGCAGCCGCCAAACACGAGTACAGACAGGAGCAGCAGGGCTGCGATGCGTGTCATGGGGACCTCTGGTGGGCTCCGGAAGCCGCGAGCGCGACGGAAGAGGGAGGCAGCAGAATAGACGATCTGACGCTGGGCGTCACCTGGGACGGAAGACCGGGCCGACAACGCCTGCAGGAGCTGGATTGGGGCAAGTGGGCGCAGCGCGGGAACCCAGCATCGGCTAGCACGGGCATGTTTACCTTGTAAAATCAAATGCTATCTTTTAATATGACAGGTATGCGACGGGCCTATCAAGACCTGCTGACGGAACTGCTGCAGCGCTTCCCCTGCGTAGCGATCCTGGGCCCCAGGCAATGCGGCAAGACCACGCTGTTGGGCACGCTCCCCCCTCCCTGGCGCATCCACGACCTGGAGCGCGCCTCGGACTACCAGGTGGTGGCCCACGACCCCGACCTCTTCCTGCGACTGAATCCCGTTTCTACAGCCATCGACGAAGCACAGGTGCTGCCCGCGCTCTTTCCGGCCTTGCGGGTGGCCATCGACGAGCAGCGGCAAGGCAAGGGCCGCTTCGTCATCACGGGCTCCAGCTCTCCCTCCCTGCAGCGTTCCATCTCCGAGAGCCTGGCCGGCCGGGTCGCGATCATCGAGATGGCGCCATTCTCTTGGGCGGAGACGCGCAAGGCAGGAACGAGCGCGGTCGTCAGGGCGCTGATGGACCCGCAGGCCAGCGCCCAGGACTTGCTCCCTTTCGCCGCGATCCAGGGCTCGATCGCAGACGTGCACGACTACTGGCTGCGCGGTGGATACCCGGAACCCTGGCTTGAGGGCAGCGCCAGGTTCCGGGAGCTCTGGATGGACAACTACCTGCGCAGCTACGTCTTCCGCGACGTCGCCAGTCTCTACCCGCGCCTCGACAGGGACCGCTTTCGCCTCTTCGTCCAACTGCTGGGGGGGCTGTCGGGCCGAATCCTCAACTACGCCGACGTGGCACGAGCCCTGGCCGTCTCCCAACCCACAGCCCGCGGCTACTTCGAGATCGCGCACGGGACCTTCCTGTGGCGCCTGCTCCCCTCTTTCCAGCGCAATGCTGTCAAGCGACTCGTCAAGCATCCCAAGGGCCATCTGCGCGACGCCGGGCTGCTGCATCACCTGCAGCGCATCCCTGATGGGGAGGCGTTGCTGGGCCATCCCCAGGCGGGGGCGTCCTGGGAGGGGATGGTCATCGAAGAGCTGCTGCGGCAGATCTCCTACCTTGGCAAGGCCTGCGACGCCTACTACTACCGCACCGCAGGCGGCGCCGAGGTGGACCTGATCCTGGAGGGCGGCTTCGGGCTGATCCCCGTGGAGATCAAGCACACCCAGACGGTCCAGCCACGACAGCTGCGTTCCCTGAAGGACTTCGTGGCTGAACGGGGATGCAGGCTGGGCCTGGTGATCAACAACGACCTCGCCCCGCGCCTGTACGCGCCGCAGATCCTGGGCCTGCCCTTCGCCTGCCTCTGATGGCGCTCGGCGCTTGTCTCCAGCGCCCCGGCCGTGCTATCCTCGCTTGCGTCATCTTCGATAACGCTTGTTCCTCCGTGCTTTCGAGTCAATACATGCTCCTGCGCGCCACTCCCTTGCTGGCCCTGACGCTCTGCGGCTGCCCCGACCAGTCCCTGAAAGCCCTCAACGCCGAGCCCGAAGCCGCCATCACCTCGCACGACGCGGGCGACGAGGTGCTGGAGCGCGAGCCGGTACAGCTGCGAGGCGTGGTGAGCGATCCCGACCACAGCGCGGATCAGCTCAGCACGCGCTGGTACAAGGGCAGTCAGCTGCTCTGCGACGACGCCACCCCGGATCAGGACGGCGCCACGCACTGCGAAGCCGTCTTCGACGCAGGCCAGGCCGAGGTCATCCTGGAGGTACGCGATCCCCAGAACGCGGCCGCCAGCGCCCACCTCGCGCTGACGGTGCTGGCCACCGAGGCCCCCCTGGCGACCATCCTCGATCCCAGCTCCGGGGAGCGCTTCTACGAAGATCAGCTGATCAGCTTCGCGGGCCAGGTCTCCGACGAAGAGGACACCAGCGAGCTGCTGACCGCCTGGTGGACCAGCTCCCTGGACGGCGACCTGGAGCTCGCTAGCGACATCGACGCCCAAGGCCAGCTGTCCGGGGAGGCCTACCTCTCCCAGGGCGAGCACAGCGTGGCGCTCTGGGTGCAGGACAGCAGCGGCAAGCAGGGCAGCGACAGCGTGCTGCTGGAAGTAGGCCCCCCCAACAGCGATCCCAGCTGCGCCATCACCGCGCCCGAGAGCGGCTCTGCCGGCGAAGAGGGCGTGCTGGTCAGCTTCACGGCCCAGGTGGCCGACGCCGACATCTCGGCCGACCAGCTCACGGCGGTCTGGTCCAGCGACTGGGACGGCCAGCTGACCGAGAGCAGCCCCACCAGCGACGGCCAGGTCAGCTTCTCCACCAGCGATCTGAGCGTCAACACCCACACCATCACCCTGGCGGTGGCCGACGAAATGGGCGCCAGCTGCAGCGATCAGGTGGTCTACACCGTGGGGGCGGCGCCCGAGGTGAGCCTGAGCTCCCCAAGCACCGGCGACATCTACAACCAGGGCGAGACCATCAGCTTCGCGGCCCAGGTGTCGGATCAAGAGGACGCCGCCACCGACCTGTCCCTGTCCTGGCTCACGGATCTGGACGGCGAGATCAGCACCCAGGGCGCCGACAGCAACGGCCAGGCCAGCTTCGCCAGCGACGCGCTCTCCGTGGGCAGCCACGTGCTCACCCTGACCGTCACCGACAGCCACGGCCTGTGGGGCCAGGCCATAGTCAGCTTCACCGTCAACGGCCTGCCCTCGGCGCCCACCGTCTCCATCGGCCCCGACCCGGCGTACACCGACGACAACCTGGCCGTCTCCATCGACAGCGACGCCGTGGACCCCGACAGCGATCCGCTCAGCTACGTCTACGCCTGGTATCAGGACGGCGTGCTCTCCACGGCCAGCAGCTCTGCCAGCCTGGCTTCCTCGGCCACAGGCAAGGGAGAGACCTGGAGCGTGCTGGTCAGCGCCGACGACGGCTACGGCCAGGGCGAGGCGGGCGAGGCCAGCCTGACCGTCAGCAACAGCCCGCCCGTGCTGGCCAGCGTCGCCCTGACCCCCGACCCGGCCACGGTGGAGGACACGCTGACCTGCACGCCGGGCAGCAGCAGCGACGCCGACAACGACAGCGTCAGCACCAGCAGCGCCTGGGACGTTTCGGGCAGCGTCCACAGCGGCCTGGGTGACAGCCTGGACGCCAGCTACTTCAGCCGTGGCGACACGGTCAGCTGCACGGTCACCCCCAACGACGGCGAGGAGGACGGCGCCGCGGTCAGCTCCAACACGGTCACCATCGACAACGCCCTGCCCTCCATCAGCGCCGTCAGCATCGCCCCGGATCCGGCCTACGCCGGCGACACCCTGGTCTGCAGCTACAGCGGCTTCTCCGACGCCGACGGCGACGCCGACAGCTCCACCTACGCCTGGCAGCAGGGCGGCGCCACCGTGGGCAGCGGCGCCAGCTACAGCGGCAGCTTCATGCGCGGCGACAGCCTGACCTGCACGGTCACCCCCGACGACGGCACGGACACGGGGACGCCCGTCTCCGCCAGCATCACCATCAGCAATACGGCGCCTTCCATCAGCACGGTGACCATCTCTCCCGACCCGGCCACGGCCGGCGACATCCTGAGCTGCGGCTACAGCGGCTATTCCGACGCCGACGGCGACGCCGACAGCTCCACCTACGCCTGGACCATCGACGGCGCCTCCGCCGGCAGCGGCGCCTCCCTCTCCGCCGGCTACGCCAAGGACGACGTGATCACCTGCACGGTCACGCCCTACGACGGCAACGACACGGGCACGGCCGTGGCCGACAGCCTGGTGATCGACAACGCCCTGCCCAGCGTCTCGGCCGTCTCCATCGCGCCGGCCAGCCCGGCCACCGACGACACGCTGGTGGCCAGCGCCTCCTTCTCCGACGCCGACGGCGACGCGGTCAACGGCAGCTACGAGTGGACCGTGGACGGCAGCTTCGCCGCCAGCGGCAGCGCCAGCCTCTCGGGCACGCTCTACTTCGACAAGCACCAGACCGTCACGGTCACGGTCACGCCCGACGACGGCGACGAGCAGGGCAGCTCCCTGAGCGCCTCGGTCACCGTGGTCAACACGCCCCCCGAGGCGCCGGGCATCTCCATCGATCCCAGCGCCCCCGCCGCCGGAGTCGACGACCTGGTCTGCGTCGTGGACGACGAGTCCCACGACGACGACGGCGACAGCATCGACTACGCCTCCTCCTGGACCGTGGACGGCACGGCCTACCCCGACGGCGCCGACACCGGCGACACAGGCCTGCCCTGGGTCGGCCCCGACTCCACCACCTGGCCCGACGACACCGTGCCCGCCGAAGACACGGCCGCCGGCGAGGTCTGGACCTGCACAGTCACCCCCGACGACGGCGACGACACGGGCACCGCCGCCTCCACCTCGGTGACCCTCGGCGAAGAGGTCAGCGACTACAGCGGCACCTGGACCCTCTCCTCGCGCATCTCCTACACCTGCGCCTACGGCTTCGTCAACGTCGGCTTCAGCACCGTGGACATCGTGGACAGCTACCCCACCATCTGGGTCGCCGGCGGCTCCAGCCAGCCCGGCACCATGACCGGCAGCTTCACCACCAGCACCAGCTTCTCGGCCAGCAACGTGCTGACCGGCACCTGCACCGAGACCTACACCTTCGCGGGCAGCTTCCTGGACGCCAACACCCTGACGGGCAGCTTCGAGGCGGATTTCACGGGCGGGATGTGGTGCTTCGACTGCAGCTACCAGAGCTGGATCGTGACGGCGACGAGGTAGGGAGCCTGTCCATCACCTCGCTTCCGCTCAACGCTCGGCGAGGAAACTCTCCAGGCTCGGGATGCCCCCAGCAGCGCTGCGCAGCCCCACGGCTCCGTCCATGACCACGTGGATGGCCTTCAGCAGCTCGTCGGCGCCTGTTGGCCAGCGCAGGAGCGGCACGCTCAACCGCTCCAGCTCCCGCCAGAGGTCGCTCTCGTCGAGGGACCAGGCCCACCACCCGAGCACCGGTACGCCGCGGGCCTTCCAGGGCCGCACGCTGGCCAGCACCCCTTCCTGCGAACCCAGCGGCACGAGGTTCGACGCGTAGAGCAGCAACAGGTCCGCGCCCTCTTCGGCCAGATCGGCCAGCTCGACGAGCCCATTGACCTCGACGAGCTCGACCTCGTACTGCTCGAACGACTCGTGCCAGCCGAAGAACCTGGTGAGCATCACGGCCATGTGGTTGTCGCGCACATCCGCGTAGACGATCCTGAACTTCTCAGTCATCGGTGACCTCCACTCTCCTCCTCCATCCCACCAGCAACAGCCCCACCCAGGACAGCACCCCCGGCACGCTGCTGCACCCCATCCCCCCCACGTCGCAGCCCGCGCCCGCCTCATCCAGCCCCCTGTCCGCCAGCACAACCCCCTACAGCCCCCGCCCGGCCACGCCCGCCCCATCCCCGCTGACCACGGTGGCCGAGCCGATGGTCAGCCCCTCGAAGCGCGGCAGATCGTCCGGGGGGATGGAGATGGGCACGCTGTTCAGCAGCGCGGGCATGCCCGCCTCGAATTCCTCGTCCAGGCCGGGAAAGTGCTCGTTGCCGCCGGTCTGGTAGTCCAGCGCCGCCCAGTCCGCCTCCAGCGAGAGCGCGTACTGGCCGCCCTCGATCTCCGGATCCAGCCCCAGGTCGCCGCTGATGGCGATGCTGAAGAGCCGCGCCCAGCGGCCGTCCAGCAGGGCGAAGAAGCCGATGCCCAGCTCGTCAGCCGTGAGCACCACGTGGTTGTCGCCGCCAAAGGAAGCCGAGGGAGGCCGGGCGGGCCGTGTCGCGATGAGCAGGTCTTCCTTGCCTGGGAAGAGTGACGCGACCTGTTCCCGGTAGAACTCGTCCGCCGAGAGGCTGTTCAGCAGCACCGTGCTCAAGGAAAAGCTGCCCACCTCCTGCAGATCCATGTTCAAGCAACCGGCCTCGCAGGCCGCCACCAGCAGGGCGTTGGCCAGGTCGTCGTCCAGGGCCGCGGCCAGCGCGTAGTCGGCGACCGCATCCAGAGCCGGCACCTCGCCCGCCGTGCTGGCCGGTCCGTCGCCCGGATCGCACTGCGAGCTGGTCTGGGGGATCAGCTCGCTCGACATCCGCAGCGTCAGGCCCTCGGCGTCGATGGCGAAGAAGGACGGCTCCATGTGCAGCGTCAGCACGCCGGCGCCAAGGGCCAGCTCCTGGTCCAGGACCAGCCCGGCCAGGGCCTCGTTCAGGGCCAGCTCGAGCTCCTCGACCATGGAGTCGGCCATATAGCCGGCGATCCACTCGTAGACGTCCAGGCCCAGGGCCTCGAGCAGATCCATGATGGCCGCCACGTCGCAGTCGCTGAGCACGCCCTTCAGATCCTCGACGAACACGAGCTCGTAGTCGCTCACCTGGGCCGAGATCACGCCCTTGTAGAAGGCGAAGTCCAGGCTCAGCCACAGCTTCATCTCCGTAGGCTCGATGTGTAGCAGGCAGACATCGTCCAGGCAGCCCTGCACACTGAACTCGGCGTCGTTGGTGGACAAGGACAGCGTACCCTCCAGCTGCAGCTCGTCCTGGCCGGGAGTGACCTCTAGCGTGAGCAGCTCGGGGTACACCTCCAGCCCGGTCACGGCGATCCGCTCCTTGCAGATCCAGAGATCCCAGGAATCGCCGAAGTCCTCCACGGGCAGGCTGTCGGGGACGAAGGCGCCCAGGCGTTCCAGGGCCTCGGGGGTCAGCCCGACGACCAGACCGTCGTCCACGGGGTAGCCGGCCAGGGCCGCGGGCAAGAAGAACAGGGGGGCCAGCTGGGTCATGGCGCAGCTCCCGAGGAAAACTCGAGCATAGCGAGCGTAACAGAAGCGCGGGATGAAGCGATGAACAAAACACAGGATCTTCCGGCACGTTCAGGCGCGCGCATCACGGACGACCGGCGCACCCCCACGAGATAGGAACTTCCGTCCCCCACCACGAGGTCCCCCATGCTCGGCGCCATCACTGAAGCCAGCATCCTCAAGGCGGTCCGCTCCCACCTGCGCACGGGCGAGGAGCTGGTCCTGCACTTCCCGGCCGGCCGCCGTGTGCTGGCCCTGAGCTCGCAGCCACGAATCCTCTGCTGCGACATCCCCTTCCTCTTCGGATCGAAGCTGCTGCGCCAGCTGCGCATCGACGAGCTGGACAGCCTGGATTTCCTGCACGCCAAGCCCGACCGGATGGCCATCATCGCTGCAGGCCCCGGCGGCACCGCGCGCATCGAGGTTCCCCTGACCGTGCCCTCGGTCGGAAAGCTGGCTCACTCCGGCAAGCTGCCTCAGCTGATCCGCAAGGCTCATCGCATGCAGCCCCGGACCAAGCCGGCCTACCTCGACGAAGGCGACGAGCTCTGCCTCACGATCTGCACCGACCACGGCACGCTGCGCTTGACCCACAACCACCTGCTGCTGCTGGAAGAGGCCCGAGGAGCGGTGCGTGTCCTGGAACAGGCGCCCCTGCGGACCGTCCGCGTCTTCGATGGCTACCTCGAGGGCGTCAGCGGCGAGGGCCTGCGCCTGCACTTCGCGCTGCGGGACGGGCGCAAGCTGGCCCTGCACGTGTCCGCCTCGGTCTTCAACTACCTGCGCATCGCCTTCGGACGCGATGAGCGGTGGCTGTTGGAGGAGCTGCGCGGGCGCGTGCAGGCCCCGCCCCCCTACCTGGAACCCGGAGAAGAGCCGCGGCTGCGCATCCCCGCCTGGTTGCCGGACAACGCGCGGGTGAACCTGCTCCTCACGGATCGTCGGCTGGTCGCGATCCAGCTCGAGCAGGACGGCGGCATCGCGCTCAAGACCGCCTGCAAGCGCGTCGACATCCACGCAGTCGATGTGGAGACCAGGTACTCGGATCACCGCATCTCCCACTACCTGCTGCACGTGGAGGCGGGCAGTGCGCGGTTCACCTACCAGCTCGACCAGGATCTACGCGAGCTGGTGGCGGAGCTGTCTCACCCCCTTGGCAAGGCGCCCCCGGCGGGAAGCTGAGCACCGGAACCCGGTGCTATCCTGCCAGTGCCTCCCTTCTCCCGCGGAGCGTCCCATGGCTCGTCACCCCCTCGCCCTGCTGGCCCTGCTGGCCCTCTGCGCCTGCCGCACCGATGAAAAACCCGTCGATAGCGGCTCTTCAACCGAAGACACCGGTTCCGCCACCGTGGACGCCGACGGCGACGGCTTCGACTCGACCACGGACTGCGACGACGGCGACGCCGCCATCAACCCCGACGCGGACGAGCTCTGCGACGGCCTGGACAACGACTGCGACGGCGAGACCGACGAGGACGACGCCATCGACGCC
>CAYVQL010000115.1:0-30237 GCA_964454135.1 uncultured Enterobacterales bacterium | reverse complement strand
CCCCCTCCCCCGCGTTGTTCCCCACCGTGAAAGCGCCAGGCCGCCCCTGGTTTCACAATCCAGGGACGACCAGGCTGGCCGGTGGGGAACCAACGGGGACCGGTTCATGAGACTTCGATGCCGTGGTGGGCCAGCTCAAGCATCTCCACGGCCAGATCCGCGCCGCCGGCGTTGAAGGCCGGCCCCTCCCAGGCCACGGGCCAGGCCAGCTTGAAGCTGTAGCGCCGCACCTCTTCGCCAGCGAGGTTCTTGACCACGATGGCACCGTTGCGACGGGAGCCGTACTCGTCTTGCAGCACCTCGGTGCGCCACTCCAGCAGGGAGGTGTCGCCCGTCACGCCGTAGCGCAGGGTGATGTTCTCCCAGCGCGACTGACCCGGCAGCTTGTGCACGTACTGGTTCAGCCCCCCTTCCTGGATCTCGACCACCTCCGTGCTGGTCTTGAGGCCGCTGCATTCCATGAAGTTGGCGACCTCGATGCCATCGATCTCGAGGGCGAAGAGCATATTGCCTTCGGGATCGACTATCCCCGACCAGGCGTAGGCCTCGCCGATGCTGTCTCGATAGGAGTCGCGGTTGTCCGCCATGGGGCTCTCCTCAGGACGGGGTCTCACCAAGCCGTAGATCGATGGTGATGTGCTCCGTCATTCCGATCGGGCGCAGTTGCACCTGCACGTTAAGTTTACCGTCTTCTCGCTCACTTAGGGGGTTTGTTTCGTGGTCGCAGCGGACCTCGTAGTCTCCGCCGCTGCTCTCGCCGGTCAGCATGCCAGCCCGCCAGAACTCCTCGAGCCGCACGCCCACGTCTCGCTTCAGCACGCTCCAGATGCGGTGGTCGTTGGTCTCGAAGACCGCCCACTCGTTGTCGCGCCGCAGCTGCTCGGCCACCATCGACACCACGCGCCGGCTGTTGATGTACTCCCAGGGAGCCTTGCGGCAGAGCGTACGGGCTCCCCAGACCACCACTCCGCGGCCAGGCTGCACCACCAGGGGATTCACGCTGCGCTCCGCCAGGTGGCCCGTCTCTTCCCAGTCCAGGTCCACCTCCACATGGGTGGCAGCCCTGACCTGCACATTGGCGGGCGGCCAGATCACGCCGTAGGGATCGTGCTTGCGCTCGGTGCGCGCGTAGACCCCGGCGACGGAACCGGAGGGGGGAAAGTGCTGTTCGCGGCGATAGAGCCAGGGGTAGTAGAGCGCTCCGTAAGAGCGATTCTCGGGGAAGCGCCCGGCCAGGGAATCCGCCAGCTTCACCAGGGGCTCGCCGTGCAGACCGCGCGGCGCATCCAGGATCAAGAACCGGTTGCCCATCTCGCGGCAGTGGACCAGCAGCGTGTCCCACAGCGGCTCGGCTTCGCAACGCACCTCGCCCTTGCGGTTCTTGTGGCATGGCAGCTGCGCGGCGTCGGGCACCACCAGGATGGCGATCTCTTCCTGCACCCGCAGCCGGTCCAGCAGGGGCGCCAGGGGGCCATCCAGGCTGGAGTCGCCTTGCAGATCTTCGGACCCCGCAAGACAGACCCCGAAGACGTGCAGCACCTGGCCGCCGTTCTCGAAGAATGCGCCCACCGAGCGCGCGCTGATCCGGGAGAACAGCCCCCGCAGCGGATGCTGCCAGAACTGGGCCGCCCTCTCGAGACGCAGCTCGAGGAAATCGCCCGCCGAGGCCTGGTCGGGCCACCGATCAGGCGGGATGAAGGCGATCAACCCTGTCACGTCGCAACGCACCAATCCGGCGCGACGACGGGGCAGCGAAGCGTGCTGAACCGTGATTCCAGGGCGCATGGCTGTCCTGGGCCACCGAAGGCCCTCCCCTCGCCAGAAGAGCGCGGGGAGCCACCCCTCAGCGAGAGGTGTTGATCTTCTCGTTGATGGCCGAGATCTCCTTCACCCAGGCATGCCGCTCTTTATGCGGCAGGCCCATGATGAGGTCTCGATCCCAGTGGAAGTGATAGGCGATGAAGGCTACCTCCTTGAAAATCGATTCCAAGGGGTAGCTTACGATTCCCCCAGTCGGCCGTACTCCCTCTCGAACACGGCTCCGCACTCGGGGCAGGTCACCCGTACCACCGCCTCATCTTCGTTGATGCGGTTGTACATCTCTTCCAGGAATCGGAGATCGCCTGCGAACAGGTTCTCGACAACCCCGGTATGGACCTCGGGCAGGTCACCCAGCTTCGTGACCACATTGGCCAGGAGGACGATGATCAGGTACGCCCGGTTGCGCTGCACACGGAGATCGTTCAGGGGAATGATCTCGTCTTTGGCGCTCGCGAGGCGCATCACGCCCTCCCGGTGGACCGTGCCGGTGCTATCGACAAAGCCCCTCGGGAGGACGAACTCGTACTCGGTCTTGAGCTCCATCGTCAGGAACGCTCGACCTTCTCGACCGCGATCTCGACCTTCTCAATGGCCATGGACGACTTGTCCGCGTCCATGTCGGGCACGTACCACTTGCAGGGCCAGGCTTCGTAGAAGTTGTAGCGCGCCACCTCGCTGGAGCCGTCGTTGTCGAGCACGATGATCGAGCCGGAGCGACGATCGATCTTGCCCTCCTCGATGTTGCGACGCCACTCCCACAGGTCATCCGTGGCGGTGTAGCCGCGCTCGAGCACGATGTTGGCGTAGGTGGTGCGGCCCGGCTTCTTGCGGACGACCATGTCGTTGCCCTGCTTGAACTCGATGATCTCGGTCTCCGAGTCCATGCCGGAGACGGACTTGAATCCGCCGACAATGACCTTCGTGTCGCTGATGATCCCCTGGATTTCCAGGAGGAACATGAACCCGCCGTACAGTTCTTCGGTAGGCATGTTGTTGGTTCTCCTTGCTGATTACCGAATCGCGGCAGCGCGCGATGCAGCGTTTTGTTGACGATCGATGGGACTATTCCTCGATGAGGGCGCCGCCATCCCATTGACCGATGCTGAAGACCACGAACTCCGCCGGCTTGACGGGGCAGATACCAACCTGCACGTTTACCTGGCCGGCGTCAATAAGATATCGCGGATTGGTCTCGTCATCGCACTTGACGTAGAAGGCCTCGTCCGCCGTACGGCCGAAGAGGGCGCCGGAGCGCCAGACCCGCATCAGGTAGGCCCGTACGTCGCGCATGAGCTTCTTCCACAGGGTCTGGTCGTTGGGCTCGAAGACCGACCACTGGGAGCCCAGCATGATGGACTGCTCCACCATGATGAAGAGCCGCCGCACGTTGATGTACTTCCAGGAGGGGTCGCTCATGGTGCCCAGGGTGCGCGCGCCCCAGACCCGGATGCCGCGATCCTTGAAGATGCGGATCACGTTGATACCGCGATCGTTGTACTGGCCCTGCTCCAGGCGGTTGATGTTCTGGGTCAGGCCCGTGATGCCCAGCACCAGCTCGTTGGCCGGGGCCTTGTGCACGCCGCGTTCGCCGTCCACGCGGGCGTAGACGCCTGCCATATGGCCGCTGGGGGGCACGTAGAGCTCGTTGGGATCGGACTTGATCAGCTTGCGGCGGTTGGGGCCCGTGACCTTCACGTCCTGCTTGTCGGAGTACCACGAGGGCTTGGTGATCTTGCACCAGGGCACGTAGATGGCGCCGTAGCCCTTGTCGGACGCCGGCATGTCCATGCCACCGTCGGAGACCATGGGGCCGTCGAGCAGGGCGAAGCGGTCCTTGCGCACCTCGCAGAGCTCCAGCATCTCCTTCTGCTGGACCGGCGAGAGCCCGGGGGCTGCCATCAGGGCCATGTCGTCCACGTCGTCGAAGGCATACAGGCCCAGCTTGTCGGCCTGGTTCTCGCGGATGGAGCAGTTCAGATCCTGCACGCCCATCAGGTAGACGTAGCACTTGCCTCCGCCGTTATCGAAGAAGCCGTTGACCGAGGCCACGAAGTTGAAGACCGAGGGCTGGGACAGCCACTGGCGGAACTCGTCCTTGAGATCCTCGTTGGCGGACAGCGCCTCGAAGACGGCGTCGGCCGCTTCGTCCAGGTCCTCGATCTCCTGGCCGATGAGCTCCTCGATGGAGCGGGTCTCCAGCAGGTACTGGGCGAAGAAGCTCTGCAGCCAGCGGAAGAACTCGGCCTTGTTGGTGATGCCCACAGGCGCCACCGAGTACTCCGACGCCATGGCCGTGCCAGCGGCGCCCTTGAACTCGTAGCCGTAGACGTTCAGCACGTCGGCGGCCGACTTGGGCTGGGGCGCGTGCTTCTCGAGCTCGAAGGTGGCGTAGACGGAGTTGAGCAGGTCCTCGACGGCCTGGTCGCTGTCGGTGACCACCTTGCCCTTGACGTCCACGACCTTCTCGGCCACCTGCATGGTCTGGCCCGCCCAGGAGATCTTGACGACACCCTTCTTGCCGGCCTCGAACTTGGGCGCTTCCTTGCCGGACTTGGTGGCGCCGTGCAGCTCGAACAGGGCCTTGATGTCTCGGACCTGGCTGCGCTTGAAGCGGAAGGCCTCGGTCAGCGCGGTGACCGCCTCGGCCGCATCGCCCTTGACCGCACCCTTCTTGTCCACCAGCTGGGGCACCACCTTGCCGGAGAGCTCCTTGGTGCCATCACTGCCCGTGATGGCGACGGCATCGATGGCCGGCTTGTAGGGGAACAGGCCGATGAAGCCCGGAATGGATGTCGGCACTGATGCGATGGGCTTTGCACCGCTGTCGACCTCGCGAACATAGACACCTGGCGTGTGATATTCCATCTATGACCTCACTCCTCGCTTTGTGATTCTGGGTCGGTATGGCGACGGATCCCGTGAGCCTGGGGCCCCGGGGGTGTTCTGGACGGAGCAGAGGGCCTGGGCCCCTTGATCCGCCCACTGGGAGACTCGTTGTTGTCGCCCGCGCTGGGGCGACCCTTTGGTTCGGCGCGCGGCATGCGGATGGTCGTGCCGCCCTGGCCCACGTACAGGGGGCCGTCCAGGGCGACGCGCGCCCGATAGGTCAGGAAGGGCCGGAAGGGCGCCTCCATGATGGTGAAGAGGTTGATGCCATCACCCGTGGTCAACTCGTCCACCAACGCGAGGGATACCTTCTCCATGAAGAGCTCTTCGCTTCCCTCGGTGGTTGCGGGGTCGTATGGGCGGCCGAGAGAGTCTATCTCTCGGCCATCTGGTAGGATAAAACGCCGCGGTCGGTAGATCAAGTGCGTGGCTTCGTGCAGCCTGAGCATGACCCAGCCCAGCAAGCGCTCGGCGTCGGAGCGGAAGCGGCTGTGCACCGAGACCATGTAGTTCAGGTCCAACACCAGGGGCGGGCGGTGGTAGTAGACCGGCGCGCCGTCCTCGGGCTTGCCGGCGAAGATGGGCGCCACGCGCAGGCGCTTGCGGTTCTGGAAGCTGGTGTTCTGCGCCACCCGATACATGTAGATGTAGACGACCTCTTCGCGGTCCTTGGGCGTGAACTTCAGGTCCTTCTCGATCCTGGGCACCTGCTCCGACAGGTCGTAGCCATCGCGCAGGAACTGCTCCAGGGACTCGGTCACCTCTCCGATGATGTTGTAGCCATTCATCGGGCCACGGGGCAGTTCGGGCGGCCGTCCGACGGGGCTCATGCACGCTCTCCGGGGTGGCGGACCGCGGTCATACGGCTCTGGGCGAGACGGTCGCAGAGGCCACGGGGAATGCGAGGGAAGCGGGCCCGCGTCCGCAGGCTGGTGACAGAGCGGCGGGCAGGGCGCTCCAGGGCCTGGCGCACCATGGCCAGGACCGCCGGCCTGCGCACCCCCTCCCGCACAGGACGGGCCTGGCGCAAGCTCATGCGCCGGAAATACCCCCGACCCATGGCATAGGGCGTCTTGACGATGCGGATCAGCTGGGGGGCGTTCGGCTCGGGGCGCGCCTGGCGGCGCGGCGCTCGCGGAGTTCGTTCCCAGTCGCAAGCGATCCGCTCGGGCACGACAGACGCGGGAGCCTCCCAGCGGCTGCGCGCATCCAGTCGCAGCACCAGGGGAGGCAGCCCGTGCAGGGCCTCGCCTGCGATGGGCCTTTCCAGCCTGCGAGAGAATGAGGACGACAAGCGTGACACCGAGGCTCCCGGCACGCCCCCGCGGTCCACGCAAGGACGATTCTCAAGGTGATCAACATGTCAGGCTGGCGCGGGGAAAGCAAGGCCGCAGCGCAATTCAGCTGTACCTCCCGCCCCGGGCGGGTAGAATCCCCCCATGCCCTCCCAGTACAAGGCCGCCCGTCAGCGACGACGCCCAGGCAAACGCATCCGCCACGGCGGCTCCGGCGCAGCCCTGGACTCCCCCCTGGCGGCCATGGCCGAGACGCTCGGCAACCGCGAGTTGGAAGAGCGGTTGCAGCGCGCCACGGACCAACGCGACGCCCTGCTGCGCTACATCGTGGAGCGCCTGGGGAACATCAGGCAGGTTCAGCTGAAGGAATTCGCGGCCGTCAACCGCCGCTCCCGCCCTGGCCCGGGCGGGGGCTGGTTCCGCGGCATGGCCATGCACTGGCCCGGCTTCTCGCTGCCGGACACCGGTCGTTGGCACAAGCCGGCGCGCGAATACCGCGACGCGGCCCGGGCCATCGCCAGCGGCAACCTGAGCCGGGGCGCCAAGCTGCTGCAGCGCGCCATGGACAGCGAGCGCGCCGCCATCGACAGCGCTCCGGGCATGCTCAGCCTCCCCATCCAGGAAGGGGGCCAGGAAGGCGATGTCTCCTACGGCCCCGAAGCGCTGGAGGAGATCGGCGAGGGCGAGGGCTGTCCGGCCGGCGCCCTGCCCGAGGGCCTCAAGCTGGCGGACGACATCCTGCGCCTGGACTCGGCCGCCGACCAGGTGAAGCAGGTGCGTCCCAAGAGCCTTCACCGCTGGTGGTGGGACGAGGAAGAAGAGGAAGAGGAAGAAGACGAGGCAGCCGAGCAGGAGGGCGCCTGATAGGCAGCCCTTTCTTTGCTTTCCGCCCGCTGCCCGCCACGCTATCGTGGAGCCCTGGAGAGACGATGCCCCGAGACAAGACAACGCCTGGCGCCAGCATCACCGATCGCCTGCTGGCCCGCTCCAAGCGCGCCCCGCTCTCGCGCCGCAGTATGCCCGGTGGCGGCGAGGTCTTCGAGGGGCCGCTGGCCAGCCGCGCGCTCAAGGCGCTGGGCGCCCGCGCCATGACCGTGGACTCCTCCATCGTGGTGGGCGAGGGCTTCGATCCCAGCCGCCCCGAGTCGCAGGCGCTCTACGCCCACGAGCAGGTCCACCAGCAGGGCTCGGGCGGGGCCGGCAGCCACGTGGCGCGCGACGCCGAGGAAGTCGTCGCGCGGCGCGCCGAGCGCATGGTGCTCCACCGCGCCGCCGAAGGCGGCACCGAGGCCGGCGCAGCCCTGGCGGGCGGCTCCACCGCCAGCCCGCCCGCGGGCGAAAACGCCGGTGCGGCAGGTGCCAGCGCGCCCAACCCGGAGCGGGGCTACCAGGCGCTGGCGGCCCAGGGAATGACCCACGACGACATCGTGGCCCAGCTGACCAAGGCCTGCCTGGACAATCTCGACCAGCAGCAGCAGACCTCCCACGATCGCTTTGGGGATCTCAAGGGGGGATAGGCCGGGCAGCGTCCCCGATTTCTCGGCGCGCAGGCCGGACAGCCATTCCCGAGATCCGGTTATGCCATGATGGCCGCACCCTGCACGTGCGCGACAGGAGGCCACCATGGCCACGGTCTTCGCCGAGCTGACCCAGCGCCTGCGGCGCACCGACCTGCTGCTGATGCGCGCCGTGCGCCGGCAGCGGCAGCGGCCCGCCATGGTCAAGAAGGGCCAGTACTGGGGCTCGGTGATCGACGAAGCCGAGGTGGAGGCCCTGCTGCGCGAGCACGGCGAGATCGACACGCCCAGCGCCTCGGACGGCCTGGAGAAGGCGCTGGCGCACTCCCTCTCGCTGCGCGACAGCCCCGGCGGACGTATCGACCACCTGCGCAAGGCCTTCGGCCTTGATGGGGACGAGATCGACCTGCTGCTGCTGGCCCTGGCCCCCGAGATCTCTGCCGGCTACGCCCGCATCTTCGCCTACCTGAACGACAACTTGAACCAGGCCTTCCTGACGGTGGACCTGGCCACCCGCGTCCTGCGGCGCCACCGCGCCCGCCGCCTCTCGCTGCTGGCCCGCCTGCTGGGCTCTTCCCCGCTGATCCGCTACCGCCTGCTGCTGCTGCATCCATCCGACGGCGTGGAGACCCACACCGCCCGCCGCCTGCACCCCTCCCAGCGCTTCCTGCACTGGCTGCTGCGGGAGCAGGAGCTGCCCTCTTCCCTGGGCTTCAAGCCCCTGGACACCTCCCGCGAGCCCTTCATCCCAGCGGCCACCGCCGAGCGCATCGACGAGCTGGGCACGGGCCTCGACAATCCGGTCACCGTCGTGGTGGTGGGCGCCACCATCGGGGCGCGCGAGGGCACGGCCATGGCCCTGGCCCGACGCATGGGACGTCCCCTGGTGCGCGTGGACCTGGAGCGCTGCAAGGAGTACCTGGAGCAGCCCTACGACCTGCTGCGCGAGCTGCGCTTGAGCGGCGCCCTGCCCTACCTGGTCAACGTGATCTCCAGCCAGGAAGACCCCGCGATCCGCGCCCAGCTGATGAACCTGGGTTCAACGGTGGCCCAGCTGCCCTACCCCGTGCTGGTGGGCGGCAGCGATCGGCGAGCAGTGGGCGCGTTGCTGGGTGCCGAGCGTCCGGCGGTCACCGTGCAGGTGCACCGATCCAGCCTGCCGGAGCGCCAGGCGGCTTGGACCGACGCCTTCCACGTGCGAACCTGGGACCGCAGCAGCGCCCTGGAGATGGCCGAGCGCTTCTACTCGGTCGGGGGCACCTCCATCACGCGCATCCTGGACAGGGCCCAGGCGGAGAGCGGAGGCCAGCAGCCGCAGATCGACGCGCTCTGGGCGGCGGCGCGCGAAGAGAGCCGGCCCGAGTTCCGCGGCCTGGCGCTGCACATCGTGCCCAGCCAGACCTTCGACGACATCATCCTGCCCGAGAAGGTCCTCGGCCAGCTGATGCACCTGGTGCACTACCTGTCCCACCAGGAGACCGTCTTCCACCGTTGGGGCATGTCGCGCATCCGCAGCCGCGGCTACGGCATCAAGGCCCTCTTCAGCGGCGGCCCGGGTACGGGCAAGACCATGGCGGCCGAGGTGATCGCCGGCGCCCTGGGATTGGATCTCTTCCGCGTGGATCTCTCCTCGGTCATCAGCCGCTGGGTGGGCGAGACCGAGAAGAACCTGCGCGAGATCTTCGACGCCGCCGAAGGCGGCACGGCCATCATCCTCTTCGACGAGGCCGATGCGCTCTTCGGCGCCCGTGGCGAGGTCAAGCAAGCCCAGGACCGCTTCGCCAACCAGGAGGTGAGCTTCCTGCTGCAGCGCCTGGAGGTCTTCGAGGGCTGCGCCATCCTGACCACCAACCTGCAGGAGAACATCGACGAGGCCTTCCTGCGACGCTTCGGCGCCGTGGTGGAGTTCCCCATGCCCACGCCCGCCGGCCGCCTCAAGCTCTGGGATCGCTCCTTCCCCGAGGCCACGCCGCGCGGCGAAGACCTGGACCTGGACTACCTGGCCAAGCAGTTCATCATCTCGGGCGGCTCCATCGTCAACGCCGCCATCAACGCCTGCATCCTGGCTTCCACCGACGGCGAGCCCGTCCGCATGCGCCACGCCGTGGTCTCCATCGGCATGGAGCTGGTCAAGATGGGCAAGCAGGTCAGCCGGGTCAGCTTCGGGGAGCACTACGAGCTGGTGAAGGACTTGTAGTCCGGCCGTCCGTTCAGGGCGCAGCCTCCTCGGCCGGCGCGGCTTCCTCGACCGGCGCGGCATCCTCGGCCGGCGCGGCTTCCTCGGCCGGCGCGGCTTCCTCGACCGGCGCGGCATCCTCGGCCGGCGCGGCATCCTCGGCCGGCGCGGCATCCTCGGCCGGCGCGGGCTCCTCAGCCGGGGTCGGCTCCGCTTCCTGCGCCGCCCCCGCGATCATGCGCTCCAGTGTGCCCGTCTCCCGCACGTGGTCGCTGGGCTCGGACAGGGTGGAGCCAACCGTGAAGTTCCCGGATGAGAGGTTCTCCCTGAAATCCAGCAGGCCAGCCGCGGTATCGAAGCGCGCCTTGCCCGCCAGCTCCATGGCGATGAGCTTGACGGCGGTGACGGCGTCCGGGTTGTCGGCGCCCACGCCCATGGAGCTGCCGTAGGCCACGGTGCCCCGCCCATCGGTCTCGATGTGGGCCAGCGCGCCCTCCCAGCTCTCCACGCGGTGCTTGACGGCCATGCTGCCCGCCGTGCCCTCGCTGGTGGGCAGGGCCATCACGAGCGGACTGCCCTTCTGCTTCCACCACTTGCCCTTGTCCGCGCCCTTCTTGGGCAGCCCCAGCTCCAACAGGGCCACGCAGCGCACCACGCAGATCGTCATCTGCTCCTCGATGATGGCCGTGCGCTCCTTGGTCGAGTCGAACACGTCCAGGTCCACCGAGCCCATGCGGCCGTCGGTCTGCATGACGAAGCTGAAACCCGCCCCCTTCATCAGGGTCGCGTGCTCGTCGAAGATGGACCTCAGGCGATCCGCTTCGCTGGCCTTGAAGGCCGTACCCGAGAGCTGGACCTGGTCGATGACGCAGCGGATCTCCCAGCCCTTGCGCACCTCGCTCGCAGCCTGGCAGGTGAAGTCCAGCAGCACGTTGGTCTGCGTGGCGCGGGCCTCGATATTCTCGGTGCCGAAGTACCAGTTGGCGTTGTCTTTCTCGAAGGTCACGTCCGCCCGGTAGGAGACGGGCTGCTCCAGCTTCCAGCCCCAGACCAGGGGATCGGCCTGGGTCGACGTGGTCATGAGCGCCATCAGGACTGCAAGAGCGAGGCTCATCAGAACTCCGGTGGTATCAAGGGAGGTAGCGCTATAACCGATGCGCGATGCCCAGCCGCAGGGCCATGCCGAGCAGGGGATCGTTGGGCTCGGGGAAGGTGGGCAGGTCGCGGCTGGCCCACAGCTCGAAGCCGAAGCGCAGCCAGGTGCCGCGCGCCACGGGCAAGCCGTGCATGGCCTGCAGCCCCACGCCCACATGCCCCGGCAGGGTGACGCCCACCGGCAGCGCCAGCAGCAGGTGGGGGCAGCGCGGTCGGGGGCGGATCAGGTAGGCCCCCGGCCCCAGGGAGAAGCGCGGCAGGAGCGCCGTGGCGACGTTGCTGCGATCGCTGGGATCGCCGTAGAGCACAGTCCCCCCCAAGCTGCCCTGCAGCTCGACGCCGGCATGCAGCAGGAAGCGCCGGATACCCAGATCAGCACTCAGCGCCAGCGCGCCCGAGGGCGCCGTGAAGGGCTGCTCTGGCTCGGACTCCACGAAGGCGCTGCTGCGCATGGCGCCCAGACCCAGGCCGGCACCGAGCAGCAAGCTGACAGGGGGATCCTTGTCGGACCAGGGCTCCTGGCCTTCGATGGCGTAGATGCGCGGCGGGCCGAAGCTGGGCCGCACAGCCAGGTGCAAGTCCTCGTCACCGGCGGTGCGTAGCTGCTCGACGCGGCTCTTGAGCGCTGCGGGCAGCGCCTCCAGCTCACCCAGCAGCAAGCTGCGTCGGGCAGCCTGCAGATCGGACAGCGCCAGCTGGCCCTCGTAGACCACGGTCTGGCCGGGCTCGATCCGCAGTTCGCCGGGACCGGCCACCGTGCCCTTCCAGGCCAGGTGCACGCGGTGTCGGCCAGGGGCCAGGGCCAGCTTGCCCGCCTCGGGCAGCTTGCGGCCATCGACCACCAGCAGAGCCTCGGCAGGCAGGCCGCGGGCGTCCAGGTAGCCCAGGTTCAGGCGCTCGAGCTGCCCGACCAGGACCAGGAAGGCCTCGTAGCTACCCTGATCCGGGAACTCGTCCCGCGTGCGCTGGCGCTCGGGATCCAGGGCCCAGGCCTCGCTCCAGGGACCGTTGTGGCGCTGGCCCGCGGCCTGGAAGATCAAGGGGAGCGCGCCCTCGGCGTCCGCCAGGGCGCCTGGGGGGTAGGCCCAGTGCAGGGCCGCTCCCTGCAGCAGCAGGGCCTGGCTCAGCAGATCCCGGTGCTCTTCCTGCCAGAGCACATCCAGCTCGTCGATGGCCGAGGCCAGCTGCCAGGCGATGCCCCGCTCAACGTCGAAGGCTTCCCAGCGATCGCGGCAGTCGATCAGGTTGCTTCCCAGGGCGTCCAGGGCGTAGCCCACCTCGCGCGGGCTGGAGGAGACCGTGGGCCAGGCCAGCTCCAGGCCCAGCAGGTGGCGCGCCGAGCCGGTCTCGGCCTCGACGCGCAGCAGCACGTCGTGCGCGGGCAGCTCATCATCCAACCAGTAGATCACCGGATCGGCGCGCGCCGTTGACGAACCCAGCGCGACTGCGCACAGCAGCGCGTGCAGACCTGCTCGCATCGATGGCCTTTCGTCCAACGCCCGATGGCAGCTAGAAGGTGAGCCCCAGCCCCAGGGTCATCCCGAAGATGGGGTGGACGGGATTGTCGGCCTCCACCAGGCTGCGGTTGCGCCGGATGTCGATGCCGCCACGCAGATCGATGTCGATCAAGGGCCGCACGCGGTCGCCGCCCTTGGGCACGGGGGGCTGCCAGGCCAGGCCGGGGTTGAGGGTCAGCTCCCAGCCGTGGGGCATGTTCAGCCAACCCCAGCGCAGGCCCAGACGCGGCCCGAAGCCCAGCGCGGCGTTGCGACCGAAGACCACGCCGGCACCCAGCCAGAGGTGCCGGTTGAGGGTCTGGTTGTTCATGACCTCTTTGTCGCAGCTGTACTCGTAGACGGTGTTGCCCTCCTCGTCGGTGGTGGGCTCAGCGACGCAGCCATCGAGCGTGTGGATGTCCTCGTCGTTCTGGTGACCGGGCGTCTGGTAGTACTCGACCCAGCCGTCGGTGTCCTCGGAGACGTTGAAGCCGAACTCGCCGCCGAAGTTGACCAGCAGGCGCTGGTAGTGCATGCGCAGCTCGACGATCAAGGGCAGGATGGCCCCGGACAGGTCCACGTTCATGCGGCTGGAGAGCCCGGGATCCAGGTTGGAGGCATTGGACTCGGTGATCTCGTCGTCGAAGTCGGCCGCGGCCCAGTTGTAGAGCACGCCCGAGGAGAACACCAGGGCGAAGCGGATGGGGAAGGCGTCGTTCCCGCCGCCCACCAGGCTCAGGTTGGCCATCTTGCGGTCGTAGCGCCAGATCCAGGTCTTGTTGGGGTTGCCCTCCTTGGGCACCGCCACGTAGACCTCGGACTTGCCGTGCAGCTTGGCGTAGATGGCCAGGTAGTTGAGGATGTCGCCGTCCAGCTCCGGCGTGCACTCGTTGGGGTGCAGGAAGAGCTGGTCGATGAAGTCGATGCCCATGCGCTTCCGAGCGTTCTGCATCACCGGGTAGAACTTGTCGTCCAGCTTGGTGACCTCCAGGCGCTCCGACAGGCCGTGCCCCGTGTCCATGCGGTGCAGGTAGATGTCGTTGCGCCCGAGGAAGACCGGCACCTGCGCGTTCTCGTCGGGCTCGACGGGCAGGCCGTTGAACAGGATCTCCCAGGTCTCGGCGAAGGCCTCGGAATCCCAGTGGTCGTCCAGCTCGAAGTCCACCTTGATGGTGGGGTAGGCACCCTTCTGCAGCTCGTCCAGGTAGTAGTTCAGGGTGCCCAGCACTTCCTGGTCGGTGACCTTGGACATCAAGGCCGGCTCTTGCTGGGCCATGGTGGCCGCCAGGTACCAGTAGTAGTTGACCGTCTGGTTGCCGATCTGCTCGAAGAAGGGCGGCGTGGGCAGGTTCTGGTTCTCGGCGGCGCGACCGATCTGCGAGTAGAGCAGAAAGAGCGGCTCCCGCAGCTCCACCCGATCCACGAACCAGAGCAGCTCCACCATGCGCTCCAGCTCCTGCGCTTTCAGGCCCCACTCGTGGGGCTGCAGCGCGCCGTAGCCCACGCCCGCCACCTCTTCCACGGCCTGCAGCACGATGTCGATGTTCCCCTCGGGGACCACGGCCGGCTGCATAGCCGGCACCACGGTCTTGTCCATCAGCTTGCGGCCGTTCTGGTAGAGATCCACCTCGGGGAAGAACAAGGCGTCGGGCCGATCCACGCGGCTGCGCACGTTGCGGCGCAGGGCGTCGTCCTCGAAATCGGTCTCGGTGTCCTTCCAGCGCAGCACGATCACCCTGGCCAGCTTGTCCTTGCGCTTGCGCTCCTCTTCGGCGGCCTTCTCGGCCTCCTCGGCGCTCACCTCCTCTTCTTCGCCCTCTTCTTTCTTCTTCCAGGCGGCCTGATCGGAGACGCCCTCAGGGCCGGGAGGGGGTTCGGCCAGGGCGGGCAGGGCGTAGAGCAGAATGGACAGCAGGAGGAGCAATCTCGACAGCATCGTAGACTCCGCTGGATGGGGCGCTACTTGGCGCCGACGCTACTTGGTGCAGGCACTACTTTGTGCAGACGGCCGTGGATCCCTGGATGGAGCAGCGGACGGATTCCCCGCCGGAGACTGGCGAGTAGCGGGCCGGCGCGCCGCCCTTGAAGTGCAGGGTGCAGGTCTCGAGGGGCACGCTGGCGACGGAAGCCGTGCGGCCCGAGAAGTTTCCGCGCATCCGGAAGCCCGAAGGACAGATGACCTCCGCCGAGGTGACGTGGGAGTCGTCAGTCATGGTGACGGTCAGCGTGGCCGGACCGGAGGGGGCGGCGGGCTGGGCGGGCTGGGCGGCCTTGGTGGTGCCCGAGCTGCGAACCGGGGCCGGCTTGACCTCTTTCACCGGCTCCTCTTCACCCGTGTCTTCCTCTTCCTCTTCTTCGTCGTCAGGGGCGGCCTTGACCACGCCGTCGTTGGAGGATCCGGAGGTCTGAGCCATCTGCTGGCCATCGTCCCCACGCGGCCTGAGCCAGACCGCGACGACGATGGCCGCGCAGCAGAGCATCATCACCACCAGCACCAGGGCGTAGACGCGGTATGAATCGACCCGCTTCTCTTTCTTGGGCGGAGCGGGTGCGGGACCGCCGGTCTGGAAGGGGGTGGCGCTGGGCGGGGGGGCGCCCTGGCCGCCTGCCACGGGTCCCTGGATGGTCGGGGGCGGCGCAGGGGCCGGTCCGCCGGGAGCGGGAGCTGGACCCGGCGCGGCAGGGGCAGCCGCGGGCGGGCCAGCGGCAGGAGCGGGTTCGGCGGGCCGGGGCTCGACCTTGGGCGCCGGGATGGCGAAGAAGGCCGTGGCGCTGGGATCCTCCACCGGGCTCTCATCGCCGATCTGCTCTCCCAACGGAACCATCTCCAGCATGCCCGTCTCGTCGGGGCTGTGGGCGCCTGTCATCTTGGGCTTCAGCGCAGCTCGCGGGGCCGCCGGCGCGCGGGGCGCTGCAGGAGTCCGGGGAGGCGGAGCGGCCGCCGGGGTGTAGGGCTTGCCGCGCTGGCCGTTGGCGGACCGGGCATTGTCGGGCGGGGCGCTGGCGGACGGGGCTGGACGCCTCGAGCGGGCGGCGTTCTCGCGTTCCATGGACTGTCGCAGCCGCTCCTCGATGCTCATGCGCCTGGGCGCCGCGCGCTGGGGATCCCCGCTGCCCACCTTGTCGGGATCCGGCAGGGGCTCGATCTCGTAGATGGACCCGAAGAAGAACTCGCAGAACTCCTCCAGGTAGGCCCCCCGGTCGCGGTAGAGCTGCCGGCGCAGGTCCACCAGCAGCTCCTGGCCGTTCTGGTAGCGATTGGCGGCGCGACCCTGCAGGCAGCGTGCCAGCACCGAGCCCATGCCCGGGATCTTGGTCTCGAGCTCGGCGATGCACTCGTGCAGATCCGCGCGCTCGATGGCGTCGTAGACCTCGGCCACCGGATCGGGCGAGGACTCCGGCACGCGGTAGGCGGGCCGGTTCATGAGCAGCTCGTAGGTGATCAGGCCCAGCGCGAAGAGGTCGGTGCGATGATCCACTCCCTCGCCACGGGCCTGCTCGGGCGCCATATAGATGGGCGTGCCCCGAATGCGGCTGGGATCCTCGCGAGCGAAGTCGGCGTTGTCCACCCGGGCCAGGCCGAAGTCCAGGATCTTGACCTCGCCCTGGGGTGTGAGCATCACGTTCTCGGGCTTGAGATCGCGGTGCACCAGGCGCAAGGGCTCGCCGTTGTCACCTGGTGTGGTGTAGGCCTGGTAGAGCGCGTCGGCTATCTCGCAGGCCAGCTCCACCACGGCCTCGGTGAAGATCACCTCGCGGGCCTTGTCGCACTCGGCCAGCACGGTGCGCAGGTCCACCCCGTTGACGGCCTCCATGACCACGGCGTGCTCTTCCTCGACATACTCGAAGACCCGTACGATGCCGCGATGCTTGACCTGGTCCAGCAGCGCGAACTCCTGCATGAGGAGCTTGGCAGCCTCGGGATTGCTGCTGTCACGGAGCTTCTTGACCGCCACCAAGCGCCGTTTTCCCGCTGACAGGCCCCGCCCGGGCACTTCTCCTACCGCCAGCAGGACCTCACCGAAGCGGCCACCACCGAGCTTTCGGACAACCTCGTAGTTCCTGATGTATCGAGCCAATGGCTCCTCCTGTGGCCCCGGCACTGCCGATGTTACGGGAAACCCAGCTGTACGGCAACGCCATGAGCGGCATTAACCCGCGCTCGGGCCATCCGCGCCGGCCGCGGGCTCAGGTGGCGGCTGGGCCGGCGGTGCTGCGCGGGGGGGCGCAGGCGCCGCCGGTTGACGTAGACGACCGGAGAGAATGCGGCGCGTATTGAACAGTGCCGGAGGGAGAAAACCGAGGATCACCAACAGGCTGAGCAGCGGCATCACCAAAGACGCCGTGCGCATGATGCTCGCAGGCCGGGTCCAGCCGTCCTCAGCGCGCCGACCGGGCGGGGCATCCAGCCACGCCGAGGGGTGGATCACGACGGAGGCCTCGGCCTGGGCGAAGGCCGTCAGGCGGATGGTGGCCTTGAAGGAACGCCGCAGATGGAAGGGATCCAGGCGATAGCGCACCTCGAACCAACGGTACTGGGTCGCGGCCGCAGCGCGGAAGGCCTCACCCAGGCCGCTGGTCTTGCGCTTGACGAAGGAGCTGCCACCACCCACGTCCGCGATCCAGGCCAGGCTGGCGTTGTCGATGCCCAGGGTCTCCAGCTTGCCGTCGATGCGCCAGTCCTTGTACTTCTTGCCGCACAACGCCACGGGGCGCACGCTCGTCAGGTCCTCGGGCAGCTCGAAGCGCCGCAAAAAGGGGCGCCCCAGGCCCACCGTGTAGACGCGCGGCCGGGCCATGGGATCCGACTCGGGGCCGCGCACGTCGCGCAGGTGGTTGACCAGCCGGCCCAGCCTCTTGGCATTGGTGGCGCAGGTGTCGTCGTGGCGCTCGTTGTTGAAGCCATCGGTCAGGGCCACGATGGTGGGCGCGGAGGTGGTGGAGCGCATGAAGCTCACCACCTCGGGCTCGTCGGAGAGCAGCTCGCCGGTGGCGTAGCGGATGGCGCTGTACAGGTGGGTGTAGCCGCCGCTGGCGCGCAGGGATCCCTTCACGAGCTGCCGGTAGTCGGCGCGCCGGGTGATCACCTTCATGGCTCCGCCTACGGGCCGCACCTGGTCGCCGGCGAACTCCAGCAGGACCACGCCGGTGTTCTGATCGGAGGGGAAGAAGGCCTTGATCACCTCGGGCAGCAGCAGCGCCTCGCGCACGCGATCGATGGGGCGATCGTGGGCGGGTTCGTTCATGGAGCCGGAGCCGTCGATCAAGAGCACGAAGAGCTGGTCCGTCTTCTCGGGCGCATGCGGTATCAGGTCGTAGCTCTGCTTGTTCTTGCCCTCCTCGATGAGCGCCCCCAGGTGCGAGATCTGGATGCTGCCCTTGTCCAGGGCCATGGCCCAGGGATCGCTGCCGGCGTAGAGCCGAAAGGCCAGGTGCACCTCTCCGGAGGCGCGGTCCACCCAGGGCAGGCAGTTGTGCGGATCGGCTTCGGGCAGATCGCATTGCGAGGCCTTGGTCAGGATGCGCAGCTCCAGTTCGGTCCCGTCGGGGACGACCGGATCCTCGAGGCGCACCGTGGTCCCCTGCACCGTACGCAGCTGGTCCGTACACGCCGCCAGCAGCATGAAGCTGGCCAGCCAGAGGCCCAGCAGAAAGCGCGCGCCCCTCATCGCTCTTCCCGCGGCAACATCAGGAACTCCAGCTCGGTGACCTCGCGGCCGTGCCCCAGGACGATGCGATCGCCCGAGGTGATGCGCGTCTCCAGGGGGGCTGGCCGCGTCTCTTCGTAGCGCAGGTCCACGCGCTCCAGGAAGCGGCGCACGAAGGTGGGCGCCAGGTGCAGCCCGCGAGCGACGTAGCGCTGCTCGTTGTCCACGGCCAGCGACAGGTGCAGCTCCTGCACCTGGTTCTCGAGGGGGAAGGCGTCGTCGATGGGGACGAAGAGGTCCAGTCCGCGCGGGAAATGGCCCACGAAGCGTTCCACGGGCGCTCCGTCCGGGGCGTCGATGGGGATGCGGCGGCCGAAGCGAGAGGCGGACAGCACGCGCAGCCAGCCCGCGTACAGGTCGTCTGGCAGTCCCCAGGCGAAGAAGCCGAAGCTGGTGCCCCAGACCACCGCCCCCAGGGCCGCGGCCAGGTAGAGATCCGAAGAGATGATCCTGTTGAAGACGTACCAGGTGGCCGCGGCCAGCAGGCCCGCCAGGACCCCGGCCAGCAGGTGACTGATGGCGCCCCTTGCCCGACGCACCACGGCCGGCCCGATGGCTGAGGCGAAGCCCACCAGCACGAAGCCGCCCAGGCGGTAGCGCAGCGAGACCAGGCTGGCATCGACCACGTCGGCCTCTACGCCCGTGGCCAGCAGTTCGAGCTGCTGGTCGCTGAAATCCTCGCCGAGCTGCACGGTGAAGAGCGAGAGCTCCCGGATGCAGAAAGCGACCAGTGGGGCCAGCAGGCCGGGGGCCAGCAAGGCCTGCCAGAGCCAGAAGGCGGCCATGGATCCGAAGAAGGAGATGACCATGGCCAGCAGGGGCAGGAGCAGGCGCTTGACGACCGAGCGCCGGCGCAGGACGCACTCGCCCATCACCGACGCTCCCGCCACCACGGAGGACACGGTGCCCAGGTAGGCGAAGCCGTCCCAGCCCGGCGTCCACCAGGGGCCGAAGTTCACGGTCCACAGCAGGAAGAGCCACCAGGCCAGCAAGGCCGCCCCCCCGCAATAGAGGCCGACCACGACGTGGCGCATGGAGGTGTAGGGCACGAGGAAGATGTTCATGGGCACCTGCCGAAGAACGCTGCCGGGATCATATCAGCATGGGCCGTGTCGAGCTTCGCAGGGTTGTGGCCGGCACGACTCGCCTCCGCTCGAAGCGGCGAGCCGCGGGCGATGCGGACGACGGCCAATGAAGCGCTAGGGCGGTTCTTCGAAAAGCAGCCCTGACAGGTTAACTTTCGCGAGCCAAAATCCTGAATGCCGCCCCAACCGACAGGCTTGCACCAGGGTCTGCGCTACAATCTGGTCCTCCGTGGAGCACAGCATGCAGCACGAACTTGCCCTCTATCTGCGAATGACCAAGGAGTTCGGCGGTACGCGCTTCGGTCCCTTCGAGGGCGTCGAGATCGTCCTGGGTTCCGACAGCACGCGCTGCGACATCACCATCCCCGAGTCGCTGGGCGTCTTCGCCCTGCACGTCAAGCTGCTGCGCCAGCAGGACAACTCCCTCATCCTGGCGCCGGCCGAGCGCACGGCCACGGTCTACCTCTGGCGCGAGCAGGCCCGTCAGCCTATCCAGATCGACACGCCCACGGCGCTGCGGCCCAACGACAGCTTCGCCCTGGTCACCGAAGACGGACCGCGCTTCATCGTCGAGCTGGACGAGCTGCCCGAGGCCCTCAAGAAGCAGCGCGAGGCGGCAGGTGGCAAGCGCAAGCTCTCGGCAGGCGCCCTGGGCGACGAGGCCAAGCGCCAGTTCTTCTCCAAGCTGCTGGCCAGCGGGCCCGGCAACTACGTCGCGAAGATCATCGCCTTCTTCAAGTCCGGGGCCTTCCTGCGGCCGCGCTACATCTTCCTCGCGGTGGCTCTGCTGGGTGGCTACGTGCTGGCCGGGGGCATGAGCTGCCGCGGCTCCAAGCTCAAGAGGGCCATGGCCACCGAGAGCAAGAAGCTCGAATCCTGCGAGAAGAACCTGGGTTTCGCCAAGGACATGAACGAACCGGGGCGAGCCACTTTCTCCGAGATGGCAGCCGAGATCCTGGAACAATCCACCAACGTGGGCATCAGCCTGGACACCGACGCCGGCCTGCGGGACGCCACCTGGAAAGCCTGCCAGACCGTGCTGGGCCAGAAGAAGATGTACCGCTGGCTGGTGGAGTCCCGCGGCGCCAAGGCCAACGATTTCGCCGAGTGGCGCGAAATGCTGATGGACGAGGAGGAGCTGGCCGAAGAGCTGGTCACCGTCCTGCCCTACGCCGCGGCCGATCCCAGCCGCCACTTCGACGTCTGGCAGAGGCGCGAAGACTCGCTGCGCAACAAGGTCTGCACGCGCGGCATCACCCAGCTGTCCTACCGCCAGGCCCTGCACCTGGGCATCAAGCCCCAGCTCGACGCCCTGATCGACCAGGGCAAGCTGGCGTCCTACGGCGACGACAAGTCCAAGCGCGAGTCCGCGCTGCAGGTCACCCTGGAGCTGGCCGGCGAAGAGGGCTTCCCCGACGCCTTCACCAGCACGGTGCAGGAGTTCACCAGCGGTCAGGGCGGCTGCGTCTATGTCGAAGGCGATGACAAGCGCCTGGAGAAGAGCGTGATCCTGCGCCGCATGGTCAAGCACCTGGGGGCCGACAGTGCCTACCTGCCCGCGGAGACCGACGACCACGCCGTCATGGCCCGCATCGCCAAGTACTACGCCGCCGACCTGCCGCAGCTGGACTTCCGCAAGAAGAACCTCGAGATCGACTTCACGGGCATGCCCGTCAGCACGGTCACGGCCGGGCTGGGCTCGGAGGGCGAGTGGGTGCTGCAGCAGACGGCCTACACCCTGGCCCGCTCCATCGTGCTGCCCTGCCTGGCTGTGGTGAGCAGCAAGGTGAGCCAGGAAGAGGCGGCGGCCACCATGGGCTTCTTGCCGCCGCTGGTGACCTGCCTGATGCTGGAGCACAAGCTGCTGAACGATGAGCAGTAGTGGCTGCGCGCACAGCCGTTGGGGAAATCAGTCGCGCCGCCTGACCAGGGCCAGGCCCAGCAGCCAGAGCCCGGCGCCCAACCCGGCCGAGCCGGCGGGCGCACCGGCGCAGCCGCAGCCGCCCTCTTCTCCGGCCAGCCCGGAGGCACCGACGTAGACGCCGGTGTCGATGGGCTCGGAGTCTTCGCCACCGGCGGTGTCGCCGCTGTCGCCGGTCTCCTCGCCGCTGTCTCCGGTCTCTTCACCGCTGTCGCCGGTCTCCTCGCCGCTGTCCCCCGTCTCTTGCGCGCTGTCGCCCGTGTCCCCGCTGTCGCCGGTATCCGCGCTGTCGCCCACATCCCCGCTGTCGCCACTGTCGACCAGCCCGCTGTCGGGCATGGGCGGGGGCACGGCCAGCACCGCGGCTGAGCCGGCCAGGAAGAGAGCGCTGCTGGACAGGAGGAGGGCGGGAAGGCGCATGCTGGGAACTCCAGGGTCGGGAGGAAACCCGAACCGCAAGCGGCCGTCGCGGGGAAGCGACGGGCTGGGGTAGGTTAACACCGCTTCTGGAATACTGTTCCCTGGCCAGGCCCATGCAAGCCCCGCAGCCCCAGCCTCCCGGCCTGTTCTCGCGCGCCCTGCGCGAGCTGCTGTGCCACCTGGCGCCGCTGGCCCTGCTCGCCTGGACCCTGCGCATCCCCCTGGGGGCCTGGCGCGAGGGGCTCTGGGGTCCGGCCGATCCCTGGGGCAACGGCGATTTCGTCGGCAACTTCTGGTGCTGGTGGCGCGAAGCGGCGCGCTGGCGCGACGGAGTGGAGTGGATGGAGGCCACGGGCTGGCCCTCGGGGGGGAGCTCCCTGGCCCAGAGCTTCCCCAACCGGCTGGACGCCTGGCTGGCGCTGCCCCTCTTCGAGCCCGATCGCTTCGCCCCGCTCTGGAACGCCCACGCCGCACTCTACCTGGCGCTGTCGCTGGCGGCCGTGGTGCTGGCGGCGCGCCTGGCCGGCGCCTCCAGGCCGGCAGCGGCCAGCGCGGCCCTGCTGCTGACGGCCAGCCCCACCCTGCTGCACGAGCTGGCCTGGGGGCGCATGGCCACCTTCCTGTTCTGGCCGGGGCTGCTGGCGCTGGGGGCGGCGGCCGGCGCGCTGCGGGCCCGCGAGCCCGTCGGACGCTGGCTGCTGGGGCTGGCCTGCGGCGCCCTGCTGGGTCTGCAGCTGTTGGGCTACCCCTACCACGGCCTGGTGGCCGGGCTGCTGGTCCTGCCCGTGCTCCTACTCTGCCCCGGCGCCCGCGATCGGCGCGCCGTGCTGGTGGCGGTCGCCATCGCCGGGGCGCTGGTGGCCGCGCCCTGGCTGCTATCCACGGCGGACGCCCTGGGCGAGCTGGCGCGCGGCGCGCCTCCGGCTGGCTACACCTCTCTGCCTCTAGCAGGAGTGCTGGGCTTGCCCAGCGTCCCCGAGCGCTTCCGCCTGCTGCCGCTGGCCCTGCCCCTGGCGCTGGTGGCGCTGTGGCGACCGCGAGCTCGCCCCTGGGCGCTGGCCGGCCTGCTGGGCCTGCTTGTGGCCCTGGGGCCGCGCCCCTGCTGGGACCTGGCCTCTGGCAGCTTCTCCGGCCCGCTGGACTGGCTGATGGGCTCGCTTCCCTTGCTGGCCCGCATGCACCATCCCGTGCGCTGCGCGCCCCTGGCGCTGGGCGCCCTGGCCGTCGCCGCAGCCCTCCTGCTCGATCCCCTGGGTCGCGGCCTGCGGCGCCCGGGCTGGCAGCGGGGCCTGGGCGCCGCCGGCTTGGCATCGCTCTGGGTGCTTGGGCTGGCTTATGCCGGAGCCACGGAGCGCGTCACCAGCTGGCGGCAGCCAGCCAGCCCCCAGGGGATCGGCGCCGCTCGCTGGCTGCGGAACGAGGCCCAGGGCCCCGTGATCGATCTGATGTCCGGGCAGCACATGGCCGGTCTTTCCCTGCAACCCTGGCACCAGCAGCCCCTGCTCGAGACGGTGGTGGGCTACGCGCCAGCGCCGGGTGGCAGCTGGACCGCCCAGCAGCAGGCCAGCGCCGCCACGGTCGCCGCTCTCGCCACAGCCCAGGATCCCAGCGGCTTCGCCCTGACCCAGCTACGCCAGGCGGGCTTCCGCCACCTGCTGCTGGTGGCTCGCCACCCGCCCGGCACCGAGGCGCCCGACCTCGATGCCCAGCACCGCTTGCTGCAGGCGCGCTGCGGC
Organism: uncultured Enterobacterales bacterium; assembly: GCA_964454135.1. GTDB lineage: Bacteria > Myxococcota_A > UBA796 > UBA796 > JAFGLY01 > CAYVQL01. The sequence goes on along the minus strand of CAYVQL010000115.1, from coordinate 7,021 downwards.
CGACCCCAGTACGCAGACGACGAAAGCTGGGTATACGACCTGTGAAAGCCGTGCGACAATGGGGCCCGCGGTGTGGCCGCTGCGAGCGCCCCGCCGAGCGCGCTCTTCCTCCGGAGCTCACTGTCATGCACGCCATGTTCAGACACATCGCCATCCTGTTCTCGCCCCTGGTGGCGGCCTGCGCAGGGGAGCCTGTTCCCCACGAGCCCGCCCACGACGCCACGGCCCAGTCCGTCGCCACGAACGAGGAGCTGCAGCGACTGCGCAGCTCCCCTCCTGCGGAGAGCGACCTGCCCCCCCTGCGTGAGGGCAGCTGGAGTCTGGCCTGCGACAGCCAGCTGGAGCTCGCGCTGGGCGGCCGCCTGGTGCTGCGAACGCCACAGGGTGAGCGGCAGCTGGCGCACAGCGCGGTGGGGGATCCTGCCATCAGTGCCGACGGCAGCCGCCTGGCGTGGAGCCACGCACCCCAGCTGCGCCCCGAGACCGTCATCGACGCGCTGTCCTGCGGCGAGGGCCGCTGGGGCGAACCCCGACGCCTGGTCCCCGGTCCCGGCAGCCCGGATCGCCCCGCCCTGTCTGCCGACGGTGAGCAGCTGGTCTACGTCTCGGCGGCCGGCGGCGTGGCTGCGCTCTTCCTCTTGGCCTTCGAGGGGGGCCAGCCCAGGCAGCTGACCAACCGCGACCTGCAGCCCGCGGAGCCCGGCCAGGCGCCCGCGGGCTTCATCCCCCCACCCCACCAGGGCCCAGCGCGCTTCGAGGTCGCGGCGGATGGAAATCCCGTCCTGACCTGGTCATCGCCAGCGGGCGCCCAGCGCCTGGAGCTGCCATGAACGGCGCCCTGCTCGTCAGCCTGCTCCTCTGCGGCCGCACTCCCGCCCAGGACTACAGCTTCCCCACCTCCACTGCCGACTACGACCACTTCTACGTCACCGCCTATTACGACCACAGCGGCGTGGACTGGAACTGCGGCAGCTACCAGTACTCGGGCCACCGCGGCAGCGACTATGGCGTAGGGGGCTTCGACGGCATGGACGCCGGCCGCGACCTGGTGGCCGCCGCCGCCGGCACCGTGGTCTACACCAACGACGGGGAGTACGACCGCTGCGATACCGGCGACTGCGACGGAGGCGGGGGCTACGGCAACTACGTCAAGATCCAGCACGACGACGGCCGCTACACCTACTACGCCCACATGTCGCAGTGGAGCGTGGCGGTGTCCAAGGGCGATCGGGTCGAGTGCGGCACCTACCTGGGCCTGGTGGGCTCCTCCGGCTACTCCACCGGCCCGCACATCCACTTCGAGGTGCGCGAGTCCTCGGGCTCGCAGTCCGATCCCTTCGACGGCAACTGCTCCCACCCGCCCTCCTACTGGGTGAGCCAGGGCCACTACATGGGCGTGCCGGCCATGATCTGCGAGGACCTCGAGCCCTGCGATGTCGCGGGCAGCCTGTCCTGCGGCGATGCCATCGACGGCAGCAACGACCAGTCCGGCTCCACCAACAGCCACAGCTACTACGGCTGCTCCGAGTGGAGCTACACCGGCAGCGAGTACGCCTGGAGCTTCTCCACCAACCTGGACGAGACGGTGGACCTGAGCCTGACCGGGCTCTCGGACGACCTGGACCTCTACGTGCTGGCCTCCGACGCCTGCGACGGCAGCGACTGCCTGGCCTACTCGGACAACTCCAACGACAGCGACGAGTCCATCAGCTTCACGGCTCTGGCCGGCACCGAGTACGTGGTCTTGCTGGACGGCTGGGAGTCCGCCACCAGCAACTTCCACCTGGAGGTGGACTGCGAAGGCGACAGCCCCGATCCCCAGGACAGCGATCCGCCCCAGACCGGTGACAGCACGCCCGACGAGGGGGACTCGGGAGAAGACTCGGGAGAAGGGGTGGGCCCGACGGGCGACACGAACCGCCCAGCGGATCAGCCCCCCTGGGAGCGCAGTCGCTGGCAGCTGGAGGAGGGCTGCGGCTGCGCCTCCTCGGTCCCCCTTGGCGCTGCGCCCTTGTTAGTCCTGCTGCTCGGTCTGGGTCGCCGGCGCCGGCTGCGCTGAGGCGGGTACCGCCACAGGCACGGAGTCCGCAGGGGGCGCGCTGCCCGGTGGCGCGTCCACCACGCGCACTTCTTCGCCAGCCAGGCGCAGCAGCTTGGCCACCTGGTCCACGAAGCGGTTGGGGCCCGGCCACTGGGGGGCCAGGCGCTGCAGCAGCGTGGGATTGCCCTGCCGCAGCATGCCCGCCGCCAGCACCACCCAGCCCGGCCCGGGCCGCTGCAGCTCGGGACGCTGCGCCACGGCCATGGCCTCTTCCCAGCGCCCTGTGCCCGCCAGGGCCACGGCGTAGGGCTCCAGGAACTCGGGGATGGGAGCGCAGCCCCGCTCCTCCAGGCCCCAGGTGCCCAGGCGCGCCGCCTCTTCGGCGCGCTGCAGCTGCAGCGGGATGGAGACCAGGAAGGGGCAGGCGTCGCGATAGGGAGGATTCCCCTCGATGGAGGCCACCACCAGCGAGAGGGCCTCTTCGTACTGGCCCTGGTTGTTCAGGTACCAGGCCAGGCCCGCCTGGGTGAAGGGCGAGGGGGCCGTACGGTTGGCCTGGGTCCACAGGGTGGCGCTGTCTTTCCAGTCGGGCAGCCTGAGCAGGAGCGCCCCGGTCAAAGCCAACAGCACGGGCAGCGCGTAGCGCCAGACGCGGCGGCTCTCGGGCAGGGCCGCCGCCACCACCAGCGCCAGGCCGGCCATGGGCAGGTAAAGGTAGCGCTCCCCGAGCAGGCCCTTGTCCAGCGTGGCCGCCAGGGTGGGCAGAAAGGCCAGCGCGGCCCAGGCCAGGCCCGCCAGGACCAGGCGCCGCTGCCTGCCCTTCCAGACCGCCGCGCCCAGCACCGCGGCGGCCAGCATGCAGCCCAGCAGGGTCGCACCCAGGGGCGGCAGGTAGTGCACGTGGCGAGCAGGCGTCAGGGGCCAGGGCCAGACCAGCAGGCTGCCGTAGACGCCGATGATGCCAGGGGACTGCTCGAGCACCAGCAGCCAGTTGCCCGCTCCAGGCAGGGCCGCACTGCCCACGTCCGCCCACCAACGCAGCCCGGCGTAGGCCAGCAGCGCGGCGAGCAGGGGCAGGTAGCGCCGCCAGCCCCGGGGCCGACCCCAGCGCGCCAGGTCCAGCGCCAGCAGGATGGCGGGCGCCAGCACGGCGCTCTCTTTGGACAGCAGAGCCGCAGCCGTGGCCACGCCGGCCAGCAAGAGCCGCGGCACCGAGACTCGTTGCGGCAGCAGTAGCCAAAGGCAGAGCAGCAGCATGGCCGCCGCCATGCTGTCGTTGCGGGCTGCTATCAAGGCCGTGGTCTCCGACTGCACGGGATGCAGGGCGAAGAAGGCCGCCCCCAGCAGCGCGGGCCCCTGGGGAGCCAGGCCGCGCAGCAGCGCGCAGAGCAGCAGCACGCTGGCCAGGTGCCAGAAGAGCGAGTGCAGATGGTGGGCCAGGGGCGACAGCCCGAAGACGGCGCGGTCCAGGGCCAGCGAGAGCAGCAGCAGGGGGCGGTAGTAGCCGCTGGGAGGGGCTGGCAGGCGCGTGGTGGTCCACAAGTCGCTGCGGAAGATCTCCTCGATGTTGCCCAGGCTGCCCGTGACGCTGTTGTCGGCCACCAGGGCGGCGTCGTCCCAGGCGAACTCCGCGTTCCACAGGGGCACGGCGTAGGCAAGCGCCGTCACGCAGAGCAGCGCGGCCAGGGCCAGGTTCCAGCGGTGGCGCTCCATGGACATCCCCCGCTCAGTAATAGTCCGTCTCCACCAGGGCTTCCCCCTCCAGCAACTCGGTCTCTCCTCCCTGGGTCACCTCCAGGCGGCAGCGCATGCCGGCGCGCAGCAGGTGGGGATCGCTGTAGAAGGCCTTGATGGCCAGGCGCACGGGCAGAGAGATGGCCGCCAGCACGTCGATGTCCTCGAGGAAGCGCTGCTCCGCGCAGCTGCCGCGCACCTGGTAGCCCTGCGCATCGAAGTCGATGGCCAGCTCTGCGGGCAGCTGGTAGCTGCCCACCGTCCTGCTGCGGGTGACGTCCAACTGGAAGTCGCGGCTGGCCGCCAGCACCCGGCCATCCCCCGCCAGCAGGCCGAAGCGGTTCTCGACAGCGCCGTGGTCCTGCTCGAAGAGCTGCCGGTGCAGCACCAGGCTGTAGCGCTCCCCTTGCAGGCGCAGGGCGTACCAGGTGTGCATGAAGCTGGGCAGCTTCTTGGTGGCCCAGCCGTGGTCGTGGTAGCCCAGGCCGCGCAGGTCGAAGCGCTCCTGGCCGAAGCTGATGCTGCCGCTGCTTTGGGCGCGGGGGGTGTTGATGCCCACCGTGTACTCGGCGCCGTCGGCGAAGCGCACCTTGCCGTCGCCAAAGCGGAAGCTGGGCAGGGCCTGGTCCAGGGAGAGATCCAGCTGTACCTCGCCTTCTTGGACCGTCAGCTGCCAGCTCCCCTCCCCTCCCCGGGCGTGGGCGCCGCCGATGCGCATGTCGGCTCGCTGGGAGGAACCCGCGATCTGATCGCGATGAACCTCCTGGTGGGCGCCGAAGCGGCGGCCATCAGGGGCGTAGTACTGCAGGTCCACGGAGCCGTCGAAGGTGCGCAGGCCAAGGTTGGTGACGGAGAGGAGCACGAAGAGCGCGCCCCCGTCGTGGGCCTGCACCACGTAGAACCAGGACTCGCCGTAGCTGCCATTGTCCTCGAACTGGGGGTGCCAGGCCTGGAAGCTCGGGGGGACCGAGCCGTCGGCGCCCTGGTAGAGGATCGGGGCTTCCGCGGCCTGGGCCAGGCAGCAGAGCATGGGGAGCATGGGGAGCATGGGGAGCATGGGGGCTGGTATCACGCCGCCCGGGATCCAAGTCCCGACTTGTGCTCTACTGTCTCCCCCGTATGGAGCGCACCATGCACTGCTCGGCCTGCGGTCAGGAAACCGCGGATATCCCCTGCCAACGCTGCGGCGCCGATCCGCGCCTGGCCGACCGCTACCGGCTGCTGGAAGAGATCGGCCGGGGAGCCACTGGCATCACCTGGCGTGCGGAGGATCCCAGCGGGCGCACCTGCGCCCTCAAGGAGATGCCCCTGCACGGCCGTCCCGACGCCAAGCGCGACGAGCTGCTGCGGCGCGAGGTGCGTGTGCTGCGGCAGTTGCACCACTCCTCCATCCCCGCCTACTACGAGCACTTCATCGTCACCGAGGGCCGGCGCTCCACTCTCTGCCTGGCTCAGGAGCACATCGCGGGGCGCAGCCTGGAGCAGGAGCTGGATGAGCGGCGCTACGCGCCAAGGGAGGTGGCGGAGGTCTTGAAGGAGCTGGCGGAGATCCTCTGCTACCTGCACGGGCTCTCACCCCCCGTGATCCACCGCGACATCAAGCCGGCCAACGTGCTGCGGCGACCCGATGGCCGCCTCTGCCTGGCGGACTTCGGCGCCGTGCGCGACGTGCTCACCTCCCAGCTGGGGGGCAGCACGGTGGCCGGCACCTTCGGCTACATGGCCCCCGAGCAGTTCGCAGGCGATGCCGAACCCGCTTCGGATCTCTACGGCCTGGGGGCCCTGGCCGTGCGACTGCTGACCCGCAGGCAGCCCCAGGAGCTGCTGGACCGCGCCAACCAGATGAACTGGAAGCCCCATGCCAGGCTGCCCGCGGCCCTGACCGCCCTGCTGGACCGCCTGCTGGAGCCCGATACCGAGCTACGCATGCACTCGGCGGCGGCGCTGCGCCGCGAGCTGGAGGCCTTGCTGGAGGCCTGGCCGGAGGGAGCTGAAGCGCCGGGGGTGGAGGCTGCGCAGCGGGCGGCGCGGTCCGCCAGGCCGCCGCAGCCATACGCCCGCGAGCGGCCGGAGCTGGCCGAGCGCCCTCCGCCCCAGGGCCTGATCGAGCAGCCGCGGCCCTTCGAGCCGCCGGTCCTGCGCGGCAAGGGCGCCGCCATCGCGGAGCGACCCGGTCAGGCTGCGGTGGCTCGCAAGCAGAAGCTGATCGCAGGGCTGCTTGTCTTCCTGGTGGTGATGGCGGGCTTGACTCTGGCGCTCTTCACCTCCAGGCCAGATCTGCCCGCTCCCACGCCGCCGGTGCCGGAGCTGCCCGTGCCCGTCCCCGAGGTCCCGGCGCCAGCGCCCGCGCCGGAGCCTGCACCCGAGGTGAGCTTCACGGTCCCAGGCTCCTGGGAGGAGGCTGAGACCGACCAACAGAAGGAGGCGTTCATACTGCACGCCATACTCCGGGATCCCGCGGTGCGAGCCTGTCAGCTGGCCCTGGAGCGTGCTCAGCTGGACCTGGAGTACTCCATCGGCCTAAGCATGGAGCCGCCCGACCGGCTGACGAGCTGGGTCAAGCCCCAATGAAGCCCTGAGTGAGGCGCAGCTGGCCTGCTTCGATGCGGCATTCGACCAGGTGGCGCTGCCGGCGTACGTCGTGGAGGAATACAAGACCATCTCTTTCGAGCCCAGGCCGAGCGAGGGGGAGTAGCTGGGGGTTTCGGGGGGAGGGCGAGTTCGATTTCGAGATCGAGATCGAGATCGGGGAGGAGGGGGAGTCCGAGATCGAGATCGGGGAGGAGATCGAAATCGAGAAGGAAATCGTTCTCGACCCATCGATCTCGAACTCTGGCGTAGCGATCAGGGCAGCACGACAACGCCACGCATTTCAGCGCGAACAACGACCAACGGTTCACCGCCCACAAAGCGGGCTATGATGATAATCGTAATGGTGACATCCTGACCCCAATGGCACGACTTCTCGGGTGGCGATCACCTGGCCGTCATCATCTTCGATGACCAACTTGACGCGGGGCATGGGGACTCCGGGGAGGAGAGTGGCCTGGCGGGGTATGCCAGAGGGGGGGGAGGCTGGCGGGGGATGCCAGAGCTGATCGGAGGGATCCGGAGTCTATCATCCCCGAGGCGAGCCGCGCTCACTGCCGGCACAGGGGAGCCGTTCCCTCGTCACTGAATCTGGGACAGGAGGAAAAAAAACAGGCCGACTCATCGTTGCGGCCGAATGGCCGCAACGATGACCAA
>CAYVQL010000114.1:0-30340 GCA_964454135.1 uncultured Enterobacterales bacterium | reverse complement strand
CCAGGTACAGAGCGGGTGTTGGGATTCGAACGCTGCGCCCCTTCGACAGCTCGTGGACCACTGCGGTCTCCTGTGCGACAACTGGCCAATCGTCAGGTGGGTACAGCTCGGCGAACGCGAAATCCACGGCGATTCCCGAGGGAGAGACGTAGGCATGTCGGTTGCGCCGATGAGGCCGCAGATCTGGTGCCCAACCATGATCACGCAGTCGTTCCTCTATCCACTGGACCTTTGTCTGCAGGGCCTTTCCGGGGATCACGGAGAGCTGGACCAGGGCGTCGACATCCTCGGTGGGGCGCAGATCCTCGCCGACCGTCCCCCTGTCCAGATACAGCGGGAGCACGCCTGCACCGAAGAACATCACCGCGGCCTCGAGCCAAGCGAGATCCCCGCTCACGCTGCCAAGCCTTTCCTCGTACAAGTCTGTCATGATGCGGTCATCGGTGCAGGAATGCCTGCAAGCTCTCGAATTCTCTCGACTGCGGCACGGAACTCCCTGGATCTTCCGGCGCGAACCGCATCCAGGCATGCGAACAGTCCATGTCGTCCAGGATCCCCGGCTACAGCTTCTGGAATCCTCGAGTGCAGAGGCTCGATGGGTACGCCCTCCACAGCCCCGGTCACCGATTCCCAGACGAGAGGTACGCGCGTGAGGATACGCCCGCCGAACACCGGTGCGGATACGCCGGTGGCAACACCTCTCACGCGACGCGTAGGATTGGCTTTGACAGGAACGAGGTACTGCATCGCTGGGAGCAGGGCGCCGAGAGCCTGCCGATTCACCCGCCCGTCTCTGACGACGTTGGCGACCTCCAGGCGCCCCAGAGCCAGGTGCAGAGAGGACCAGGGCAGGTTCAGATCGTCACGCACGACCTTGGGGGACCACCCTCCGTCATGCCCCCGTCGGTAGGCGGCCGCAAAGGCTACGGCGAAATCGATTGGTTGAAGCATGGCCTCCTCGCTTCATGATTCATGAAGTAGCTTACTTCGTGGTTCCTGAAGTCGCAAGAGAAGCTGCTCTCTTCCCCACGAACCTCGCCTGTTCTTCTGAGGCGATCTCCCCTGGGCTAGCGCCTCGGTGAGTGGTCGGAATCCCCCCCAATCCAAGTCCTGCGATAGCGTTCTCGGATCGAGCGATCGCGGAGAGGAAGGAGATCCGGATGTCGCGCCTGCACTTGCTCTGCATTGGGCTCGCGACGGCGGCCTGCAACCAGCCCCCCACCGCGGCCGCGCCCGAGCCCGCCATTCAGGAGGAGGAGCCCGAGCCCCAGCCCGAACCCGTTCCCGAGGCCGACGACGGTCCCATCCATTTCATCGTCAACAGTCGCCCATGGAGCCACCTGGTGCTGGACGGCACAGGCATGGGCCGCACGGACTGGAGCGGCGAGCTCTCGCAGGGGCCCCATAGCTACACCATGACCACCGGCGACGGCAGGACCCACAGCGGCACCCTACAGGTGGAGAGCGGCAAGCCCACGCGCTTCCGCTGGGATTTCGACCGGCAGGCGGCTTGTGTGGGGCCGTAGAGCCCCCCCTCACCCCGGCCAACCCACACAAGCGCAGCAGGCCCCCTCGTCGGTGCTGCCCGGATTGGCGCACCAACCCTCGACCCCATGGCCTGCCATGCGGCAGGCCTCGGCACAGTCGCTGGCCGGGGCCGTGATGCAGGCCTCGCAGCCGGCGCTGGGATCCTGGGGCGCGTCCACGCCCGCCGGGTAGACCTGGCCGATGCGGTTGCGACACCAGCAGGCGTCCGAGGCCCCGCCGAAGAGCAGGGCGTCAAAGCTCGAGCCGTCCGGGCTGTGGACGAAGGGCGTCACCTGGCCATACTGGTCCCAGCTCTCTCCAGTCAGGCCCAGGATGCGTCCCTGGTCGCACCAGGTCAGGCCGTCCGCCGAGCTGGCCGCGTAGGTGCCGTCCTGGGCCTCGCGTAGCATCAGCAGAGTGTCTTCGATGCGCTCCACATCGACGGCGCCGGCGTTTTCGAACAGGGGATTGGCAGCCTGCTTCGTGAAGCCGTAGCCGTCCTCGGAGGTGGCCAGCCCCACGTGGCGGGCGTGGCCGTCGTTGCCGTCGTACCACATCGAGAAGGCGCCATCCTCGTAGAGCACGGCCGGCCGGCCGACCTTGTAGTCGTCCCAGCTGCCCGCCGAACCCACATCCAGCACCATGCCCTGGGCGGTCCACTCGTGGCCGTTGGCGGAGGTGGCCAGGTGGATGCGGTCGTCCTCGCCCGTGGCGGCGTCGGTGTAGTACATGTACCAGGTGTCGCCTGCGCGCACGACCGAGGGATCGTTGACGTGGTTGGAGCCGCCGCAGTCCAGCACGGGCTCGGGCGCGTCGTGGGCGGGGTAGTGGTGCCAGTGGTGGCAGTCGGTGGAGGTGGCCAGGAAGATGCGGTCGTGGCCGTCGCTGCCCTGGCCGCCGTAGAACATCAGGCAGAGCTCGTCGCTCAGCTCGACCACGTCGGGGGCGTAGATATTGTCCGAGCCGTGATCGTCGTCTCCCGTGACGGGAGAGAGCACCGGGTTGTCGTCATCGGCCGCCAGCTTGGGGAGCAGCGAGGGATCGCCGCAGGGATCGCTGTCCGTGTCGCTGTCCGCGTCGGCGTCGGTGTCGCTGTCCGCGTCGGTGTCGCTGTCCGTGTCGGCGTCGCTGTCTCCGGTCCCCTGCCCCGCGTCGCTGTCTGCCGGCTCGCCCTCGGAGTCGGCCATGGGCGCGCTAGGCCGGGAGCAGGCCAGCAGGGTCAAGAGCGACGCGCAGCGCAGGGACCGGTTCATGGTGCCTACCTATGGGGTCGGTATGCGGAACGCCGCCCCCTCGTGGCGAGCCTGGGAGCGGCGGCCGGGGCCCCCCTCCCCGGGCTACGCTGGTCCCTCATGGCGCGTTCCTTCCTCCTCCCCCTCTTCCTGACCACCGGCTGTCAGGAACCGCAGCAGCCCCTCGGCATCCCCGCCGCCCTACTGCAAGCCCGCCTGGCAGGGCCGAGCCTGGCGGGCGAGGGCTGGCTGCTGCCCACCGGCCAGGACGTCGCCCTACCCAGGGGCGTGCGCCGCATCACCATCGCCACTCGACCCGCTGGCCAGCAGGACTGCCCGGTGGAGGTCTTCACCGGCCTGCAGAGCTTGGGCCAACTGCGGGATGCCCCTTGGCTCGACCTGGTCGTAGAACCCGGCACCCGCAGCCTGCGGGCCGAGACCCCGCCCGGCTGCAGCGCGCTGGCCGTCGCACCGGTGCTGGAGGCCCCCCTCGATCCGTCGGCCCTGCCCGACGTGCTGCTGCTGGTGCTGGACACGCTGCGCGCCGATCACCTGGATTGCGCCTACGACCTGGACGTCCTGGCGGATGAGAGCTTGCACTTCACCCAGGCGCGCAGCGTCTCGTCCTGGACGCTGCCCGCGGTGGCGGCCCTGCTGACCGGGCGCGAGCTGCAGGGCGAGCTGGGCCCCCAGCAGCTACTCCTGCCACCGCGGCAGGGCCTGGCGGAGCTGCTGGCCCAGGCGGGCTACCGCTGCGCGGCCTTCGTCAACAACCCGCACCTGTCCACCGACAAGGGGCTGCACGTCGGCTTCCAGCGCTTCGAGCAGCACCAGAGCGACGAGGAGACGCTGGAGGCCGCGCTGGCCGAGCTGGCCCTGGACTCCGGGCGGCCGCGCTTTCTCTTCGTGCACCTGCTGGGCCCCCACCTGCCCTACGAGGTGCGCCGCCCGCAGGACCACGCCCTGGGCCCGCTGCCCGAGGGCTTCTCCGAGCCCATCTTCTCCGACGCCGCCGGGGGGCGGCAGGGGCGCTACGACCAGGCCTTGCGAACCTGGATCGCCTCACTCTACAGGGCCGATGTGGCCGAGAGCGGAGAGCGGGTGGCGCAGCTGCTGCAGGCCATGGACGAGGGGGCCATCACCATGCTGGCCTCGGACCACGGCGAGGAGCTCTGGGAGCACGGCGGCTTCGAGCACGGCCACGCCTTCTGGGAGGAGGTGCTGCGGGTGCCCCTGCTCTTCCGGGCGCCGGGCCTGCCCGCCGCTCGCAGCGATCTGCCGGCGCGCCTGAGCGATCTGCCGTCCACCCTGCTGGGTCTGCTGGAGCTGCCGCGACCCGACAGCTGGACCGGCGTGGATCTGCGGCGCGAGACGCCCCCCCTGACCGTGGCCCGCTCCCGCCTGTACACCGGCGGCGAGGTGCGCGGCGCGCTGACCGATGGGCGCAGCAAGCTGCTGCTGCGCGATGGCCCGCCCCTGCTCTTCGACCTGCTAGCGGATCCCCATGAGCGCCACCCCCTGGACGATCCGGAGCGGGCCGAGGCCCTGCTGCGCAGCGTGGATGATGAGGTCGGCGCGCCTGACCCCCTGCAGACCGGCGTGGCGCAGCGCGTCGGCAAGCTGCGCTTCGGCCTGCAGCTGCAGGGATCCTCGGACCTGCCCGTGTCCGTGCACCTGCGCTGTCCCGGCCCGGTCGCGGTGCACCCCGACACGCCCCTGGCCAGCTGCGGGCGCGTGCACCGCTTCCGCGACGGCACCTGGGTGCGCGTGGATCTGGACGTGGCGCCCCTGTCCTGCCGCCTGTTGGTCACCTCCGGTCCGCGGTTGGAGCTGGGCGTCGAGCAACAGGGACGAGGTTGGTTGGCCGTCGAGCGCATACGAATGGGTTCGCAGTCGCAGCCAGTGGAGAGCAATCCCGTCTTCCTGGAACGTGACCAGGCTGGCGCGCGCCCCTCGCTGGAGGGGCTGTCATGGCATGGCCCCTTGGGAGCTCTGGTATGGGTGGAGCGTTCCGACGAGCAGGAGCGCGAAGATGGACGGCAGGAGCGCCTGAAGGCGCTGGGCTACGCGGAGTAGGCCCCTGGCGCGACCAGGCCGTTCAGCTGGAGCGCGGCGACCGCCAGGCCGGGGGGAAGAGCTGTCGCGCGGCGCGGGGGAGTATACTCGTTGCAGACCGGAATCATGACCCCCAGCCGGAGTAAGGAGCGCACCCCCATGTTCATCGTCCACGTCTTCGTCCACGTGAAGCCCCACCAGGTCGACGCCTTCCGCGAGGCCACCCTGGAGAACGCTCGCAACAGCGTGCAGGAACCCGGCATCGCGCGCTTCGACGTGGTGCAGCAGCTGGACGATCCCACGCGCTTCGTGCTCGTGGAGGTCTACCGCACGCCCGAGGATCCGGCGCTCCACAAGCAGACCGCCCACTACCAGGTCTGGCGCGACACCGTGGCCGACATGATGGCCGAGCCGCGCTCTGCGCTGAAGTTCGAGAACGCCTTCCCCGGCGAAGACGGCTGGGACTGAGGCCATGGGCTTCGAGTTCTCCACGGCCGGCCGCATCATCTTCGGTCGCGGCACTCGGCTGCAGATCCCAGCCCTCGTCCGCGAGCGCGCCCGGCGCGCGCTGCTGGTTCATGGCTCGCAGCCCGCCCGGGTGCTGTGGCTGGCGGAGTCGTTGCGCGAGCAGGACGTGCAGCTCTCGACCTTTGCGGTGTCCGGCGAGCCCAGCATCCGAACCGCCCTGGCGGGCGTGGAGCTGGCACGCTCCGAGGGCTGCGAGGCGGTGGTGGGCTGTGGCGGTGGCAGCGTGCTCGATGTGGGCAAGGCCATCGCGGCCCTGCTCACCAACGGGGGCAGCCCGCTGGACTACCTGGAGGTCATCGGGCTGGGCCGCTCCATCACGCAGCCCGCGGCGCCCTACCTGGCCATCCCCACCACCGCCGGCACGGGCGCCGAGGTCACGCGCAACGCCGTGCTGGCCTCGCCCGAGCACCGCGTGAAGGTGAGCATGCGCAGCCCGCTCATGCTGCCCAGCGTGGCGCTGGTGGATCCCGAGCTCACCCACTCGGTGCCCTCCGCGGTCACGGCCAGCACCGGGCTCGACGCCCTGGCGCAGGTGCTGGAGCCCTACGTGTCCTGCCAGGCCAATCCCCTGGCGGATCCCTACTGCCGGGAGGGCATGCGGCGCGCCGCGCGCGGACTGGCGCGCGCCTTCCGAGACGGCCAGGACGCCGAGGCGCGCGAGGACATGGCCATGGCGAGCCTGATGGGCGGCCTGGCCCTGGCCAACGCCAAGCTGGGCGCCGCCCACGGCTTCGCAGGCCCCATCGGGGGCATGTTCCCCGCCCCCCACGGCATGATCTGCGCGCGCCTGCTGCCGCTGGTGATGGAGGCCAACATCGCGGCGCTCCAGGCCCGAGCGCCCGGCTCCCCTGCCTTGCAACGCTACGACGAGGTGGCCCGCATCCTCACCCATGACGCGACGGCGAGCGCCTCGCAGGGGATCGCCTGGCTGCAGGCCCTCTGCGGCGAGCTGGCAGTGCCCGGGCTGGGCAGCTTCGGGCTCGGTCCGGACGACGTGGCGGCCGTGGTGGAGAAATCCGCGCGCTCCAGCAGCATGAAGGGCAACCCCATCGTCTTGAGCGACCAGGAGCTGAGCGAGGTGCTCACGCGGGCGCTGTCGCCCTGACGCTCCTCGCATGGAGTGCTATCGTCATTCTTCACCGATCCCGCCCGGAGTCCATCCATGCAGAACGCCCCAAGAACCCTCCTGCTCGCCCTGCCCCTCGCGCTCCTCTCTTGCAACAAGGAAGAAGACGACTCCAGCGCGTCGCCTGCGGACAGCCAACCGGACTCCGGTGAACCCCAGGACAGCGGAGACACCTCTCCTACGGACGACGAGGCCCCGACGGCCGAGGAGATCGAGACGGCCTACACCTCCAGCTACGCCGTGGGCAGCTTCTTCGCCGCCATCAACTTCATGACGGATCTATTGGACGACGAGACCTCGCGCGACCTGCTGGGCGCCGCCTTCGACGGTGAACCCGCGGAGAAGCTGCAGCTGCCCGCTGGCAGCTGTCCGGCCTGGTCCTACGAGGCGGGCACGGGCCTGGTGATGGACTACGGCAAGGGCTGCACCAACGCCCGCGGGCACCTGGTGGCGGGACGGGCGGCGATCCAGGTCTCACTGCTGGCCGGTGTGGCGCCGCCCATGCCGGTGACAGCCGAGGTGAGCTTCGAGGAGTACGTGCGCGATGATGCCATGAGCTTCACCGGCATGGTCTCCCTGATGCGCGAGGGCGACGGTTTCTCGCTGGGCGACGGGAAGACGGGGTTGAACGTGGAGCACGAGGGGCGGGAGCTGGACCTGACCCTGGGCAGTACCCTCCCCAGCTACCTCGAGTGGCCCGAAGAGGGGCCCTGTGCCGTGCCTGAGACGCCCGACACGCCACCGGTGGCGAGCTGGGATGGGGAGCGGGTGGGCGTCTATGGCCAGGCGGAGGTCATGTACGACTGGGAGAAGAGCTACCTGGCCATCCCCGAGGGCACCATCCACTGGGCCCACGCCTACAACGCCGGCTGTCGCTGCCCCGAGGAAGGCAGCATCAGCTTCACCGGGCTGGCGGGAGTCCTGAAGGATCGCATGGTCGGCATCGAGTTCCAGGACGACTGCAGCTTCACGCTGTACTATTTCGGGTCCAACCTGGTGGACTACTGGTCCTACGACAGCGAGGATCTGCCCACGTTCGCACAGGTGATCTGCGATCCGGTGCTATAGCGGTCGTCCGCCTCAACCGGGCAGCACGTCCAACCCCCGTCGCGCCGCCAGGGCGCGCGCCACGGCCTGGTAGTGGGGCGACAGGCGCAGGAAGCTGGTGTCGACCTGGGCAATCAGCTCTGCCTGGCGCTCGAGCATGGCCTCACCCCACTTGACCTCTTCCCGCGGCAGGCGCGCGATGAGCAGCTCGTGCTCCAGCACCGACTCCACCATGACGCCGGCGGACGATGAGTGGCCGGCGCCCACCATGTTGTCGGCCGCGTTGGCCGCGGCCATGTACTGCAGCTTGATCTTGCAGTAGCGATTCTTCTCGATCTTGGACTCCAGGTCGCTCAGGTTCCAGAACAGGTTGTCCAGCGTACGCAGCTGCCGCAGGCCAGTGTCCTTGATGGCGGCCACCTCGGGGCGGGTCAGGAAACGGCGATCCAGGGCGTCGAGCGAGCTCACCAGCTGCTTGCGGTTGTCCTGTTCCCTGGTCAAGAGCTTGGCCAGCGGCTCGATGACCTCTTCCAGGCCGCTGCGCCCCAGGGCGTAGAACACGGCGCCACGCGCCCGGGGATCTTCTTCGTTCAGAGCTTCCAACAGCGCGGGCAGGGCCGGCTTCAGCGCCTGGCCCCCGATCTCTCCCAGGGCCACGGCAGCCCGATAGCGCACGCGCGGGCTCTCAGTGGACACCAGCTCGATGAGCAGCTGCACATCCCGCATGGCCTGGATGCCCCGGTAGACCAAGGGCCCGTAGCCCGTGTCGAGCTCGACGATGCGATAGGGCCCTTTCTCCGGGGCGAACAACAGGTTCAAGGTGTCGGGGCCCTGCAAGCTGCTCAGCAGGCCGCCGCGCTCCGTGCTCTCTTCGCGGGCCAGGAGCTCACCAGTGGCCGCCTCCAGCCTTTCGATGCGCGCACCGCGCTCGAACACGCAGTACAGCCCGCCCCGGCAGGCGAAGAGGCCCTCCAGCTGTGGGTAGGTCTCGCTCGAGATCCACAGCTCCTTGCCGTCGTTGGCTTGCCAGGTCACCAGGTGCCCAGCGCGGGTCTGGGCGTGCAGCAGCCCCCCGTAGCTGGCCAGCAGGGGCTCGGCGGGCAGGGCCCCGCCCTGCCAGCGCAGCCGGCCGTTGTCGACGTCGTAGGCCAGCAGTCGGCCCTTTGCGTCGCGCGCGCAGACCAGTCCGGCGTGCAGGGCGACCCAGCCCTGCTGCGGACGATGCTCGGCGGTCCATTTCGGCTCTTCCGCGCCTGGGAGGGAGCCCTTCAGCTTCAGCTGCTCCGTCTGGGGCTGGCGCTCGGCTTGCACGGCCAGGCCAGGTAGAAAGAGGGGTCGCGGCTGGTGGCGCGAGCTGTGGTGCGTCCAGATGGTCTTGCCCGTGTCGCTCTCCAGCAGCTGGCCGCGATCGGCGCAGCGCAGCAGCAGTCCATCGCCCAGCTGGTCCAGGGCCGGCCCGGCGCAGTCCTCGATCGCCAGGCTCCAACGCTCGGCGCCTTCTTCGGCCGCCAGCGCGACGAGGCGCTCGCCATGGACGTAGTGCAGCTGCCCCTGGGCCGTGATCAGGGCCGCGTCCGGTGCCGTCTCCAAGGGGTGCGACCAGGCGCGACGCTCGGTCACGAAATCGTAGGCCACCAGGCGGCCGGGCGAGCCGCGCCAGCTGACCGCCAGGTTCTGCCAGGCGCCCAGCATGCTGTGCTCGCCAAAGGGGGGATGGACGTGCACCTCGCGCAGCGTGGCGCGCTCCTCGGGGAGGTCGGTGAAGATGGCGTCCGGAAGGCCGATCTCGCGAATGATGGCGGTGGCCTGGACGCCGGAGACCTCCACGCGCAACGCCAGGAAGAGCTCGGGCAGAGCCGCCGCACCCAGCTGGCGGGCCAGGGCCATGGCTTCTTGTCGCACGCGCTCGTCGGGATCGGTGAGCAAGCTCAGGCCCTGTCGCTGCAGAGTCTCCGATTGGCCGTAGCGAGCGGGGCAGCTGGCGCTCAGGCGCTGCAGGGGATCGGCCGAGCGCAACCGGCGCTGGAAGGGACGCTGCAGGGTCTCGTCGTCATAGGCGGCCAGGGCCTGACCGGCGGCCACGCGCAGGATCTCGGGCTGCTCGCCACAGGCCTCGAAGAGCGGTTGCAGCGCTTGCGGATCGGTCAACGCGCCCAGCAACCTGGCCGCCGCGACCTGCACCTCGACCTGGGGATCCTGCAGCGCCTGGAGCAGCTCGGGCAGCTCGTCAGCCTTGGCCCGCACGCGGGCCTTGCTGCTGATCTTCTGGGCCGCCAGCAGGCGCTCGGCGGGCTCCGGAGCCACCAGCTGCTCGGCCATGGAGGCGCAGCCGGTCGACAGGACGAACAAGAGGGGCATGGTTCTCATGCAGAGGAGCTAACGCGCCTCTCGGGGATGCGGGACTGCTGGACCGGGCTCGCGCAGTCAACGTTCTGGGCCTGGGCTTTTCGCCGAGCCGGGCCCGGTTCTTTTGCGCAGAAAACGCTGGATCCTGGCGGCCGCCTTGTCATAGAATCGTCAAGGACCTGACCGCCATCCCCTCGCAATGCGCCCTTTCTTCACCGGAATGTCGTACCTGCTCGCAGCGTTGATCCAGGGCTGCGATCCCGCCAACGTGTGGATTGTGGGGTCGGCTGACGACGATGGGAGCGACCCTGGGTACTGGCTGGATGACAGCGGCGCACAAGGCCCGCAAGCCCAGCTGAACATCGTGGGGGAGGGGCGGCACGAGCTCTACCCCGACCGCGTCGCTGACGTGATCGTGGTGGGAGGAGGCCCCGCCGGCCTGGCCGCGGCCCACGACGCGGCGGCGGCCGGCGCCGAGGTGCTGCTGCTGGAGCGGGAGGTCGGCTTGGGGGGCGTGGCCATCTACACCGGCGGCCTGCAGGTCTACGCCGGCACCCCCGAACAGGAGGCCGCCGGCATCGAGGACAGCGCCGAGCAGCTGCTGGCGGAGTGGGAGGAGGTCACCGGGGGCGATCCCGACGATCCCTGGGTGCGGGGCTATCTCGAGGGCGCAGTGCCCTACGTGCGCGACTGGCTGTGCGAAGGCGGCCAGGAGCTGATGCTCACCGATGCGGCCACCGGCACGGTTGGGGACCTGGCGCGCATCCACATCCCCACCCAGGGCGAGGGAGAACACCTGGCGCAGGTGCTGGTGGGCTACGCCCAGGACGCCCAGTTCCTGCTGCGGCACGAGGTGACCGGCCTGGTGCGGCGCGCCGACGGCGCCGTGGTGGGCGTGGCGTACAAGAACGCCGCCGGCGAGCAGGGCTGGATGCGAGCCGAGAGCACGGTGCTGGCCACCGGCGGCTTCCTGCGCGATGCGGACATGGTGCGGCAGAACCGCCCCGATCTGATCGAGGTGGAGCTGAGCTTCGCCTGTGGGCTGGGTGCCGACGGTCAAGGGCACCAGTGGGCCCTGGATGCAGGTGCCACCTGGGACAACCCTGAAGCCATCGGTCTGTACATGCACGGGGTGGAGGACCCACGAGAGGGCGAAGAGGGCGAAGAGCTGGTCTTCAGCCCCATGGACGAGGGCATCTGGGTGAACGCGGACGGCACGCGCTTCGCAGCGGAGCGTGAGCAAAACGACTTGAGCGTGGCCGAGGCCGCGCTGGACTCAGGCCCTTCTCCCTACTGGATGGTGATGGACAGCGAGGCCGCCGCGCAGCTGAAGCTGCAGGATCCGCTGGTGGAGAATGCGGAGCGCGAGCTGCCGACCCGGGAGCAGTTCCTGGCTTCGGATGCCGTGGCGCACGCCGAGGACCTGGAGGCCCTGGCAGAGGCCATGGACGTGGACGCGGAGGCCTTGCTGGCCTCGGTGGAGGCCTTCAACGCCTACGCCCGTGGCGAGGCGGCCGACGCCTTCCGGGACGACGAAGAGCTTCCCTCGCCCATCGACGCCGCGCCCTTCTACGGCCTGCAGCTGGCCATCTCGCTGTCCAAGGCCTTCACCGGGATCGAGGTGGACGCGTCCGGGCAGGTGGTGGATGGAGCTGGCCAGCCTATCCCGGGGCTCTTCGCCGCTGGCGAGCTGACCGGCATGGCCGGGGGCAGCATCGTGGGCGATCTGGGCTTCTCCGGGAGCTTCTCGGCCGTGATCTACTCCGGCCGCGTGGCCGGAGACGCGGCCGCCATGGCTGCCATTGGGGCGGACTGAGGCTCACTGCCCGTGAGCGCAGGTCCCGGGCATGTTGCTGTCCAGCCAGCGGGCGTGCTCCAGGGTCCATCCGGTCAGGTAGTCCAGCTCGTCCTCCCACGAGACGCCGATGTAGTAGTTGGGCCAGACGTAGACGCCCAGGTTCTGCCAGTGGGTGTGGTCCCGGGGCTCCACCCCGGCCACCTCTTCGGCCAGCTCCCTGATGTGATCCTCGATGCGGGCGTCCGAGAGCTCGTCATCGCGCAGCTCCTCCCAACGGCAGCGCAGCTGGGCGGTGTAGTTGGGATCCTGCAGCAGACGCTGCCACCAGAAGGGGATGTAGGAGCTGCCCCCGCAGCTGACCAGGCCGTCGTAGATCCAGCCGTCGGTGATGTAGCACTCGCAGTAGTTCACATTGCCGAAGGCCAGGTTGAAATCCCAGAGCGGCCCGGCATGCAGCAGCCCGCCGTCGGCGTCGGCTTCCTTGTAGAGATAGCCGCTCAGGCGGTAGGCATCGACGTTGAGAGACAGCTCGTTGATGATGAAGTGATCGATGAAGGAGTCGGTCGCCATCCAGGTCGGGTAGCCCGTGGCGGGGTCGGCCCAGTTGTCGGCATAGAGGGCAGCCTCGAAGCTGTCCAGGTAGGAGCGCAGGTAGCTGTCCTGCTCCGAGGTGATCGCGGCGTAGCGCGGGTAGACGTAGTCGATGTAGGTGCCGTAGGCGGTGGTGAAGCAGTCGCCCCGGCAGCCGTCCACCTTGAAGATATAGCCGCCCGTGATGTCGCCCTCTGCGGAGCTGGCGGGGAGCACTGGCAGGTCCAGCCGGTCCTCGTCGCGCATCACGCGCTCGGTGACCACGTAGACGCCGGCATAGCCCTCGTTGATGAAGAGCTCGGCGAAGCGCGTGCCGGGTTGCCATTCATCGGTGTCTTCGGCGATGGCGTTCCCCAGGCGGTAGGCCAGGGCGTTGCGGATCAGGGTCTTGTCGCTGTAGGGGCCGTGCAGGGTGAAATCGCTGGCAGAGGCCATGCCCAGCAGCGGGTAGTCCAGGTCCTCGCCGCTGTCGTCGCGAAACTCGATGCGGTACGAGAGCTTGGCGAAGCCCGTGGCCGAGGATCCGTGGATCTCCACGCCCACCGGGCCGTCCCAGGTGCGGCCGGCGCTGTCCAGGTCCGTCAGGCTGTTGTCGTGCTCGCGCACAACCTCGAGCCAAGCGTCGATCTTGTCGTCGTCGGGAATGGACTGGCCGAAAGTGTCCAACAGCAGCACGCCCAGGTGCTCGTACTCCATGCCAGGCACCTGCTCGGGGGGACTGGTGTCCTCCGGGTAACCGGGAACCTCCTCCTTCTCCGTTTCCTCCTGCTCCTCGTCGCCAGACGGGGTGGTGTCTTCAGCACCGCTGTCACCGATCATCACGAAGGGTCGGCTGCAGGCCAGGGCAGGAGGCAGGCTGCAGGCCAGGACGAGGACCGTCGCGGGTAACAGGAGCTGGGTACGTAGCAGAGACATGGTGCCTATCGTAACAGAGTATTTGCCACTGCCCGAGCCTTCCGGCTCTGCTATGCTGCCCGCGAAGACCGCCGAGGACACCATCATGCGCCGCATTTTTCTCCCCCTCCTTTTCGCGCTCCATTCCGGCTGCCAGGGCGACGCTGACGACAGCTCCGCGCCCGACCTGGACGGCGATGGCTACACCCGCAGCGACTGCAACGACGACGATCCCGAGATCCACTACGGCGCCGACGAGCTCTGCGACGGCGTGGACAACGACTGCGACGGCGAGATCGACGAGGGCGCGGCCGCCGACGCCCCCACCTGGTACGCCGACGACGACGGCGACGGCTACGGCAGCGCCGACGACGGCATGCTGGCCTGCGCCCAGCCCACGGGCCACGTGGAGGACGCCAGCGACTGCGACGACGATGACGACACGCTCAACCCCGCCGCCAGCGAGGTCTGCGACGGCGTGGACAACGACTGCGACGAGCTGATCGACGACGAGGACGACTCCCTGGACAGCTCCAGCGCCAGCACCTGGTACGCCGATGCCGATGGCGACGGCTTCGGCGACGCGCTGAGCAGCGCCAGCGCCTGCGTGGCTCCCTCGGGGTATGTGGCCAAGGGCGACGACTGCGACGATGCGGACGCGAAGGCCAACCCGGACCTGGGCTGCCACAACGGCCTGTGGAGCGGCGACCTGGAGCTGCTGGTCTCCATGGACAGCAAGGGCAAGGGAGCCGCCACCTGTCTGGGCGACATCGAGCTGACCGTGGACCAGGCCGGCAAGCCCCAGGTGCAGGGCCAGGGCAGCTGCAGCTTCAAGGACAGCCTCATAGACCACTGGGTCGATGTGGCCTACCAGCTGGAGGGCAGCTTCGTCGCCGACGATGCCATCGAGGGCGAGGTGATCCTGGGCACGCTGGGCGCCCTGCCCTGGAGCGGCGCTTTCACTGAGGACGAGCTGCTGCA
Source organism: uncultured Enterobacterales bacterium (assembly GCA_964454135.1). Taxonomy (GTDB): domain Bacteria; phylum Myxococcota_A; class UBA796; order UBA796; family JAFGLY01; genus CAYVQL01. The sequence continues at coordinate 16,215 of CAYVQL010000114.1, read as the reverse complement.
GGGCGAGTTCACGGGTGGGCTGACCGTGTTCAAGGTCTTCAAGGTGGATTTCGACGCCAGCTTCGAGGCCGAGCTGAAGTAGGGGGTGGCGGCGCCGCTCGTCCCCGGGGGTGAACGCCGCGACCTGCGAGCTCATGGACCAACTCACGACTTCGTGGTAATATACTCAAAGTATTGAGTAAATCGGAGCGTGTTTGCATTATTGCCGTCCAATGCTGGAAACCTTGCTGGCCCGTTTGGCTGGGCGACGGCGTTTCATCCAGGTCTTGGCCGGAGCGAGGCAGACGGGCAAGACGACCCTGGCCAGGCAGGCGCTGGCGCGGATCGCCTATGCCTCTCACTACGCGAGCGCGGACGGGCCGGCGCCCAAAGACGCCACCTGGATCGAACAGCAGTGGGAGCGGGCCAGGTTGCTCAGCGGGTCCGCGCGGGAGCCGGTGCTGCTGGTGCTCGACGAGGTGCAGAAGGTCTCTGGCTGGTCCGAGGTGGTCAAGGCCTGCTGGGATCGGGACAGCTTCGAGGACATGCCCCTGAAGCTGCTCATCCTGGGCTCGGCGCCGCTGCTCGTGCAGCGGGGGCTGAGCGAGAGCCTGGCTGGGCGCTTCGAGCAGCTGCGCGTCCCCCACTGGTCTTGGCCGGAGATGAGGGGGGCTTTCGGCTGGGAGGTCGACCAGTACGTGTTTTTCGGGGGGTATCCGGGCGCGGCGCCTCTGGTGGACGATCCCGAGCGCTGGGGCGCCTACATCTTGGACTCGCTGATCGAGACCACGGTCTCCAGGGACATCCTCCTGCTCAACCGGGTGGACAAGCCGGCGCTGCTGCGCAGGCTCTTCGGCCTGGCTGCCAGCTACTCGGGTCAGGTGCTCTCGTACACCAAGATGTTGGGCCAGCTTCAGGATGCGGGCAACACCACCACACTGGCCCACTACCTGGACCTGCTGAGAGGAGCGGGGATGGTGGCGGGCCTCCCGAAGTACGCTGGTCAGGTGGTGCGAAGACGGGCCTCCAGTCCCAAGCTGCAGGTGTTCAACAACGCCTTGACCACGGCGCTCTCCGGCAGGGACTTCCCGGTGGTCCGTCGGACACCGGATCGTTGGGGCAGGTTGGTGGAATCCGCGGTCGGTGCCCACCTGCTGAACTCGATGCAGGGTACGCGCATCGCTCTGGGCTACTGGAGGGACCGCAACCGCGAGGTGGATTTCGTGCTCTCGCGCGGGGATCAGCTCTGCGCCATCGAGGTGAAGAGCGGCCGGAGGCGAGGAACGCTGGCCGGCATGCGCGCTTTCGACAAGGCGTTTACGCCGGGGCGCAAGCTGCTGGTGGGTACGAGAGGGGTGCCCGTGGAGGAGTTCTTGTCCTATCCAGTGGGTCACTGGCTGGGTTAGCGACCGATCACTCCCCCACCTGCACCAGCGGCGGGTGGGCGAAGAGGTCCAGGGTGCCGCTGTCGATGTCGCTGCCCACCAGCAGGGTGTAGCTGACGCTCCTGCCCGACCAGTCGGGGGCGGCGGGGCTGAACTGGGAGCCGATGATGCCCACGGAGACATCGCCCATGCCGTGGCCCCCCGTGCGGCGCACGTCGTGGCGCGGCGGGTCGCCCCACAGGGTGCCCAGGGGTGCCAGGATGGCCTGGCCGTCGATGTTGCGTAGGGGAGCCAGGGCCAGCGAGCTGCGCTCGGTCGCGCGGTGTGAGACCTGGATGGGATCGCCGTCCTCGCAGGCCAGGGAGATCCAGCTGTCCACGGCCTGGCCGTTCCAGGTCTGCACGTGGCTGCGCACGGGCCTGGTCTGCGCGCTGCCGTCAAAGCCCAGCCAGCTGATGGTGCTGGCCTCGCCGCCGCAGGCCAGGGGAGCCAGCGCCAGGCTCTCGGCGTCGTCGGGATCGCTGGCGCTGCCCACGCTGGCCTCCACCTGCAGCACGGTGCCAGGCAGCCCCTGCCAGGTCTGCTGGCGCCAGCGCACGCTGCCCTCGCCGTCGCAGAAGGGCAGCGACCAGCTGCTGTCCTGGCTGACGACCACGGCGCGCTCGTCCGCCGTGGGCTGGCCGCGCTTCAGCGCTTCGGCTGTGGCCAGAGCGCCGTCGCACTCGCTGAAGGGGGCTGCCAAGGGCAGGTCCAGGTCCGCCGCAGCCGGGTCGGCTTCGCCCGTAGCCGGCGTGGCTTGCGGATCGTAGCTCCAGACAAGCCAGCGCTCTTCCTCGGCTTCGAAGTCCAGCACCAGCACGGCCCGCACCTGGACGGGATCGCTCCCCTCGTCCAGCAGCTCCACGGCCGCGGCCAGCTCTGCGCCCCGCTCGTCGAAGAGCTGCAGCCCCTGGGCGCCTGACCAGTCCTGGGCGGCCACTGCCAGCAGGATCTCCACCAGGGCCGTGCCCGCGCTGGCGCGCGTGTTCAGCACGCGGATGGAGCCCGCCTGCACGGGCCGCAGGTCCCGGGCCGCGTCCAGGGCTTCCTGCGCCGCGTCCAGGGCTTGCTGCACGTATTCCCGCGCTCGCTCCATGCGCGTCTCGTGCAGGTGGGGGGCGGCCAGGCCGAAGTGGGTGGTGGACAGGGCCAGCAAGCGCGGCTCCAGGGCCGCGTCGAGCAGGGCCGCCACGTCCGCCTCGTCACCCGCCAGGGCCGTGGCCTGGGCGGCGGCCTCGCGGGCCTGGACGATGCCGGTGGCGATTTCGTGGTTGAAGTCCTTCTCGGCCCAGGACTGGAAGCCGTCGCCCGTGCCGTCGGCCATGTCGTAGGGGGCGTCCAGCTCCAAGACGGGTTGGTGCGCGTCCAGGTAGTCCTGGATGGTGGTGAACTGGACGAAATCCAGCTCGGCGATGGCGGCCAGCTCCTGGTCGAAGGCCTCCCAGCTCTCGGCGTCGGCGTCGAAGTGGATGACCAGCAGCTGGTCGCCCTGCTGGCTGGCGTGCACCTGCTGCGTCCAGCCGTACAGGCCGCCGTGGTTCAGCAGGTCGCCGTGGTGGTAGACGGGCACCAGGGTCATGCCGTCCTGGCCGTCCGTGATGGTCGAGGGGGCGTACCAGGCCTCGGCGGGCAGCTCCATCTCCGGGCGCAGCGCCGTAAAGGGCGTGCCCGAGTGGAACAGGGTGATCCAGTCCACGCCCAGCTGGCGATACCAGCCGATGTGGTGGCGGCTGAACATGCACTCCTGGGGCTGCACGCCGGGGTCGTACTCGCCAAAGACCGCCAGCAGGCTTTCCTGGGCCCAGGCGATAGAGGCCTCGAACTCCTCTTCGGTCTCGGAGGCCACGGCGCCGTTGTTCCAGGACATCAGGCGCAGGCCGTCCTGGCCGGAAGCCACGCGCTGCTGGATGCGCGCCAGCACATCGGCGCCGTCGCTGGCCAGCCAGCCCTCCAGGGAGAAGGCGTTCTCGATGTCCCAGTCGCCGTGGACCGCGGGGTAGGCGTCCAGCCAGTCCAGCACCGCGCGCATCACGTCCAGGTCCAGGCCGTAGCCGTCGTCGTCGTTCGTGTCGCCGCGGTAGGAGTGGTAGAGGTTGACGTGGAAGGACAGGGCCAGGTGCACCGTGGCATCGCCCTCTGCGGCGGGGGGCTCGCCGGCACCCGCGCCCAGCGCGAAGATCTCGCCCTGCACCGAGGCCGCGTGACTGTCCGCCAGGCCCATCACGGGCGCGCTGCCGGCGGCGCTCCAGGCGCCGTCCTCCCAGCGCCACACGCCGCGCGTGGCCGAGGCCAGCGAGGCGCCCTGGCCGTCCAGGTCGACCTCCACGGCCACGGCGTCCGAGGGGCCGCCCAGCTGCTCCCAGCCCGTGTCGCTCAGGCGGAAGAGGCCGCCGTCCTGGGCGGCGACCCAGGGGCGACCGAAGGCGTCCAGGGACACCCCCGCGGGGTAGCGGAAGAGGTCGCTGGTGTCGTGGCTGGTCCAGGTCACGCCCTGGTCGGAGGAGACGAAGACCGAGGCGGTGAGCAGGTCCTGGTATTCGTCGGGTAGCACGCCGGCGGGCATGAAGGCCGTGGCCGCCGTGGTGGCCCCATGGGCGTCCACGTCGCTGAAGAGCAGGTTGAAGCCGGAGTCGCCGGGGATGGAGATCGCGTCCCAGCTGACACCGGCGTCGGCGCTGTGGAAGAGCCCGCCGATGCAGGCCAGCCAGGCCTCCCCAGGGCGGGTGGGGTCGATGCCCAGGCCGAAGGGCACGGTGCGAGCGCGGGAGGAGAAGGTGCTGAGCAGCGGGGAGCTGGGGGCGTCGTCCACGGCCTGCCAGCCATTGCCGCCGTCGCGGTACAGGCCGCGGCCCTCGATCCAGGCGAGCGCGCTGGCGCCTTCCTCGGCCGGGATGATCCCCAGGAAGCTGATCAGGCCGGCGGGCAGGCCCTCCTCGGCGGTCCAGCTGCTGCCGCCGTCGTCGCTGCGCTGCAGGCCGTCCTGCGCCGTGGCGGCCAGCAGCTCCCCTTCGTGGGCGGCGAAGGCGGTCAGCTGTTGGCCGAGGCTGGTGGCGGAAGCCCAGTGCTGGGGGTCGAGGTCGGCGCTGTCCTGGGGATCGGCGCAGCCTTGCAGGGCGAGGAGGAGGAGGGGCATGGAGAGATCATCTGATGAGAAATGTGCCTCTCGTGTCCTGCTGGTGAGAGGTGTTCAAGTTGAGCAGGTCTTCGCGGATGCCGCAAGCATGTCTGGCGGCAAGAGCCCTGGTGTCAGCCTCCATCATCGTCAAGCTCATGACGCCAGGCCTCTTCAAGTCGGCTCAGCGCGCTCTCCTGGGCAGCTCCCTGGATCACGACAGAGGAGGAGTCCATGGCAGGAAGTTGCAGCTCGGAGAAGGCTCGGAACTCTGCGACCGCGGCGCCCCTCGCGACCGCGCCTGCTCGTGCGAAACGCTCCTTGATCTCAAGAGACTGCACCTGGGCCTCGGCGATGAGATCCCAAGCGAAAAGAACCTCACCGGTACGGTGGACCGCGGCGCGGACGTGGGGCGCGAGGGCATTCGCGGTCCATTGGAGCGCGGCGACGCCGAGACGGCCTGCGAGCGAGCCGAATACGGAGCCGACGAGGGCGCCGAGCACAGGCACGGGGATCAGAGCCTGGCCGAGGGCGGCACCTGCCACGCCGGAGGCGGCGACCACCGCATTGGTCGCGGTGCGCAAGGCGAACTGCCGTCCGTCGATCTCGCCTCGGTGCATCGCCAAGCCATTGCGCAGGCCGTGGACAGCCACTACGGCGAGAGCGCCGATGGATCCCGGCCCGACCTGGCCAATCACCTCGCCGAGGAAGCCAGTGGAGGCGAGGTGGACCAGCCCCGTGGCGACGGCGCCGGTCAGTCCTGCCCAACCTGCCGCGGTAGCTCCGCTGCGACCGCCGTCTACGATGATCCGTTCGAACTCTTCATCGCCGATTCTCTGGCCCTTCCTCCAAGCCTCGATCGCTCGTAGCATATGGGGCGCCGCACCGATGGCGAAGCCGATCCCGGCCGCCACACCGCCACCGATCGCCATCCTCTGTCCGATTTCTTGCAGGGAGAGCGCGTCGCTCACGGCGAGGGCCTGCTCGCCTCTTCGGAGGTCGTCCGCAAGCTCGGAGGATCCCTGGCGGCTCAAAGGGGTAGAAACGGCTCCTCCCGCTGCGACGCGATCCGCTGCCTGGTCCACGGTGTGGCGCGCGCTCTCGGCAACATGGGGTCGATGAACGGCCTCGGACACAACCTTCTTGGCGCTCTGTTCGATCACGCCATCCAGCTGGCCTGCGGGCACGACCTTGGTGCCGTCGGAGTAGGCCGGATTCCAGAGCTGCTTGGCGGTGTCGAGGGGCGTCTTGAAGTACTTGAGCTGGGCTATGAGGATTTCCTCGCCGCCGCGCCGGACCACGACGTCCGGCGAACCCAGGTCTGTACTGCCCGGTGTGGACGCGGCCAGGTCCCATAGCCCTTTTTTGTAGGCGTCGATGTTGAACGTCTGCGCGTGCCACTGTTCCGCGGTGAATCCTTGGGCTTGCTGAAGGCCGAGGTTTCGGAACTGCCCTGCCGTCTGGCTCAGCGCGTCATTTGCCGTTGCGATGGCGTTGTCGAGGCCGTTCTGCCATTCCACGGCCATCCCGGCGGCAGCCGCACTGCCGATCTCAGCTCCCTCGCCGTCTCCGCTCATGTTCTTCCTTCGTCAGTGAGCGCGGCATAGCGCTGGTGGATCGCATATGCGAGCTGGACGCGATCGAATTGCTCGCGCAGCACCTTGACGAGAGGTTCGCTGGCGGCGATGTGCTTGTCCGGGTGCGCCTCCGCTGCCCGCTGGCGATAGCGCTTGCGCACCTCAGCCATGGGCGCGCCGAGCGGCATGCCTATGGCATCCAGCACCCTCCCCATCTCCTCGGTTGAAGGAATGTCGATGCCCCTCGCCAGGGCCGGCTCCAAGACCTGCGGCAGGTTCGCGATGCCGCTACCCATCGACACGGCGATACAGAGGTCCAGGCGTGGGTTGGCGAGATCCTGGTCAGACGGTGGGCTCGAGCCGGAAGACCTGCGGTTGGTGGCCAGCAGGTGTGGCGGTCTTCCGCTGGTCAGGCGGTGCAGGCCGGCCCAGAGCATGGCTATTGCCAGCATCTCGTCCATTTTGCGCGTCCGTCGTTCCAAGCGCTCGCGGAGCTCGGCGTTTTCGGCCTTGAGCTTCTGGTAGGCGAGGTGAATCTTCGTTGTCAGGACCTGGTATCGCTCGATGACGGAATCGCGCCTTGCGATCTCGGAGTTCAGGACCGACACCTTCTTGATCGCACGCGCCAGGTTCTCGGCTTCTTCTTGGTGCCGGAAGAGAAGAACCATCACCTCTTCGAGCACGATGTGCAGGTAGGCATCTCCGTGCATCAAGCGCCTCCGGGCGCTCTTGTCGAGATGGCTCTTCAGTCCCTTGATGAAATTGGCGTCCTTCACTTGCGCGTAGCGCAGGTGGGCGTGGCGCAGGTACTCCAGACAGATTTCGAGCTTCTGCCGTCGTCGGGCCATTGCGCGCATCAGGCCTTTGAAATCCTGGTCCTGCACGCTGTCCGTCAGCGCTTTCTTGTCGGTGGCGGTCTCCTCGACGCGCCAGGCGATGGGGCTGTGGCGGACCTTCCGCAGCCTGGTGGCCTCACCATAGCAGTCGCGCGTCCAGTCGAGCGCACGCACCATCACCTTGGCCACCTTTCGCGCCTGCTTGGCCCTCTTGTCCCAGCCCTGGCCGATTCGCTCGTACTCAGTGTGCTGACTTTCGAGCGCGTCGATGAAATCCGAGGCCAGCTTGTGGTCCATCAAGCCCAGTTCGACCAGCGCGTGGAAGATTGCCTGCTGCTTGACCACCGATAGCTGCGCACCGATCTCGCCGTGCTTGCCCAGGAACATCCCCGAGGCCCCTGCACCTGCCACACCGAACGCAGAGGCGATCACGACTGTGCCGCCGATCATCCCGAACCCCCCTGCCGCTAGCGCTCCCCCTCCCAACAGGGCCAAACCTGCGCTCACGGCGGCAGCACCTGACAACCCAAGTAGGTAGGTGCCGATCAGACCGCCCACCAAGGGCCCGGCAAAGATGCCGGCCACGATCGCCAGCGCACTGGCGCCCAGGACGATGAAGGCTTTCGTGAATACGTCGCTGTGGGACTGCTCCGCAGCTTTCAGACCTACGCGAACTACCTCCAGGACATTCGAGTTTGACTGGACCGGAATTCTGGCTGCGCTGGCGATCCGCGTCATCACGGCCAGCCGCGGCCTTTGTCCGAGCTCCTGCTTGGCAGCATCCTTGCCCCCAGCCGCGTAGGGCTGGACGGTCAAGACCTCGACAAGGGCCAGGATCGCCTTGAGCGGAGTGGTGTCGCGGAAATCGGTGGTGACGCGTCCATCGAGTTGGCGCGCGATCCTCTGCAACCCAAATCGGCCAATTGTCTTTGCGGAGAGGCCGTAGGACAGGTTGAGTTTCTTGCGGCTGGCGTCCAGCCGTTCGGCGAAGCAGGTCTGGCGGATCTGGGCCTTCCGGTCCTTGCCCTTATCGCGCATCGCGATGCAGTCTGCCGCCATCACCGCAAGGACCGCCGCTTCGAGCCCTCTGAGCTCCTTGGCGCTGAACGAGAACTTGTCCGCTCGGCGTGCCTGTGGCTCCTCGGTTCCTGCCGGGCTTCGCGTTGGGCCGCCCCTCGCCTTTCTCTCGTTCCAGCGCTTTCCACAGGAAGGACAGGGTGGATAGACGGGTGGTTTAGCCTCGTAGCTCGCACCGCAGTGCGGACAGCCGACTTTCATCCTGTTGTCCTTTGATTCGTCGATTGGAGGATGCCATCATAGCAGGCGAGGGGCGGTGCCGGCCTGGACGGGGCGTCGTCATCCTTGCCGTTTTTCCCTACGGCGTCAGGATCCGGTTGGATTCGATGACCACCTGAACCTATGCCGGACTCACCGCTCGCCGAGCAAGAGGCACGGCCGCCTTACCATTCCCTTCATGGCCGCGGGCCTCACGGATCAGGTCCAGACCATGGGAGGACAGTCGCGCTGCCGTTCGGACAACCTGCGCAGCTGACCCGGATCACAACCCATGATTTTCCCCTTGACAGTTTTCTAATCGCGCCATCGACCCAGTCCGGGGCCCCCTCCGCGCGTGCCCCTGTGAGGCCCGGAGCGCCCGCAGGTGGCCTCGCGCGGGCCCTATCCGCCTCGAAAAGGACCTGGGAGCCCGAAGATGCCTCCAGGAGGCGCGCAGGGGGCCGAAAAACAGCGGGTTATGTTCTTTGTAGCTGAACAACGGGAGAAGCGATGCAGACGATGCCCCATCACATGACCGAGGCTCAAGAGCTCGACAAACGGATCCTGCAGGCCCACGCCAGGCTGTGCCGCGCCGAGCGCGACCTGGCGCTGCTCCTAGCCGAACTGGCGGACAGGCGGCGTTTTTTGGATCTGGGCTACGCCAATGTCTGCGACTACGCCAAGACCAAGCTGCAACTCAAGGCGCGCAAGACCAGCGCGCTGGTCCGCATCGGCCGGGTGCTGCCTGACCTGCCCGGCCTGGACAAGGCCCTGGCCTCGGGCGCGCTGGGCTGGACCAAGGCCCGGGAGCTGCTCTCCGTGATCACGCCCGAGACCGAGGCGGAGTGGATCGAGGTGGCCAGCCGGTGCGCCAACCGCGAGTTGGAGCGCATGGTGGCAGCGCACCGCCCGGGCGAGCCTCCCAGCGGCGACACCACCAAGGAGGCCGGGCCCGTGCGGCTTAGCTTCTCCATGGAGCCGGTCGAGGCCGAGCAGGTGAACGCCGCACTCGCCGCCATCCGCGCCGCCACGGGCGTGTCGCGGGAAGAGGTGGGGGACGGTGCGCTGCTGGCGCAGATGGGGGCGAGGGTCCTGGAAGACATGGACAGCTCCGAGGCGCCCACGGGCGAGCGCTTCCGCATCGCAGTCGAGCACTGCCCCCGCTGCGGAGACTTCTCCACGCCCGAGGCCGAGGTCTCGGATACCCACGTGGGTCAGGCGCTCTGCGACGCCGAGATCCTGGAGATGCGCCAAGGGCCCAGGCGGGGCCACCTATCGCACCTCATCCCGCCCGCCACCCGCCGGGCCGTGCTGCAACGCGACCACCACCGCTGCCAGGTGCCGGGCTGCAGCAACCGCCTCTGGCTGGACCTTCACCACCTGACCTACCGCAGGGACGGCGGAGACAACGCCGAGAAAAATCTGCTTACCATGTGCAACATCCACCACCAGCTCCTTCACGACGGACTGCTCGGTGTCGAGCGCCGCGAAGGGGGCCTGGTCTACCGGTTCGGAGACGGGAGGGAGGTGCGGACGACCCACGTGGGTCAAGGGCCCACCACCCGATACGGCGACAGCCACCAGGCTCCTGGGCCCGTCGTAGGAACTGCCACCGACGACACCCCGGCAGCCACCGTTGATCCCCGGGCCACGGCGCGGTGGAGCAAGCCCGCAGGCGGCGCGCGCGCAGGGGCGAGCGACGGTGTCGAGGGGCCATCGCCACGAACACCGGATCCGGCCCCAGGGGCTCCCACCCGGGAGCTTGCATCGAGTCCAGGTCTCTCGACCGCCTGACCGTCCGACGAGATCACACGGCCGGCGTCTTCGAGGGCCGTGGCAGTGGCGGCGCGCAACATGCCCGCTGAACGGGTACCAGCCGCAATAACAGACCCGGCGGGCGGTGATGACTCAAAGCAGGGAGGTAGCCTGTTTCATGACGTGCTTTGCTGGTTGTGGAGACGAGCGAGGCGAGGAGTGGGAAGCGGGGCCTGACGGGACAGTCTCGGGGGACGCTATTCCCTATCCGCTATGCGGCCTGGAATGGTGCACCGGCGTTTTCGCAGGTTGACGACCCAGCATGTCCAGTGCATCTAGAGAGCGTTGTTGAACCGCGACCTACCTTCGACGTACGGCGTGTGTACTATTTCGGGCCGGCTCCCCTCTTCGGACAGTCGGCCCTTCTTGTCTTTCTTGCGCCCCTCACCCCGGAATCAACCCCGCATCCCTGCCCGCCTCCTCCAGCTGCTCCCGCATCCAGGCCCGGATGGGTTCCACGCCCAGGGGCTCGGGCGAGAGCTGGGGCAGGGGGTCGAAGGCCGCGCCCAGCACGGTGCCCGGGCGCATGCCCAGCTTCTTGCGCGTGTCTTCCACGAAGCGCTCGCGGTCGTCGGGGCGCAGGGTGTCGATCTTGTTGACCACCACCAGCATGGGGCGCCGCCGGGCGCGGCAGAGCTGCCACTCGGTCTTTTCACGGGTTCGCACGCCGCCCTGGGCGTTCACCAGGAAGAGGAAGAGGTCGATCTGATCCAGCACGGCACGGGCCTCTTCGGTCAGCTCCTGCAACACGTCACCCACGCCGGGGGTGTTGACCACCTGCAGGCTGCCCTCGTCGTCGATGAGGAAGACCGCCACCTCCTTGGTGGAGCCGGCCACTGGATGCACGCCGCCGGTCTGCACGTCGAAGACCGCGGCCATGGCAGCGTCCTTGCCCGAGGAGGGCGGGCCCACGATGCCGACGGTGAAGCGCTTGGCGACCTTGGTGCGCAGCAGGTTGAGGTGCATCACGGCGGGCAGCAGCAGCTCGTCCCGTGGGCGGCCCAGCCAGAGCAAAAAACCGATGGCGGCCAACGGACCCACCAGGGGGGCCAGCAGGCGCAGCACGGTGACGGCTACGGCCCAGAGGTGGTCCAGGCCGCCGCGCTTGCGCGCGCGCTCGTGGGGTTGCAGCGCGGTGGATGACGAGCCCAGCACCAGCGCCAGGCTCTCGCCGTGCTCCTGATCGGGCTGCCCGGCGTGCTGCCAGTGGCGCAGCACAGCCCGCTCGGTGCGCTCCACGGTGAACTGGGTCGCCACCCCCTGGCGCTCGGCCAGGGCGGCCAGCACCCGGGGGTAGTCGGGGCCCTGCCCCTTGCGCAGCAGCAGGTTCTCCATCTCGTTGGCGCCGGCGGCGCGCATGGCGTGCTCGAGCACCTGGGCCAGGCGGTCGCGCCCCAGCCCGATGGGATTCACCTTCAGCACCTTGGCCAGGGGCATCAGCTCGTCGCGGTGGCAGCGGCGCAGCACCTCGTGCAGTGGCAGCGCGGGATCGCGGGACATCAGCCCTCCAGGGCTGGCAGGTCGAGCACGGGGTTCTCCACCTGCTCTTGCTCTTGCCTCGCCGGCAGGCCCGAGGCAGGGGCGTCGCGCCAGGCGAAGGCGCTGGCGTCGAAGACCTCGCGCAGCTCATCGGGAGAGATGGCGGCGCCCTTCTGCAGCTCCTCCATATAGGCCACGGCCGCCCGCCCGACGCCGAAGGTGGTGGCGCCTGCCACGGTGGCGCCCACGGCGCTACCGGCGATCTCCCCCAGCTGACCCCCGGGGATCCAGCCCGCGGCCTTCAGCGCAGAGGTGGCCCAGCGGGCGAAGCCCTTGGCCGTGCCTGCCAGGGCCTCGCCGGCGATGAACAGGGCCACGTCCTTGTCGATATTGGCGCCGTAGACCGCCGCGATGTCGCCGATCATCTTGACCTGCAGGGCGGTGACGGCGGCCAGGTCCACCCCGGGGGTGGGGATGGCGCCGGCCAAGGCCGCCTTGCGGGCGCAAGAGCGGGTGATGGCGTCGCAGGCGATGGCGCGTTCCCGCAGCTGCTTGGCGAAGAGCAGGGACTTGCCGTCCTGGGAGAGTACGCGCATGATCCAGGCGATGGTCTCTTTGGCCCCGATGGGAGCGGCGGCCAGCATGGGCAGCGGGTCGAAGGCCGTGGCCACCGCGTCTTGCGGCTCCACACCCAGCTGGGTCAGGGTGGTGCGCACCAGCTCCTCGCGCTGGTGTTCGCGGATCAGGTCCACCTTGTTGACGCAGACCAGCACCGGGCGCCCCAGGGCGTAGACGGCGTCCAGGTTGCGCCGGTCGTCGGCCGTGGCGCCGCCGTCGGCGTTGATCAGGAAGATCGCCAGGTCCAGACGCTCCATCAGGCCGCGGGCCACGGCGTCCACCTCGGCGCGCACGTCGTTGAAGCCCGGCGCATTGACCACCACGACCCTGCCTTCCACATCCAGGCGCACGGCGCGCAGGCGATCCGTGGTGCCTGGGATGGGGTCGATCTGCCCGAAATCCACCCCGAAGAGCGCCTTGATGGCGGCGTCCTTGCCCGCCGAGGCGGCGCCCACGAAGGCCAGCACCAGCTCTCGGCGCAGGGCGCGGCCTATCTCGCCGGAGGTCACTTCCCAGCGCGCGGCGACCTCTTTGGGCGGCAGGGCGAGACCTTCTTCGGGGGGCAGGGCCAGGCTGGTATCTTCGGACATGGTCGACTCCTGGTACGACGAAGATGCCCACTGTAATGCCACGGATGGGATCCTGTCCCGCCGTGACGAGAACGGGCGCTTGCAGGCCCTCTCACCGCCCGGCGACCGCGCAGCGGAATAGGGGGAGGGGTGCACGGAGGTCCCCATGAGACTCGTCCCGCTCGCCCTCTTCCTCGCGGCCTGCGCCTCCCACCGGCCCGACGATCTGCTCATGCAGACGGTGGGCGCCGAGCCGGAGCTGGCCCCCGCGCCCGGGCAGCAGCTGTCGCTGCAGCTGCAGACCATCGATGGCGAGCAGGTGGCCCTGCCCGATCCGCAGGGCAGCTACGTGCTGGTGGAGCTGATCCGCTCGGCCGACTGGTGACCCTGGTGCATCGCGCAGTTGCGCGAATACGACCTGCGCAGTGTCGAGCTGGAGGCGGTCGGGGCCAGCCTGGTGGTGCTGACCGCCGACAGCGAACCGGTGTTGCGGGAGGCCATCGCGGAGCACGGCTTCGGGGCCCGCTTCGTGGTGACCGACAAGAGCTTCTGGAAGAGCTGGGGCCTGTACAACCGGATGTCGCGCAAGCTGCCCCATCCCACCACGCTGGTGGTCGCCCCCGACGGCACCGTGATCTTCCGCGAGATCCACGTCAACTACACCAAGCGGGCCCCCATCCCGGATCTGATCGCGCTGGTGGCGCAGCACAAGCAGGGGGCCGAGCCCGCCGCGGTCGCCGTGGCGCAAAAAGAACCTGAGCCCGCGCCAAAGGACTCGGGCCTGCCCGACTGGGAGCGAGCGCTCAACCTGCAGGTGCGGCAGGACCCCCAACGGTTGGAGCTGGAGCTGCAGGTGGCTGCGGGCTTCCACGTTTACGGGGCCAACGAGACCACCTCGCGCCCCCTGGCGGTCAGCGTGGACCAGCTCCCAAAGCTGCAGGTGCCCATCCCCGCCGGCACGGAGAAGGACCTGGGCGAGGCCATGGGGACGGTCTGGGTGCTGGAGGGGGAGGTGCTGCTGGGCGCGGAGCTGCCCGCGGATGCTCCGACCGCGCTCTCCGGAGCGCTGGAGTACCAGGTCTGCACCGATGAGCTCTGCGCGGCGCCCACCAGCACCACCTGGAGCACGGCGGCGCCTTGAGCGGGCGTCAGGCCGCCTCCTCGCCACAGCGGCCGCAGCGCTGGGCGTTGCCGCGCATGGGCATGCCGCAGTTCTCGCAGCGCACCCAGCTGCTGGAGGTGTGCTCGGGATCCTGTTCCCGCTCATCGACAGGGCGCAGGTAGACCGCCCAGATGAATCCAATGGGGCCCAGCAGACCCCAGAAGAAGCCGTACATGGGCCGGCCTTTGCGCCCAGTGACGGCAGCACCGAGCACCGGCCAGATCATCCAGAGGACCCAGAACAGCGGCTCGTCGAACATGCTTGAATGATAGCATGATAATCCATGAATGGGCGCTCACTTTTTCTTGACATAGACTGCCGCACGGCATTCTCGCCCTCAGGGCTGACATCCCCTTGACGCAGCGGCGGCGGCGCTGCGGTACGTTTTGCTTGCGCCGCATCTTCAGGAGTCTCCCATGCGCTGTCTGATCCTGCCCCTGTTCTTCCTGGCTGCCTGCCACACGGCCGGCGTTCCCCTGCCCGACACCGGCGAGACCTCTGACACGGAGGCGGACGCCGACACCGATGCGGACGCCGACGCCGACACCGACGCCGATGCGGACGCCGACGCCGACGCCGACACCGACACCGACACCGACACCGACGTCGACGCCGACACCGACACCGATCCCCAGATCGGACCCGAGGGCTTCTACCTGGGCGAGACCTGGGCCATGGTCGATAGCGACATGGGCGAGTTCGAGGGCGAGGGCGTGGTTGAGCTGCAGGTGAACGAGCAGGGAGGGGTCTTTGGCGATGCCTTCCTCGACTTCCAGTACTTCGAGGCGCAGGGCGAGGTGACGGGCGAGATCGCCGGCAGCGATTTTTCCGGGACCTGGGATCTCAGCGTCATGCACGAATCCTACCCGCTGCCTTTGACCGGGACCTGGGATGACGGCACGCTGGAGGTGGAGTACGAGGCCGCGATCCACTGGGTGACCATCTGGGGCACCATGGAGGCGGAGCGGCAGGACTGATTCGCTTGGTGTCGGATAGATGTGTCGGAGAATGATCCCCCTCCGCCACCCCGCCGAGCGCCGCACCCTGGTCATCACGCTGCTGATCACGGCCCTGCTGGTGATCTTCCTCTCGCCCTTCACCGTGGGCGGGATCCTGCTGTTGCTGGCGCTGGGCTTGGGGCTCAACGTCTTCCGCATCTGGCGCAGCCGCCGAAAGCTCGCCCGAGGGGGCACGCCCGTACAGCGTCAGCCCCAGCTGGCCGCGCTGGTGGAGCGCTGCCGCCAGCGCCTGGGGCTGGACGAGCCGGTGGATGTCTACGTGCTCGATCAACCCGTGCGCAACGCCTTCGCCATCGGCATGGGCACGCCCTACGCCGTGGTGCTCTACACGGGCCTGATACGCGAGCTCGGCCGACGGGAGCTGGAGTTCGTCATCGGTCATGAGCTGGGGCACGTCATGTTCCGGCACACGCGCATCCTGGGCATCATCGGGCAGCTGGGCGTGCAGACCTTCGGCATTCCCGTGCTGGGCTACGCCATCCGCTACATCTTCCTGATCTGGAGCCGGGTGGCGGAGCACTCGGCCGACCGGGCGGGGCTGGCGGCCTGCGGCAGCCTGGAGGCGGCGCTGCGGACCCAGCTCAAGCTCGCCCTTGGCCCTGCCGAGGCTGCCCGGGCCGACCTGCGAGGTATCATCCAGCACTGGACCGAGCACGACGTGGGCATGGGGGATCTGCTGGCGGATTTCGCGCGTACTCATCCCGGCCTGGAGGCGCGCATGGACAAGCTGGTGGACTTCGCCAACGAGCAGGGCCTGGGGCGCTGAAGGGCCCGCGGTCTCCGCAGGCCGCTGGTGGCCTTGTACGGGCTCGACCGGAGATGCTATTGGGAGGGCGTGCGTGCACTCCTCCCCGTCTCGATGCCGATCATCCTCCTGGCCACGGGCCTGGGGGCCTGCTCCATCGGCCTGGAGCCCAACCACACCGGGATCCCCTGGGACAGTGGAGGCGGCGGAGGTGGGGGCGGCGGCACGCAGCCCACTGGCTGCTCCGACCTGGATTTCGACCTCGACGGCTACAGCGAGTGCGACGGCGACTGCGACGACAGTGATAGCAGCACCTACCCCGGGGCCGCCGAGTACGACTCTGCCAAGGACTGCATGACCGACGCCGACGACGATGGCTGGGGTTCGGCGGTTCCGGCCACAGGCGTGCAGGTGGGCAGCGACTGCGACGACAGCAGCGCCGCCGTCAACCCCGACGCCGAAGACGTGCCCAACGATGGCAACGACGCCAACTGCGACGGCGACGACAGCGGCAGCACGGTCTACGCCGAGGGCCAAGGCGACATGCCCATCATAGACAACCAGTCCGTCACCTCCCTGGCCCTCGTCGAAGACTGCTCCTACAT
>CAYVQL010000113.1:0-30346 GCA_964454135.1 uncultured Enterobacterales bacterium | reverse complement strand
CGTCTTCGGCCTGCTGGGCCCCAACGGCGCCGGCAAGACCACCACCCTGCGCATGCTGTCCACCCTGCTGTCGCCCGATGAGGGGCAGGCCGTGCTCAACGGCTGCGACGTGCGCCAGGATCCGGCCGGCGTGCGGGCCAGCATCGGCTACCTGTCGGCCTCCACCGGGCTCTACGGCCGCCTGACCGCCCGCGAGATGATCCACTACTTCGCCCGCCTGCAGGGCGTGGCCCAGGCCGCGCGACGCACGGCCGAGCTGGTGGAGCAGTTCGAGATAGGGCGCTTCGCCCACGTACGCTGCGACCGCCTCTCCACGGGCATGCGCCAGAAGGTCTCCATCGCCCGCGCCCTGGTGCACGATCCGCCGATCCTGATCCTGGACGAGCCCACCGCCGGGCTGGACGTGCTGGTGGCCCGCACCCTGCTGGAGTTCATCGAGCAGGCGCGGGACAGCGGCCGCTGCGTGCTCTTCTCCACCCACATCATGAGCGAGGCCGAACGGCTCTGCGATCGCATCGCCATCCTCCACCGCGGGCGCATATTGGCGGAAGATAGCCTGGACGGGCTGCGGGAGGCCACGGGGGAGCACTACCTGGAGTCCATCTTCGTGCATTACGTGGAGAAGAGCCTGGGCCAGGAGGGCGCGTGAGGCGCGACGTCCTGCTGATCCTGGGCGGCTCTCTCAAACAACAGCTGAGGGATCCCCTGACCCTGCTGGCCATGCTGGTGATCCCGGTGCTGCTCAATCCCCTGGCCCTGTGGGTGACCGGCAAGCTGCAGACCAGGCAGGCCGAGGCCCTGCGCGGCGCCACGCTGACGGTGGAAGCGCCGGCGGAGCTGCAGGCCTGGGTGCGTCCCCGCGACCGCCTGGAGCTGGTCCAGCAGGGCTGGGGCGACGAGGAGCATCCCGAGGTGCAGGCCCAGATCAGGCTGCTGGCCGAGGGCGGGGCCGAGGTCCGCCATCGTTCCACCGACAAGCGCAGCGTGCGTGCCGGCAAGCGCGCGAGCAGGGTGCTGCGGCGCATGCGGCAGGACGAGATGGACGGCCGCTTCGAAGAAGCAGGCCTGGGCTTGGAGTACGGCAAGGTATGTTCCCTGGAGAAGCTGGACCTGGCCACCGACGAGGAGCGGGAGGGAGGCCTGCTGGGGCGCCTGCTGCCCCTGGTGCTGATCTTCGTGGTGCTCAACGGCGCCACGCTGTCGGCCCTGGATGCCCTGACGGGTGAGCGGGAGCGCGGCACCCTGGAGACCCTGCTGGCGGCCCGCGTGGAGCGTGGCGCCGTGCTGCTGGGCAAGTTCCTGCTGGTGCTCGGGATCTCGCTCTGCTCCGGCTTGCTGGCCGTGCTCTCGCTGTGGGCCTTCCTGGCCCTGGGGCTCTACGAGGCGCCTACCGGGGGCATGCAGATCCCCATCGGCGCCCTGCCCGTCCTGGGCATGCTGCTGCTGCCCCTCTGCGTGCTTGTGGCGGCCCTGATGTCCGTGGTGGCGGCCTATGTCCCCGACTATCGCAGCGGGCAGTTCGCCTCGGTGGGCCTGATGTTCCTGGCACTGGCCGCGGCGGCGGTCTCGGCCTTTCCCACCATCAGCTTCAGTCCGGCCCTGGCTTTGTTGCCCATCAGCAACGTGGCCATGGCCATGCGCGAGGCCCTGCTGGGGCGTTTCCCTGTCGGGCTGCTCTGCTTGGCCATCGTGGCCAGCGCTGTCCACGTGGCCCTGGCCCTGGGCCTGGGCCTGCGCCTGATGCGTCGCGAGGCGGTGCTGCTGGGGGCGCCAGGGGCCGTTGAACGAAGGGCACGTGGCCTCTTCGTGCCGGATGCGCTGGGCATCTTCCTGCTGGCCCTGCTGCTGCTCTGGTTCCTGGGGCAGCGCGTGCAGAGCATGCACCTGCTGGGGGGGCTGGTCTTCACGCAGGTGGTCCTGGTGGCGGGCCTGGCCCTGGGGGCCCTGTGGCGCCTGGGCCTGCCCCTGGCCGAGACCCTGCAGCTGCGCGCCCCCCGCGGTCGGGACCTGGGCCTGGCGCTGCTGGCGGGTCTGGGCGCGCCTGCCATCTCGGCGCTGGCGGCGGCGGCTCAGCAACCGCTGCTGCCGGTCTCCACGCGCTTCATGGAGAGCCTGGAGGGGGCCCTGACCGTGGACGCGCCCCTGTGGGTGCTGCTGGCGGTCTTCGCCCTTGCGCCGGCCGTCTGCGAGGAGCTGCTCTTTCGTGGAACCCTGCTGGGCCTGCTGCGGCGCTCGCTGGGACCGGTGGGCGCCTGCCTGCTGGTGGGCGCCATGTTCGGCGCCATCCACCTGCACCTGGTGCGCCTGCTGCCCACAGCGACCTTCGGCGCGGTGCTGGCGGCGGCCGCCCTGCGCAGTCGCTCGCTGCTGGTGCCCGTGCTGATGCACCTGCTGCACAACGGTTTCTTGCTCTTGGCGCAGCAGCGACAGTGGTTTCCCGATGGGGATCCGCCGCTGGCCCTGCTGCTGGGCATGGCGGCGCTCAGCCTGGGAGCGCTCTGGGCCATGGGGAGGGGGGGCGACCGGCCGCCCTCGGCGGCGTTATCCAGGGCTGCATGAACTATGTTCACGACAATCCCTTGGTGGTGCAGAGCGACCGCAGCCTGCTGTTGGAGGTGATGAGCCCGCGCTACCAGCAGGCGCGCGACGCCCTGCTGCGCTTCGCCGAGCTGGTGAAGAGCCCCGACTACATCCACACCTGGCGCATCACCCGGCTCTCGCTCTGGAACGCCGCCGCCGCGGGCTGCAGCTGCGACGAGGTGATCGACGCCCTGTACGACCTGGCCAAGTACCCTGTGCCCGACAGCATCCCGGAGTGGATCCGCAGCGTGATGGACCGCTACGGCGGGCTCAAGCTGCTTCGCGATGGCGAGTGGCTGGCGCTGGAGGCCGAGGATCCGCTGGAGCTGCTCGAGCTGCGTCAGATCTCGGGCGTGGCGGAGATGTTGGGCGATGCCCTCGGAGAGCGCGCGCTGCGCGTGCGCCCGCGGCAGCGGGGCGAGCTGAAGCGCCTGCTGCTGATCGCCGGCCACCCGGTGGATGACCTGGCCGGCTACACCGACGGCGAGGCCCTGGACATGCGCCTCACCTCGACGCTGCCCGACGGTGCCGCCTGGTCGCTGCGCGAATACCAGCTCGAGGCCATCGACGCCTTCCAGGGGGGGCCCGCGGGGGGTTCCGGCGTGATCGTGCTGCCCTGCGGCGCGGGGAAGACCATGGTGGGCATCGGCGCCATGGTGCGGCTGGGCATGCGCACCCTGGTGCTCTGCACGGGCCACACGGCTTTGCAGCAGTGGAAGCGGGAGATCCTGTCCCGCACCTCGCTGCTGCCCGAGCAGGTTGGCGAGTACAGCGGGCAGGTCAAGCAGCTGCGCCCAGTGACCCTCAGCACCTACCAGCTGCTCACCTGGCGTCCCGACAAGAACGCCGGCGCGCCCCACTTTCGGCTGCTGCACCAGGCGGACTGGGGTCTGGTGATCTACGACGAGGTGCACCTGCTGCCGGCGCCCATCTTCCGCGAGACGGCCATGCTGCAGGCGCGCCGACGGCTGGGCCTGACCGCCACGCTGGTGCGTGAAGACGGGCGCGAGGGGGATGTCTTCGCCCTGATAGGGCCCAAGCGCTTCGACCTGCCCTGGAAGGCCCTGGAGGACCAGGGCTGGATCGCCAGCGCGCGCTGCGTGGAGCTGCGCATCCCCCTGTCGGACGACGACCGGCTGCGCTACGTACGGGCTTCCGCCAAGGGGCGCTACCGCATCGCGGCCTTCAACGCCCGCAAGGGCGCGGTGTTGGAGGACCTGCTGGCGCGCCACGGTGGGGAACAGGTGCTGGTCTTCGGCACCTACCTGGAACAGGTGGGCTGGATCGCGCGCCGCTTCGGGCTGGCCCTGGTGACCGGACAGACGCCCATGAAGGAGCGGGACGCGCTCTTCGCGGCCTTTCGCAGCGGTGAGCTGGGGGCGCTGGCGGTCTCGCGGGTGGGCAACTTCGCCCTGGACCTGCCCAGCGCGGCGGTAGCCATCCAGGTCTCGGGTACCTGGGGCAGCCGCCAGGAGGAGGCCCAGCGCGTGGGACGCATCCTGCGTCCCAAGGAGGGGGCTAACCAGGCCTGGTTCTACACCCTGGTCACCGCCGACTCGCGGGAGCAGGAGTTCTCGGAACGCCGCCAGCTCTTCTTGACCGAGCAGGGCTACCCCTACCGCATCGAGCTGGCCTCCTGATGCGCGTGGTGTCCGTGCTGCAAGTGGCGGCGCCGGCGCTCTGGGATCAGCTGGAGGCGGTCCTGCCCCTGGTGGAGCACCTGGCCGAGCCCCTCGGTCCCCTGCGCCGTGTGGTGCGACCCTCATTCGAGAGCGAGGCCCTGCCCGAGCTGCAGGCCCGCGGCCTGCCCGTGCTGCTGCGCTATGCACGTCGCAGCGCTGCGGCTGTGGCGGCAGGTCGCGAAGACCTGGCACGGCAGGTCGACCAGCTTCCTTTGGACACGCGCCGGGTGCTGCACGCGGCCCAGCGCCACGCCCTGGGTGGCGTGGTGCACGGCATCCACGCCTGGGATGTGCAGGAGGATCGCAGCGCGGTGCGCGTGCTGCACCGGCTGGGGCTGCTGCGCGTGCTCTCGGGCGAGACCTACGCGGGGCGCTACCAGCTGCACGAGGATCTGCCTCCACCGCCCGCCTTCCCGTACGACTTCGGCGAGGCCTTGATGCCAAAGCCCGAGGACCTGGCACCCGCTGGACAGGGGGCCTTGGCCTTGCTGCACGACATGGCCGCGCTGGCGGCGGCGTTGGCTCACGTGATGCCCCGTCGCACGCTGCGCGGAGATCTGGGACGCGCCGATGCGCGCAGGCTGGGCCGGCGCCTGGGGGTTGTCGATCTCGCGCGAGATGGGCGCTTCCAAGACCAGCCGCGCTGGACGCGGGCGCTGCGCGCGCTGGAGCTGCTGGGCGTGGTCGGCATGGATCCCATCGAGCGCAGGCTAGGCCTCGATCTGGGGCTGGAGCGCATCCTGGCGGGCAGCAGCGCCCAGGCCATCGACGGGCTGGTCTGCCGCCTGGCGGATCGCGACCTGCACGTGGGTCTGCCGGCGCTGCGCGAGGCCCTGCGCCAGGCGGGCGAACAGGCCCTGGACGAGGTGATCTTCTTGGAGCTGCTGCGGGAGCAGCACCGTGAGCTGGTCTTTCCCGCCTGGCAGCGCCAGGGCGTGAGGGTCTACCCCACCCTGGAAGGAGAGGCCTTGCGGGAGTTCGACGAGCGAGGCTGGGAGCGAGTCGAGGCGCCCATGCTGCGCCGCCTGTTGGAGCGAGTCGAGCGCCTGGGCCTGGTCAGGCGTGCGCCGGGAGTCTTCGCGGCCAGCGCCGACGGCCGCGTCTGGGCCGCGGGTCGCCAGGGGCAGCGCCCGCCGGTCTGGCTCACTTCCGACCTGGAGCTGGTGGTGCCGCCCGGGGCTGTCACGCCCTGGGAGCGCTTTCAGCTGGAGCGACTCGGGCGCTGCCTGGCCCGCGACGTGGCCGATCGCTACCGGCTGGAGCGCGAGGGCTTGGTGCAGTGGTTGGCCTTCCACGAGCTGGAGGAGGCACTGGCTCTGTTGGAGCGGCGCTGCGTCGGGATCCCCGCCACGGTGCGCGACAGCCTGCGGGCATGGGCCGTGGAGGCCGAGAGGATCGTGCTGACGCGGGGAGTGTTGCTGGACGACTAGTTGTCCAGCGCCCCGTCATCGATCCAGCCCTCCACCGTCTGGATCTCCGTGGGGTCGTACCAGCCGCTGCCGTGGTGGCTGCCCTGAGTGACAAGGGCGCTGTTGGCGCTGTCGTAGGGCACGACCGCGCCCGAGGCCATCAGCGTGGCCCAGGTGGTGACGTCCAGGTCTCCGTAGGTGGCCGATCCGCCGTGGCAGTCGGAGCAGAGTCCCATCAGGATGGGCAGCACGTCGGCGCTGTAGCTGGGCCCCTGCGGACCCGTGTCGGTGTCGGCGTCCGTGTCGGCGTCCGTGTCGGCGTCGGCGTCGGTATCGGCGTCCGTGTCGGCATCGGTGTCGGTGTCGGCTTCCGTGCTGGGGCCGGTGTCGGTCTTGTCATCGCAAGCCGCGATGAGCAGCAGCAGCGAGAGGAGAGAGAGGCGCATGGGGTCTCCTGGACGATACGTGAAGCGATGTCCTAATGTTCTTGCGATGAGATGAGACGACGAAGGAGCTTTTGCGTGGTGCTCTTTACAGTCCCCCCCCGCTCCTACCGTCGCCAGGATGCCTGCACACAGGCCGGCCTGTGCGCCATCAGCGCCCTGAACCGCATCAACGCGCTGAGCTGCATCATGAGCGCGCGGCACGGCTGGCTGGGGGCAAGCTACTCGGTGGCCGAGCTGCTGTCCGTGCTCTACTTCGGGCTGCAGCAGCGCAACATCGTGCTCTCCAAGGGGCACGCCGCGGCCATGCAGTACGCCAGCCTGCACGGGCTGGGCCTGCTGGATCGGGCGCAGCTGCTCTCCTACAAGGACGGGGCGGACTCGCTGCAGGCCCACAGCGATCCGACCGCCCCCACGGTGCTCACCAGCACGGGCTCGCTGGGCCAGGCCCTGTCCAGGACCGCCGGCCTGGCCTGGGCGCGGCCCGAGGAGCGCTTCTTCGTCGTGCTGGGGGACGGTGAGCTGCAGGAGGGCCAGGTCTGGGAGGCGCTGCAGACGGTCAGCCATATGGGCTTGAACAACCTCTGCGCCATCGTGGATCGCAACGGCTTCCAGAGCGAGCGGAGGGTGGCCAGCATCAAGGCCATCCCCGACCTGCGAGCTGTCGCAGAGGGCTTCGGCCTGCGGGTGCGCTGCGTGGATGGACACGATCCAATGGCCCTGCGCCAGGAGCTGGCAGAGGAGACCGCGCGCCCGCGCCTGCTGATCGCCGACACCGTCAAGGCCGGCGGGAGCCGCTTTCTGTCCGCCGACGGCGATCGCCAGCCCTGGCACGGCCGCGTCCCCGACGAGCGGCTCTACCTGGAGATCCTGCAGGAGCAGGCGCAGCTGGCAGGGGAGGGGGAGCGCTTCGAGCGCTACCGGCGCGGCGTGGCCCCCGCTCGCCCGAGACCCTCCGCCGGTATGCGGACGCTGTCCACCCGCGACGCCTTCGGCCGCAGCCTGGAGGCGCTGCTGGACGAGCGCTCCGAGCTGGTGGCGTTGGACGCGGATCTGGCCGGCTCATGCGGCCTGGGCGCCATCGCGGATCCGGCCGGCCGCTTCGCCCGGCGCGGACAGTTCCTGCAGCTGGGCATCGCCGAGCAGGACATGGTCTCCTTCGCCGGCGGACTGGCCGTGGCGGGGCGCCTGCCCGTGGTCAACACCTATGCGGCCTTTCTCAAGCGCGCGCTGGAGCAGGTGCACGGCAACAGCTGCGAGGGGCGCAGGATCATCTACGCTGGCCACTACGCCGGGCTCTGCTACTTCAGCGACGGACGCAGCCACCAGAGCCTGGACGACCTGGCCCTGATGGCCGCCAGCGGCCTGCTGCAGCTGCTGGAGCCCGTCACGCCGCGCCAGACGGGGCGCATGCTGCGCTGGGCCGTACAGCGCTGTCCGCGGGCGGTCTACCTGCGGCTGCGGCGCACGCCGGCGCCCCTTGCGGCACAGCTGAAGGACGCCGGCCCCTTCGACGCGGACGATCCGCTCCATCCCTTGGTGTCGGGCCGGCGCTCTCGGCGCTGCTTCGTCGCCGCGGGCGCGGTGGCCTCCACGCTGGCCCTGGAGTGCATGGCGCTGCCGGAGTTCGAGGACTGGGGGCTATTGGTGCAGTGCGCCTGGGGGCATGACCCCGATACGCGGCCCTACGGTGAGCTGTGGGAGAACGCGGAGGAGCTGCTGCTGATCGAGGAGAGTCCGCCGCCGGGTGTGCTGCGGCCCTTCGTGGAGGGTCTGCTGCGGCGGCTGGCGCTGCGGCCGCGCTTGCGTTGCTTGCAGGCCGAGGGCCTGGGCGCCTCGTTCCGCAGCCTGGAGGCCTGCCGGGCGCACTTCGGGTTCACGGTGGAGGGGGTGCGGGCTCTCAGGGCCGAATCTTGAACCCCAGCCCGAAGCCCTGCTGCGGGCCGGCCACCGTGATGCGGTAGGCGTAGTTGGCGGAGATGGTGAAGGAGCCCACCGCGATGGCGGCGCCGGCCATATAGGTGAACTCGTGGCCAAAGCCGAAGACCTCTTCCTGGTCCCAGTTCACGCGGCGCGCCTCGTTGGTCAGCCAGGACGGGGCCACGCCCGCCCAGAGGGTGAGGGAGGAGAGGGGCATGGTGGCGGTCAGGGGCAGGGACATGCCCACGGAGGGATCCAGCGTGGTGGAGCCCACCGTGTAGCGGTCCCAGAACAGGTCCGGGCCCACCGAGAGCCCGAAGTTCTGCCAGGTGGGACCGATGAAGCTGCCCAGGCGCAGGTCGACGCCGTTGCCGTTGTTGGACATGGCGTAGGTGCCGCGGGCGCGGGTCCTGCCCTGCCAGCGGGGCGTGGAGCCGCCCACCTGGTAGTAGCGATAGCCACCCTCCAGCCCCAGGGTGATGGCCGAGTTGGTGCCGCCCCCCGTGCCGCTGTGCAGCAAGGCCCCGGCCACGGGCTGAGCGTACCACTCGCCCTCCCAGTGAGGGCCCGCGGGCTTCTTGCCACCCTTCTTCTTCTTCTTCTTCTTGCCCTTGCCGCGCTTGCTGCCCTTGTCATCCTTGGCGTCCTTGTCACCCTTGGCGTCCCTGTCGCCCTTCTTGGACTCCACCCCGCCCAGCGCTTCCAGCTGCGGATCGTCGTCGGCTTGCGCGGGAAGGGCGAACACGGCGGTGGCGAGCAGCAGGTGGATCATCGTGACTCCATAGGGTCGAGGCCTGGCCATGGGCAGCTGGCAATTATGATAGCAGGACCGCATGGGGAAGGGACTGCGACGTGCAGCGCGGTGCTGGCATTCGATGCCCGGCGGACCTCGCGTATGGCAATATGATCTGCTACCTTGGGATATCCTTCTCACGGAGGGGAGGTCCATGTCGCTGCCCCGTGCTCTCACCCAGCTCTGTCTCGCCGCCCTCGGCGCCGGCTGCAGGGAGGCCCCTGTCGAGGTCAACGGCACCGTGATCGTCGTGGTGATGGACGGCGTGCGCGTGGAGGAGTCCTTCGGCGAAGAGCCCTCCAGCGCCACCGGCGGCCACCCCTCGGCCTTCTTGCCCAATGTCTGGAGCGAGCTCTTCCCCCAGGCCGTGCGTGCCACCCAGGCCTGGAATCTCACCTCTACCACCACCACCCCGGCACACGTGGCGCTGATGACCGGGCGGCGTCAGGCCGTGGCCAACTACCCGCTGGACGTCAACCCCGGTCAGTACCGCCCCGAGCTGCCTACGGTGGTGGAGGCCCTGCGGCGTACCACTGGAGTGACGCGGCAGCAGGCGGCCATCATCGCCAACACCGAGCTGGTCAAGCCCGCCGGCCACAGCCTGTGGCCCGGCAGCGGCTACCTGCACGGCGCCGAGTTCATCTTCGTCACCAGGGGGGCCAGCGAGACCAACCCTTCCAACGACGACATCGAAGTGCTGGCTGCGCTCAGGGAGCAGCTGGAGACCTTCCCCACCCACTTCGCCCTGTTGAACCTGCACCAGGTGGACCGCTCGGGGCACTATGGCGACGAGGACGCCTACCTGGACGACGTGCGCTACCTGGACCAGGACCTGGCCGATCTCTGGGGCTGGATCCAGGCCAGGCCGCAGTACGCGGGCGACACCTGGCTGCTGCTGGTGGCCGACCACGGGCGCCACAGCAACGCGGCCACCGAACCCCCCTGGCGCCACCACGGCTGCCAGTGCAATGGCTGCCGGCGCGTGCCCTTCCTGCTGCTGGGCCCCGGGGTCAAGGATGGCACGGACTATGACCAGCCCGTGCTGCTGGAGGACATCGGCCCCACCATGGGGGCCCTGCTGGGCATCCGCATGCCCTGGGCTGACGGGATCGTGCAAGACGGGCTCTTCGACGAGCCCACGGGCATCCCCAGCCGCAGCGGCCTGGCGGATCTGGCCATGGTCGAGGGCCTCTCCGCCGAGCTGCTCTACCTGGACGACCCGGCGCAGCGCTCTGAGCTGCGTGTGGACGGCGAGCTGCTCTCCGATCCCGCGGCCTTCGCGGTGGAAGCCCCGGCCCTGGCCGTCGAGGGCGAGCGGGCCTGGCTCTGCTTCCGCGAGCTCACGTTGGCTCTCGACGAGGAAGACACGCGCTGGATCCCGCGCTGCTTCGCCAGCCAGGACGCGGGCCTGTCATGGCAGGACATCGGGGCCCCCAGGGAAGAGGTGGGACCCTTCTGGAGCGCCGACCTGCTGACCGACGGGGAGGACCTGCTGGCGGTCTACGGATACAACCCCCACGGCATCGCCGCCCTGGGCATCGACGGCAGCGATGGCGAGGTGGCCGTGGACGTGGCGCGCTACGACGGCGAGCAGTGGCAGGTCTCTTCGGCCGGCGGCAACCATACCTTCCCGGTGGGCGCCTCCGCGGCGAGCGACGGCGAGCAGCTCTACCTGGCCATCGGCGCCGCAGGTACGGGCACCGACGCCCGCTACACACGCGACATCTACGTCTGGCGCGTCTCGCTATAAGGCGAGGAGCCGAGCTGGAGCGCCGGCTATGCGCTGCAGGCCGAAGAGCTGCGGGATGAGGACGACGACTGGCGGGTGGAGCGCCCGGCGCTGCGCCTGGATGAGGACGGGCGCCTGCACCTGGCCGCGGCCGGCGTGATCGATCGCGGCAGCCGCAGCGTGCTGGGCATCAGCGACGACGGGGGCCAGAGCTGGAGCGAGCTGGGCACCCTGGACCTGCGCTACCGGTTGCTGCCCCACGTGACGCCGGTCTGGCTGCAGGAGCGCGCGGTCTTCGCCACGCTGGACACCATGACTGGCAGCACCAAGCTCTGCGCCGGCTCCCTGTCACAGGACGCGGTCTGCATCGACAGCGGCTTCGAGCGCATCCTGAAGCTGGGCGCGGATGGCGACACGCTCTACACCGTCGCCGATGTCGCGGCTGGCGAGTGGGAATTCCGCAGCTGGACGACTGCGGATTTCGAAGAGTGAGGCCGGGTTTCTAGAGCGCCGCTTCGGCCTCGAGCTCCGGATCGCGTTCTTGCGGGGGCTTGCGTTCCGGGATGCCGACCACGCTGTCGACGCAGCTGAAGAAGGCCTCGCAGTCCTCCACGTCGAAGCAGTCGCGCACCTTGTAGCTGGCCCGCGAGTGGTCACAGCGCACCAGGCAATGCTCGGCGCAGGTCTCGGCGTTCTGGAACATGGCGTTGCGGTCCTCGTAGTCGCCGCAGGGGATGTCCGTCAGGATGCCGCAGTTGTGTGTGCAGAAGGCCTCGCACTCGTCGGAGGGGACGGGATCCGTGACCGGCTCCACGTCCGCTTCTTCGCGTGGGCGCTTGTCGTCCTTCTCTTGTGCCATGTCCTGCTCGTTCTGTGCAGGCGGGGCGTCGGGATTTTCCGTTGCTTGATTCTCCGCAACCGGGGCGACCTGCCCTTCAGCGCTGGTCGAGGTCGGATCATCGCCGCAGCCGATGAGGAGACCGGGGAGCAAGGTGAGGGAGAAGAGCTTTGCCAGTGGGGACATGCTGGACTCTCGGGCAAAGAGGGGTGAGGATGCGACCTGCGCGTGGCATTCGATATGGTAGACCATCGCGTGCGCGATATCCAGGGAAACTTCTGTTCGTTCCAGCTAACGCTGCAGCCCCCCGGCGCCCAGTGCTCAGCTGGGGGCTCCGGACGCAGCCAGGGTCAGCACCACCGGCGCGTGGTCCGAAGGCCGCTTCCGTTGCCGAACACGGCGTTGTACCAGCAGCGCCGCGCAGCGCCCGACCAGGGGCTCGCTGACCAGGAAATGATCGATGCGCATGCCCTTGCCGCGCCAGTAGGCGCCGCCGCGGTAGTCCCACCAGGTGTAGAGGCCGGGTTCGTCGCTGAGCAGGCGTTGGGCATCGTGCAGGCCCCAGTCCAGCAGCAGCTGGAAGCGCTGGCGCTCGGGGGTTGAGCAGAGGATGCGTTCGCGCCAGCCATCCGGATCCCAGAGGTCGCGATCGTCGGGCGCGATGTTGAAATCGCCGCAGAGCACCAGCGGGGATCCGGGATCGCAGCCCGCCAGCTCCGCCAGCAGGGCGTCCAGCCAGGCCAGCTTGTAGCGGTACTTGTCAGAGCCGACTTCGGAGCCGTTGGGCACGTAGAGGCAGCGCAGACGCAGGCCCAGGGTGCTGGCCGAGATGACGCGCGCCTGGGGATCGTCCAGCCCGGCGATGCCCCTGCTGACGTCCTCGAGGGGCGCGCGCGACAGGATGGCCACCCCGTTGTAGGTCTTCTGGCCGTGCACGGCGACGTGGTAGCCCAGGTCCTCCAGCTGCTGGCGCGGGAACTGCGCGTCCACGCACTTGGTCTCTTGCAGGCAGACGGCGTCAGGGCGCGCCTCTTCGAGCCAGCGCGTCAGACCCTCCAGGCGCGCGCGGACCGAGTTCACGTTGAAGGTGGCGATGTCCATTCGTTTTCGGCCGTTCTCGCTCGATCTAGTTCGCTCAATCTTCTCTTCGGCGGCGCAGCCCAGCCGCCACCAGCAGCAAGCCGGCCCAGCTCAGGCCCAGGGCGCCGTAGCCTGTGGAGCAGCCGCTGCAGCCGTCGGCCGGCTCTTCTTCTTCGCCGATGACGGTGAAGCCGCTGGCCAGCAGGGCGCTCTCGCCCGTGGGCAGCACCACCTCCACGTCGTGCACGCCAGCGTTGAGCGAGGAGGGGGTGCGGGCGTTGATGGTCTCGCCGTTGGTCACCTCGAGCCCCGACATGGTCAGGCCCCCGATGCGCGCGCCCATGCCCTCGACGAAGCCGGCGCCCTGCAGCACCGTGTCGATGGCCACGCCCAGCTCGGCCTCGCTGGGCGTGATGGAGTACAGGGCCAGCTCGTCCAGTGCCGTGTCCTGGGGGAAGGGCCCCGTGTCGGTGTCGGCGTCGGCGTCGGCGTCGGCGTCGGCGTCGGCGTCGGTGTCCGTGTCGGCGTCGGCGTCGGTGTCGGAGTCGCACTCGTCGCCGCTGATGTTGTCGCTCTCGATGCACAGGCGCTGGATCCAGTCGCCCGTCAGGCCGAAGAGCTGGCTCTGATACCAGTTCCAGCCCATGCCGGCGTCGGCGTAGATCCAGCTGCGGTCGCCGTGGGCCATGCCGTCGGTGTCGCGGCAGATGGCGGGGTAGCCGCTGAACTTGTTGAGGCACATGGCCACGGCCACGTTGCCCGACTCGATCTCGGGCAGGTCCACCTCCAGCTTCCAGTCGATGCTGATGCGGTTGAAGGAGTCGCCCGATCCCGTCATGGCGACGGCCGAGATGTCGAGCAAGGTGGCGGTGCTCATGTCGGTGCCGTCGAGCTGGTAGAACATGATGTCGTACATCTGCTCGGCCGTGCTGCCGCTGACCAGCGCGTCCACGTGTACCCAATCGAAGGGGTAGTCGCCGGGATCGGGCACATAGATCACACCCCAGCACTCACCGCTGATGAAGCGCGCCCTGCGCTGCCACAGTGTCGCCGGACTCGAAGCCGTCGTTGCGCAGCTCTCTGGTGCCCGCCAGGGCGGCCAGTGGGATCAGAGCCAGGGTGAGAGGAATGAGCGCTGCCTTCTTCATGAGGACTCCGGGGAAGTGGATGGGCCGGTGGGAGGGTGGGTAGAGGGTAAACCAGTCTGGGCGCCGCGGGAAGAGCGGCGGCGCAGCCCGAGCGCCGTCAGCAGCAGCGCGCCCAGCGTTGCCGGCGCTGTGGGACCGCCGGCACAGCCGCAGCCCTCCTCGGAGCTCTGCTCGTCGTCCTCTGTCGGCTCTGACGAGTCCTGCGGTGCCAGCTGGCTGTCGCTGGTGTCCCCTGGCGTGCTGGTGTCGCAGCCCGTGTCCGTCTCGCTGGGTATGCAGACGGCCCCGGCGTCGGTGGGGAGCAGCAGGTTGGCTTCTCCGCAATCCCAGCCGCAGGGGCACTCGCCATCCGGACAGGTGATCGTGCAGTAGCCTTCGGTGGCCGTGCTCGTGGTGAAGACGCAGACCTCTTCGCAGTTGATGTAGGTGCGGGAGCACTCGCCGCCGATGGGATCCCGCAGCTCGTCGCAGACCCGGATGCCGTCGATCTCGGCGCACCAGCGCTCGGAAGCGTCGATGTCGGAGCAGTCCTCGTCATCCTGGCAAGCGTCTTCGCCATTGGGGTAGTTCTCGCAGATGCCGCGCATGTCGTCGCCCGAGAGCGTGGCCATCCAGTCGCCCCCCAGGTAGGCGTAGAACATGGTCGAGGTGGGCAGGGCGTACTCGTGGTCCATGCCGTGGGAATGCCCCAGCTCGTGGGCCAGGATCGAGCCGGCGTTGAGCTCGGGCGTGGGCAGGTAGACGTCCCCCGCTTCGCGGGTCCAGTAGAAGTCCACGCCGTTGAACAGAATGTCCGTTTCGCAGACGTAGATCTCCTTTTCCTTGTTCATGCAGAAGCGCGAGATGTTCATCCCGGCCACGGCCTTGCCCCACTCCCAGGTCTCGTTCTCCCACCCCAGCACGTTGCTGCCGTCTTCTTCGATGCCGATCTTCGTGCGCCCCATATAGGTGAACTCGAAGCTGGAGCATGCCACGCCGGTCCAGGCCTGCAGGGCCTCGATGACCGCCTCTTCGGTGGCGTCGATGCCCATGTCGGCCGCGCCCTCTTCGTGCAGCCACATGGCGTAGGGGAGCAGCTCCTCGGGCAGCTGGTTGCCGTTCAGGGCCCAGACGGCTTGTGGTCCCAGCGCCTGCATGCCCTCGCCCAGGCCGCGAGGCACCAGCCCGATGGCCGCGCGCTCCAGGGTGACGGTCCAACGCTGCCCGTGGGCCAGCACGGGCACCTGCGCCACGGCAGCGGGCGGCCCGCCGTTGGAGCCGGGCAGCAAGAAGCTCACGCTGCGCCCCTGGTCGGTCTGCAGGAGCACCTCGGTGCGAGGCAGGGCGGCGGGCGGGGTGAGCACCTCGAGGGCCAGCACTGTGCCCGTGACGACGAGGGAGACAGCTTCCATGGCGCGGCTTCCTGTGGAGGCGGACCGGGACAGTCTACACGCTCGCGCTGCGCTGCAGGCTCGTCGAGCTCTCGTTGCAGGACGTCGAAGGCGTGAACCAGGCCACTCGGACGGCCCTGGCACGCGGAGGAGGCGTGCGTAGCCTCTACTCTCGGGATAGCCCAGTCCCCCGTGGGAGCTGGATCCCGTCGGCTCCTTCGTTCAGGATGGCAACTTGGTCGGTGGCATTTTGGAGA
Organism: uncultured Enterobacterales bacterium; assembly: GCA_964454135.1. Lineage (GTDB taxonomy): Bacteria > Myxococcota_A > UBA796 > UBA796 > JAFGLY01 > CAYVQL01. The sequence goes on along the minus strand of CAYVQL010000113.1, from coordinate 15,097 downwards.
TTGCAGGGACAGATGACAGCTGAACGCGAGAGCGAAGAGGCCCGCGCCGCCCAGCTGCTGCGGGATCACCGGCAGGTCACGGGCTTGCTGGCGCCGGTCGTGCTGGCCTTGCTGCTGGCTGGCGTCGTGGCGTTGGGGATCCTCCAGCGTTCCGGCCTGTTGTTGGCGCAGGCGGGTCACCTGCTGCTGCTGCTGGGGCTGACCCTGGGTGTGCGGCGCAGCCTGACGCTGCGGCTGCGGGGCCTGCAGAGCGCCCGCAAGGGCATGGCCCTGTGGCGCGTGGCGCTGGGAGTGCTGCTGATCAACGGCGCCGGCGCCTTGCTGCGCTGGCCCCTGCCCGAGGCCACGCTGAGCTCGGGGCTGTCCCTGTTGTTGGCAGTGGGAGCCATGCTGCTGGCCTTCGGCGGCATCGTGCTGGCTCGCTACTACGCGGCCAGCGACGAGCAGGTGCTGCCCGACGCCCACGGCCTGTCCGCCTGCTTTCGAGTCCAGACCTGGGTCGCGTCCCTGGTGGGGCTCTGTCTGCTCCTGCGGGCCATGAGCCGGCCCCTGTGGGAGACGCAGCTGACGCGCCTGTTGGTCGTGCTGCTGGTCGTCTTCGCCGCCGAGCTCTTGCTACGCGGCCTGGCCAGCCTCTTTGCGCGCCGTCCCGCCGAGGGGCCGTCCATCTTTGGCGCCGAGCTGCTGAGCACGAGCCTGCTGGGTTCGGCCTTCAACCCGGTGGAGAGCCTTTTCACGGCCATGGAGCGCGGCTTCGGCGTGGACCTGCGCGACACCTGGGCCCTGCGCTTCCTGCGCCAAGCCCTGCTGCCGGTGGCGGCGCTGATGCTGCTGGTGGCCTGGCTGATGACGGCCCTGGTGGCGGTGGACAGCGCGGAGCAGGCCCTGGTGGAGCGCTTCGGGCGCCCGCTGGACGGCGAGCCCCTGGGCCCCGGCCTGCACCTGGTGCTGCCCTGGCCCGCAGACCGCGTGCGCCGCGTGGCCACAGCCCGCGTGCGCACCATGCCTGTCGGCTACGTCGAGGCCAAGGCCGGCGCCAGCGCCCTGTGGACCAAGTACCACGCCGCCGAAGAGTACAATCTCTTGCTGGGCAACGGGCGCGACCTGGTGACCGTCAATGCCGACCTGCACTACCAGGTGGGTGACATCCGCGCCTACCTCTACGGCAGCCAGAACCCCGACACAGCCCTGGAGGTGATCGCCTACGAGGTGCTGCTGGACCACACCGTGGGCCGCTCCCTGGATGGCGTGCTCAGCGAGAACCTTGGGGCCCTGGCCGAGAGCGTGGCGGCCACGATCCAGCGCCGGGCGGATCAGCGCCGGCTGGGCATGCACATCGTGGCCTTCACCCTGCGCGGGCTGCACCCGCCGGTGCGCGTGGCCACCGAGTACCAGGCCGTGGTGAGCGCCCAGGTGGACAAGGGCACCTACATCATCGAGGCCCAGGCCTACCGCGAGGAGGCCATTCCGCGGGCCCAGGCCGAGGCCGTGCGCATCGAGAACCGCGCCCGCGCCGAGAAGGCCACGCGCCTGGCCGAGGCCAAGGGCGAGGCCATCGCATTCGGGACCCTGGAGAGCAGCTACCGCGCCTCGCCGGATCTCTACCGCTTCCGGCGCCGCATGGAGACCCTGGAGCAGTCGCTGCAGGACCTGCCGCTGTGGGTGGTGGACCGGCGCATCGAGCGCGACGGCGGCGATCTCTGGATCCTGGACTGAGGGAGGAGGCGGAGGACGATGAACAATATGTTGCGAGCGACGCTGGGCGCCGTCGTGTTGGCGCTGATCCTCTTCTTCGCCATCACCTACCAGGTGCGAGAGGGGCAGCGGGCCCTGGTGCTGCGCTTCGGCAAGGCGGTGACCGTGGTGGACGAAGCGGGCCTGCACGGCAAGCTGCCCTGGCCCATCGAGCGCACCGTGGTGCTGGACGGGCGGGCGCGCATGCTCAACACCGTCGCCACCGAGATGCTGACCCGTGACAAGAAGAACGTCGTGCTGCTCGCCTATATGGTCTGGAAGGCGGACGACGCGCTGCGCTACTACCAGTCCCTGGGCACCATCGAGGCGGCGGATCTCAAGCTCAACGGCCTGGTCACCAACGCCATGATCTCGGTGCTGGGCAAGTACGAGCTCTCCGCCCTGGTCTCCACCGATCCCCAGGACCTGAAGGTGGATGAGATCGAGGCGGAGATCCTGGGTGATGTGGCGGAGAAGGCGCGCGAGAAGTACGGCGTGGAGATCGTGGAGGTGGGGCTGAAGCGCTTGGCGCTGCCCGAGGGGAACACGCGCTACGTCTTCGAGCAGATGCGCGCCGAGCGCAAGCAGTACGCCGCCCGCTACCGGGCCGAGGGCGAGCGGGAAGCATCCAAGATCCGCGCCAAGACCGACCTGGAGGTGGCCGAGATCCGCGCCCAGGCGAAAGAGGCGGCGGCCACCATCCGCGGCGAGGCCGAGGCCGAGGCGGCGCGCATCTACGCCGAGGCGCACGCCATGGACCCGGAGTTCTACAGGTTCATGCGCTCCCTCGACACCCTCGGCAAGGTGCTGGGCAAGAAGACCACGGTGGTGCTGCGCACCGACGCCGAGCCCTTCGACCTGCTCGAGACCAGCAGGGGTGCCAGGTGAGCCTGCCCCGGGCCGAGCTGGCTGCCGGAGGCTGCCCATGATCGGGCGGCCCAAGCCCCGTGCGACGCGCGCCCCCTCCGAGCTGCGGCGGGTGGCTGGCCCGCTGCTGCGCTCCCTGGACCTGGGATTCCGCTACCTGCACCTGGGGGTGCTGCTGCTAGTGGTGGGCTACCTGCTGTCCGGGCTGACCGTGGTGCCTTCGGGCGAGGTCGCCGTGCTGCTGCGCTTCGGACGCCTGGCCGGGGGTACGCCAGCCCTGGCCGTGCGGCAGCCTGGGCTGCTCTTCGCCCTGCCGCGCCCCATCGACGAGGTAGTACGGGTCAACGTCAAGAAGATCCACGAGCTGAAGATCTACGACCTGCACTACCGCCGGCCCGGCGATGAGAGGCGCATTCGCTCGCGGCGCAAGATGATCGACCCCGTGAGCGAGGGTTACTGCCTGACCGGGGATCGCAACATCGTGCAGGTGGACATGGTGGCCCGCTACCAGGTGAGCGACCCGGTGGCCTACGCCCTGCAACAGTCCGATCCGCGCGCCCTGCTGCGCGACGCGGTGATGGCCGCCACCACGCGCACCATGGGCGAGGTGGCGGTGGACAACGTGCTCTCCGAGGGCCGGCAGCAGTTCGTGCTCACCCTTGTGCAGCGCGCCAAGGAGCGGCTCGACGGGGCCTCCTCCGGCCTGTCCCTGGTCTCGGTGGAGATCGTGGACCTGACCCCTCCGCGCCAGGTGCAGGACGACTTCACCAAGGTCCAGAACGCCTTCATCGAGATGGAAACGCAGATCAAGGACGCCCAGAAGCTGCACGAGGAAGAGGTTCCGCTGGCAGAGGCCTCCCGGGACGCGGCCGTGCGCGAGGCCCAGAGCTACGCCGCCGAGCTGCTCGGCCGCGCGCGCGGAGACGCCGACATGTGGAAGCAGGTCTACGCCCAGTACCGCCGCAACCCGCGCGTGGTGCGCCAGCGCCTGTGGCGCGAGGCCATCGAGGCCTACCTGGCCCAGGTGACCCGCCTGCGCTTCGTGCCGCCGCCAGCCGGCGGCCGCTACGACGAGTTCCGCATCTCCATCCCGGCGGGGGACTAGGGCGTGCGTGTGCAAGGCGTCGCCGCTGCCAGGGCCAAGGCGGCCCAGGTCAGCCTGGATCCCACCGAGCAGAGGCGCATCGCTCTGCGCCTGGGCTCGGCGCTGGTGGGCGCCGGCCTGCTGGCCGTGGGCTGGACCTACGGCCGGCTCCAGCCCGACCAGCTGGCGGTGGCCAGCCTGGTGCAGGCCCTGGCGGCCGTGGTGGTGGCCTGGCCCGTGGCCATCGAGGCGGCGCGCGGCTTCTTGGCCCGCCCGGCAACCTGCTTCACCGAGCAGCTGGTGGTGCTGGCCATCCTGGCGGCGGCGGTCAGCGGCGACTTCGTCACCGCCACGCTGGTGCCCCTGTTGATGGAGGTAGGGCATCTCTTCGAGGAACGCAGCGTGCTGGGAGCCCGGGCCGCCATCGAGGGCATCAAGAAGCTGCACGCCAGGCGCGCCACGCGCTTGGCGGACGGCCAGGAGCAGGACGTGGCGCCGTCCGAACTCGCCGAGGGCGACCGCGTGCTGGTGCGCCCCGGCGAGGTGCTGCCCGCGGATGGTCGCGTGCTCGAAGGGCGTTCCTCATTGGACCAGTCTCCGGTCACCGGGGAGTCGCTCTACGAAGACGTGGGGCCTGGCAGCCCCGTCTTCGCCGGCACCGTGAACCTGAACGGCTTGCTGACGGTGGAGGTGCTGGGGGTGGGGGAGCGGACCGCGCTGGGGCGCGTCATCGAGCTGCTGCGCCAGGCCGAGGCCTCCAAGGCACCCATCACGCGGCTGTTGGAGCGCTATGCCAGCTATTACCTGCCCATCGTGCTGGTGATCGCGGCCCTGGTGCTCTTCGTCAGCGCGGACGTGAACCGGGCCATCGCGGTGCTGGTGGTCTCGTGCCCCTGCGCCCTGGTGCTCTCCGGTCCCGCGGCCATCGTGGCCGCCCTGGCCGTGGCGGCCCGCTGGAGCGTGCTGATCAAGGGTCCGGGCTTCTTGGAGCAGGTCTCGGACGTGGACACCATGATGCTGGACAAGACCGGCACGGTCACCCTGGGCTCGCTGGCCGTGGTGGAGCTGCGGCCGCTACGGGGCGTGGATTCCCAGGAGCTGCTGCGCACGGCGGCCCGCTGCGGCTACGGTTCGCTGCATCCCGTCTCGCGGGCAGTGGCCGACGAGGCGCGCAGCCGGGATCTCGAGCTGTCCCCTCCCGAGGAGCTGCTTGAAGAGGCCGGCCTCGGCATGGTGGCCAAGACCGAGGACGGCCTGCTGCGCCTGGGCAGGGCCTCCTGGTTCCGCGACCTGGGGCTGGACGTGGCCAGCCGCAGCAGCGAGCGGGGCACGGTGGTCTGGGTGGCCCGCGATGAGCAGGTGCTGGGGAGCGTGGAGCTGGCCGATCAGCCCAGGCAAGAGGCGCGCCAGGCCTTGGACGACATCCGGGCCATGGGCGTGGAGCGGGTGCTGCTGCTGACCGGCGACCGGCAGGCCGTGGCGGCCTCCATCGCAGGGGAGCTGGGCTTCGACGGCTTCGAGGCCGAGGTGCTGCCAGAGCGCAAGGCCGAGCTGGTGCGCGCCGAGCAGCAGGCGGGCCGGCGGGTGATGATGGTGGGCGATGGCGTGAACGACGCGCTGGCGCTGCACCGCGCCGACGTGGGCGTGGCCATCGGAGCGGTGATCAATGAGGTGGCCCTGGGCGGCGCCGACGTGGCGCTGATGAGCAACAACCTGGAACGCCTGCCCCAGGCCATGGAGCTGGCGCGTCGCACGCGCCGCACCATCAACCTGAACGTCACGATCGGGGTGGGCTTCAGCGTGTTCATGCTGGGCCTGGCAGCCGCCGGGATCATCAGCCCCCTGCTGGGCGCCTTGCTGCACAACGGCGGTGCTATATTCGTGGTGATCAACAGCGCGCGTCTGCTCAAGATGGAGCGCTGACGGTCCAGCGGAGGTCCCGTGTTCGGTCGGGGAGCAGATCCTGGCGGATGGCGCAGCGCCGTCGCGCCGCTATTTCTGGCAGCGCTGCCCGCCTGCCACGATGAGAGCGCCGAGGAGTGGAGCTCCGCGGGTTCCTTCGCGGAGTTCGAAGTGACCGTCTACGATCCCGAGCGCGTCCAGTCGGGCAGCACGGTCTTCGGCTTGCCCCTGGGGCCCGATGGCGAGACGCCAGGTGCCATCTACGAGGTGGATTTCAACGGCAAGGTGCTCTGGAGCCACCGCTTGAACGAGGAGCAGAACCCACCCGGACACTACATGCTGGATGCCGAGCCCACCAAGGACGAGACCTTCCTGGCCAGCATTCCCGGTATCGGGGTCTTCGAGTTCGACCGGGATGGCAATGAGCTCTTCTCCTACTACGATCCCTACCTCTCCCACGACAGCGACAAGCTGGACACAGGTGGCGTCATCTTCGTGCGCGGCTTCGCCCCTCGGGGCGAGGACCAAGTGGTGGAGTTGGACGCGGCTGGCGATGTGGTCTGGTCCTGGAACGGGCTGGACCACTACCAGGGGGATCCCTACGACGACTTCGTGGATGAGACGGACACCTGGGGCCACCCGACGGGGGTGCGCAAGTACCAGTCGGGCGGACTGCGCGTCACCATGCGCAACTTCAACGCCATCGTGGAGCTGGACGACGACGGCGTGGTGCAGGACGAGTTCACATTCCAGTCCGAGGCTTCCGAGGGGAACATCGCCACCGAAGGCACGGTGGTGGGGCAGCGGCCCCACGACACGGACAGGGTCTACGACTCGGAGCGCTACCTGGCGCCCCTGCGCGAGCCGCTGCGGGTGGTGGAGGTGGAGCGCGCCAGCGGCAAGCTCACCTGGCAATGGGCGCCGGACGAGGACGAGATCCCGCAGACCTGCCTGCGAGACGCCAATCGCATGAGCAACGGCAACGTGCTGCTCGCCCTGGGAGGCAGCCTGAAGGAGATCACGCGCGACAAGGAGGTCGTCTGGGAGCTGGTCAGCCCCTTCGGCGCAGAGGTCGATACGGCCGGCAGTCTCGAGAGGAAGATGCTGTACAAGGCCGTGCGGGTCGAGACGGACGGGACCATCATCGGGAATTGAGCCTTCCAGGGGGCTCCTACTCGCTCACCCAGGCCTGCAGGATGCTTGGGTAGGCGACGAGGGCCTGGGCGAAGGCATGGCGCGGGATGGCCAGGCGGCGAACCAGGGGGTGGTCCAGCAGGTGCTCCGCCTTGCAGATTTCGTCTCCTCGATCGCACCAGACCTCGTAGATCAGGTCGGCCAGGCGCAGCATGGCCACGGAGGCCGCCAGCTCGGGCGGGGGCTGCCGGTCGTGGTGGCAAGAGACCAGCTTGGACATGGCACCGGGCAGGTTCCACTGTCGGATGATGGTGGCGCCCACCTTGGCGTGCATCAGGTGGAAGACGCCCTCTGCCAGGTCCTCGAAGCGCGCCAGCCCGGCGAAGCGCGAGCGGATGGCCTTGTCCAGCTCCCAAGCCAGCACCGGCTTGCCCACGTCGTGCATCAAGCCCAGCAAAAAGGCCTGGTCTCCGCCGATGCCCTTGCAGGTCGCCAGCAGGCTGCACCCCAGGGCCGAGCCAAGAGCGGCGCGCCAGAGCTCTCGCATCAGCTTGCCGTGACGGCCACGGTAGACGGTCTGGCGCGTGGCGGCGCTCAAGATGACATCGCGGGTACGGTTCATTCCCAGGCGCACCACCGCCTCGGGCAGCTTGGTGATGGGGGCTCGCCTGGCGCCCGGGCCGAACCAGGCCGAGTTGGCAGCGCGCAGCACGGCGCCTGCCAGAAACTGGTCGCGCTTGATCAGGCTGCCCAGCTGGGCTGCGGAGGCCTCGTCGTCACCGGCCAGCTGCACCACCTGCATGGCCATCTCCGGCAGGCGGGGAGGCTCGAACTCGTCGTCCTGGATGGCGCGCCAGACCGCCACCCGCACCTGGTGGGCCACGTCTCGCAGCTGTTCGGCCTCGTCGATGACCTGCCCAGCGGCCTCGGCGGCGATGCGCTCCAGCTCGTGGTCGTCCACGGCGTAGAGGTCCGTGCGCATCGCGCTTCCGGGGCGTTCGTCGGGTCGTTGTTCCACGCTGGTTCTCCTCATCTTCACTCAAGAATCCCCCCCCGGCAGTCCCATCATCGTCCCACTGCGACCGGTCTTTCCTCCTGCAAGGGGCCGTAGGCGACGGGCACGGGACGCTCCCAGGCGGTCTGGCCGCTGGCGTCCAGGCGCTGTGCGGCGATCTCCACGTCCCCGGCGTGCTCGCCGCTGCGGGTCAGGGCTTCGAAGAAGACAAGAACGCCCCCCGCTCCATCGGCGACGGGGCTGGGGTTGCGCTCGGCATGGGTGCTGGCGCTCAGGCTGACGCTGCGCTGGCCCTGCTGCCAGCTCAGCTCCCCCTGGGCAGAGATGCGCTGCGCGCCCAGGTCGACGTCGTCGCTCAGGTGCTCCCTGGGTGGGTACTGCTCGAAGACGACGATGGCGCCTCCGGCGCCGTCGGACACCAGCTGCGGTCGCCGCTCGGACCAATCGCTGGAGGCCACCGCGATGGGGATGCCGTCGTTCCAAAGACCCTTGCCCTGCCGGTCGATGCGTTGGGCCAGCACGTCGCACTCGCCCTTGCGCGGACCGCTGCGCCACTCCGCCTCGAAGACCACGATGGCGCCGCCGGCGCCGTCGCTGATGGCCATGGGCGTCCGCTCGGCCAGCAGGGTGGCTGCCACCACCAGGCTCTGATCCGCCTCTCCCCACAGGGGGACGCCTTGCGGGCTCAGGGCCTGGGCCATGATGTCGCTGTCCCCGGCGTGCTCGCCATCTTGTACATGGGCGACGTGCAAGAGAATGGCTCCCCCCGAGCCGTCCGGGAGCAGGCAGGGCGAGGCCTCTGCGCCCAGGGTGGCCGCCATAGGCTTGGGCTGGCTCCAGACCGGGTTGCCCCAAGCGTCGAAGCGCTGCGCCATCAAGAGGCCGTGGCCGTTTTCGTAGGCGTGGAACGCAACCAGCAGGCCGCCGGCGCCATCCGAGGCCAGGCAGGCGTCGCCTTGGGTGACGGCGGGAGCGCTCCCGGCGAGGTGGGCGTACAGGGGCACGCCGATGGCCTGACCGCCAGCCCAGCGCAGCTCGCCTTGCTGGTCGATGCGCTGGGCTGACAGCTGCGGAGCGCCGCTGGGGGGGGTGCGCTCGAAGACCACGAAGGCGCCGCCCTGACCGTCGGCCAGCAGCACGGGCTTGCGCTCGTGCTGCGCGCTGTTCGCCAGGGGCGTCGAGGCCTTGGCTTCGTTCCACGCCAGGATGCCATCCGCGCCGATGCGCTGGACCAGCAGGTCGTAGTCTCCAGCCAGGGGCCCCTGGGGTGTTCGGGCTTCGAAGACAGCTATGGCGCCGCCTTTTCCGTCTGTCACCGCCGCAGGAGCGCCCTCGTGGTAGGCGCTGGAGCTGACCACGGTGAAGCGGTCGGGCTGCCAGGCGGAAGCGCCATCCGACAGCGCGATGCGCTGGGCGCCGATGGCGCCTGTGGAGCCGTCAGGGGCGGAGACCTCGAAGATGACGAGGGCCTGAAGCAGCGGCTCGTCCGCCACCTGGGGGGCGGGCTCCGTCGGGGCCTCTTCCGCGGGGAGCTCTCGAGCTGGAGTCGGGGCTGGGGCCTGCGGGGTCTCGTGGCTGCAGGCCAGCAGCGCGAGCGAGGACAGTGGCGCGGAGAGGCAGTGCCTCCGGAGCGGGAAGGAAGGACCGGCCGCTGGTGCTGGCATGGGGGCTTTCCGGGGCGGGGCGCTGCGCGCGGCTGAAAGGGGATGATTCTATCATCGCCGTGGAAGCCGAGGCGGTCAGGCCGGCTGCGGCCCGTGATAGAGATATCGCAGCAGAGGTGTTCCATGCTGACCTGGATCGTCGCGGCGCTGGTGTTCGTCGTGCTGCTCTCAGTGGGTGTCTTGTGGCGCGGGCTGCGGATCCACAACGAGCTGGTTGCGGTGGAATACGCGTGCCACAAGGCGTGGGCGGACCTGCAGGGGCTGCTGGAGCGGCGCAACGACGAGGGGGGCATCGCGGGGGCCATCGAGCTCTACAATGCCGCTGCGGTTCGCTACAACAGGCGCATCGGCCGTGTTCCGGACCGGCTGGTGGCTCGCTACATGGGCTGTCGAGAGAGGGAGCTCTATGGGGATGGGCGAGTGCGAGAGGAGGGATGAAGGGGAGGTGGAGGACCGTCTCACCTCACCCTCCGCGTCCCCCCTCCAATCGCACCCCCACCTCCACATCCCCTGTCACCCAAGATCCGCTGCGGGGAACGCCTGGCGCCCATCGTCTGCGCCGTCCCAGCGCAAGGACCAGGCTACCCAGCAACGCCAGCAGACCCGCTCGCACAGGTGCGGCGCTGCAGCGGTGCTGTCGGGTGTCGATGAACAGCTCACCGGCGCTCATGCCACCTGGCCCGCCGACGTTGAGCAGCACGCGGTAGCGGCCCTCTTCGGGGAGCTCGATCTCAGGGCTCCAGGCGCTGAGCTCCTGTAGCAGGGAGCCGCCCTCGTCGTAGACCTGCCAGACCACTGTGTCCAGGCAAGCGGAGACCGAAGTGTCGGTGCGGTTGACCAGCTGGTAGACCAGGCCCTCTTCGTGCTCGTAGGTGAACAGGCCGCCGTAGGGCTCGCCAAAGGGGGACAAGCCGGGACCGGGCGGCGCGCAGGCAAGCACGTAAGCTGGCTGGCGCAGCTCGAAATCGCCGGCACCGCAGAAGCCGGCCTCGTCGAAGATGGCCACCGCCACGGTGTACTCCCCCTGCTCCGTGTAGCTGTGGCAGGGATTCAGCTCGGAAGAGCCGGCGTCGTCGCCGAAGCTCCATTCCACCTCGCTCAGCTCGGCGTGTTCGACCACGGAGAGCTGGAAGCAGATGTCCAGGGGCAGGGCGCCGGAGCGCTCGTCCTCGGTGCCGAAGCCGGCGTAGGGGCCGTAGAGGGCGAGCAGCTCCGCCAAGTCCTCGGGGACGGGATCATTGCCCGTGGTCTCGCAGTCGTCGGAGGAATCGTCGTAGTCGGTGTCGACACCCCAGAATTGGCCCACCTGGCGGGTGGCGACGGGCTCCACGGCGTAGGCGCCGTTGGCGCAGTCGGCCTCGACCTCCTCGGTGAGGACCCAGTCGATGCCGTCGTTGAAGGTGATGTCCACGTCGTCCAGGGCGTAGTGGTAGACTCCGCCCTCCTCGGACAGGACCTCGGCCGAAGGACGCAGCGTGGTCACGGCCAGAACTCCGGTCCCGTAGCGGCCCAGCGGATCGTCCCAATAGACCTTGTTGATCAGGTCGTAGGACGAACCTTCGTTTCCGGCGACGATGCCTCCGTAGGAGTCGCCGATGGCGGTACACTCGCCCGCGTACCAGTTGCCGAAGGCGTCCTGCATCATGGCCGCCTGGTAGTCGATGGCGTTGGCGTAGCCCCAGCTGGTGGCGTTGGAGAGGGAGTCCTCCCAGTAGTCGCTCATGGTCCACCGGACGGGGAGGGCCTCGTCAGGCCAGAGGTAGCGGGACGCTTGACCGGCCTCGGCATACGGCGTGCAAACCAGGGCGCATAGCAGGAGGGCGTTCATGAGCGCCACCATCCTACCGCCTGGAAATTCTGCGGTAAAGGCATCTCCCAGGCGGAGGGCGTGCTTGCAGGGACGGGATCCGACGGATGATCTTGTCAGCTTCCTGTCAGAGATAGATAGTAACTCTGACATGAGTTACGCTCATGGCGACACTCATGCAGACCTTCACCTCCCAGCCACGTCCCCGCCTCGCCCGATCTCGCGTCGGGCTGGCAGGTCTGGCGCTCTTGCTCGCCCCCGCCTGCGCCCCCGAGCGCGACTGCTCGGTGCTGCTGTGGTGGGTGGGCGAGGCGAGCCGGGTGTCGGCGGTGGGGGACTGGAACGGTTGGAACGGCGCCATGGATCCCCTGGAGCCCTACGAGGGGCAGGACGGCGAGCCCGCCTGGCGCCTGCAGCTGCAGCTGGATCCAGGCGACTACGCCTACCAGCTGGAGGTGGACGGCGAGCGCTTCAACGACCCCTACCAGCCCCTGCTGAGCTGGGATCCCTGGACTCAGGAGGAGACCTCGCTGCTGCGGGTGGCGGACTGCGCTCAGCCCGCTCTGGAGCTGGTCTCCGCCGAGGCCAGCGCCGAAGGCGTGCTCGAGGTGGAAGCAAGCTTCCTGCGCGCGACGGATGGCCCACGCCTGGACGTGGACAGCGTGTACGCCCAGCTGAGTGACGGGACGCTGCTGGGGGGCACGGCCTGGTCCACCGACGGGCGCATCCTGGTGGAGGCCGGGGGGCTGGCGCAGGGCAAGCACACGGTGCTGATCTCGGCCGCGGATCGCGACGGAAATTCCGCGCAGCTGCGCGTGCCCCTGTGGGTGGAGCAGGAGCCCTTCTCCTGGGACGACGCCCTTATCTACCAGGTCATCACCGACCGCTTCGCCAGCGCCGATGGGCAGCTGCCTGAGCACGAACCCGAGGACATCGGCGCGCGGCTGGGGGGCGACCTGGCCGGCCTGCGCGCCGTGTTGGAGAGCGGCTACTTCCAGGATCTGGGCGTCAACGCGCTGTGGATCTCGCCCGTCTACCTCAACCCCGAGGGCTGGTGGCTGGGATTGGACGGAGAGCTCTACCAGGCCTACCACGGCTACTGGCCCGTCTCGGAGACCGAGCTCGAGCCGGCCATGGGCAGCGAGCAGGAGCTGGACGACCTGCTGGCCGCGGCCCACGCTCGCGGCATGCGCGTGCTGCTGGACGTGGTGCCCAACCACGTGCACAGCGAGCACCCCTGGTATCAAGAGCACGCCCAGGACTGGTTCCACCTGGATCCCGACTGCGTCTGCGGCGACTACGACTGCCCCTGGTCCACGGACATCGAGACCTGCTGGTTCACCGACTACCTGCCCGACCTGGCGCTGGAAGACCCGCAGGTGCTGGCCATGGTGATGGACAGCACGGTGGCCTGGGCCGAGCGCTTCGACTTCGACGGCTTCCGGGTGGACGCCGTGCCCATGATGCCCCGCGCAGCCCTGCGAGACCTGGTCTGGCGCCTCGAACAGGCCTTTTCGGGTCCTGTGGGCTTCTACACCCTGGGCGAGACCTACACGGGCGACGACTACGGGGCCATCCGTACCAACCTGGGGCCCTTCGGCCTGGACGGCCAGTTCGAGTTCCCCATCCTGTGGGCCCTGCGGGAATTCGTCGCCTGGGAGTCGGGCGACGCGGCCGAGCTCGAGGCGGCCGTCACGGCCAGCGAGGAAGCCTGGGAAGGCTCGGGTGCGATCATGGCTCCCTTCGTGGGCAACCACGACATGACGCGGTTTCTGAGCGAGGCCGCCGGACAGGACACCAGCCAGCCCTGGAGCAGCCCCCCCGAGATCCCCAGCGAAGAAGAGCCCTTCCGCAAGCTCGTCATGGCCCAGGCCCTGGCCCTGAGCCTGCCCGGCGCGCCCATCATCTACTACGGGGACGAATACGGACAGCCTGGCGCAGGGGATCCCGACTGCCGGCGCCCCATGCGCTTCGAGCTGGAGGAGTACCAGGACTGGGCCCTGCAGCGCGTGCAGCGCCTGGGCCTGGGCCGAGCCTGCAGCCTGGCCCTGCGCCGCGGCGAGCGTCTGCCCTTGCTGGCCGAGGGCCCGCTCTACGCCCAGCTGCGCGACGCCGGTGACGGCCTGCCCGCCATTACGCTGCTCAACGCCTCGGACGAGGCGCAGCGAGTCAGCCTGGAGTTGCCCTCCAGTCTCGCGCTGGCAGCCGAGGAATTCCGAGACCTGGTGGAAGGCGAGTCCGCCACCATCCTCTACACAGATCCCAAGCTGGACGTAGAGCTGCCCGCCTGGTCGGCCCGCGTCCTGATCCCCGAATCCCTCTCCTGCCAAGGACTGCGGTGATGAAGCCGAACCTCCAATCGACCTCCTGTTGGGCGCCACTGGCCACTGCCCTCCTCCTGCTGGGCACGGCCTGCGATCCGGATTGCGTCGGCGAGGACTGTGACGACGTCCCCGAGACGCCCTGGGATCCCGGCGAAGACACGGGCGACGAGCCCTACGGCTACGGCGACGATCCCGACGACACGGGCGACCCCTACGTGGACACGGCCGAGCCCCCGGTGGAGATCATCTCGGTGCGCGACTGCGAGGTGCGCGTGCGTCACAACCTGCCCGCCGGCGTCACGACGCTGCAGATCTCGGGCGAGTTCAACGACTGGACGCCCCAGGACATGCTGGGTCCGGACGAAGACGGCTACCACTTCGCCGACCTGGGAGAGCTGGAACCCGGCGAGTACGCCTACAAGCTGGTGGAGGACGGAGGCTACGAGGGCGATCCTCCGGCCAACGTCTATACCAAGTGGCTGGACGGCAGCGAGAACCGCAACCTGCGGGTGGGCGACTGCCAGCTGCCCCTGCTGCAGACCGTACAGGCCCTGGCCGGCAGCGCGGGCCAGCTCAGCGCCACCGTCCAGATCGCCTCGGCAGAGGACGAGAGCCCCGTCGACCCCAGCGCGCTGATCGTGATGGTGGGGGAGCAGCTCGTCACGCCCACCGTGGACGCCTCCAGCGGCGAGATCGAGATCCAGGTCTCGGATCTGCCAGCGGGTAAGCACAGCATCAAGATCTGGGCCTACGACGAGGCCGGGCGCGGCGCCGAGAACAACCCCCTCTGGATTCCGCTCTGGGTGGAGGACGAGCCCTGGGACTGGAACGACGCGCTGATCTACTTCGCCTTCACCGACCGCTTCCGCAACGGCGACTGGGGCTCGGCGGACGCCTTCGATCCCATCCATGGCCTGGCCGAGTGCTCCAACTACAACGGCGGCGACTTCCTGGGCATCATCCACGCCCTGGAAGAGGGCTACTTCACGGACATGGGCGTCAACACGATCTGGATCACGCCGGTCTACGAGAACCCGGAGGGCTCCTACATCGGCCTCGACAACACCAACTACTACTCCGGCTACCACGGCTACTGGCCCACCGAGCCCACGGGCATCGAGGAGCGCCTGGGTGACTGGGGCGACGGCTACTACACCCCGGCCGAGGATCGGCTGGCCGAGCTGATCGACCTGGCCCACGAGCAGGGCATCCGCGTGCTCTTCGACCTGGTGCTCAACCACGTGCACGAGGACCACCAGTACGTCAGCCAGCATCCCGACTGGTTCGGGGGCGGCTGCATCTGCGGCGAGGACGGCTGCGACTGGGACAGCCACGCCATCGAGTGCTGGTTCATCGAGTATCTGCCCGACCTGGACTACACCAACCACGACATCACGATGCAGGTCATGCAAGACACCCTCTCGCTGATCCGCGACTACGACGTGGACGCCGTGCGGGTGGACGCCGCCAAGCACATGAACCACATCTCCATGCGCACCCTGCGCATGCGCTTGCAGGACGAGGTGGAGAGCGGCGGCGGAGCCGAGATCTACAACCTCGGCGAGA
>CAYVQL010000112.1:0-30677 GCA_964454135.1 uncultured Enterobacterales bacterium | reverse complement strand
GGCTTCTTCCTCTCGTGGCGGTTCCAGCGTGCTGGCCGAGATCCTGCGCCACTGTCAGCACCTGCTGCACTTCCGCGCCGAGGTCAATCCCTTCCTGCAGCTCTCGGGTCACGGCTGGCCCGACAGCGGCTCCGGCTCAGACGCGCTGGAAGCGGATCAGCTGCACGACGCAGCCCTGTTGGAGCACCTCTTGGCCATGGATGTGGGGCACCCTTCCTCTGTGCTGGAGGGTCCGCAGGCCGAGCGGGACTTCGCCCGCGAGCTGCACTGGCGGCTGGCCACTCAGTGGCCCATGCAGCGCTTCGACGAGCAGTGGATCCTGGACCAGACGCGGGCCACCCTGGCCGAGCTGCGTAGAGACCACGAGTGGCAGCCCCGCGCCTTTGCCGACTCCCAGCTCTTCCACGTGCACTTCCTACGCCGCGTCCGCAGGAAGCACCCAGGCGTAAATCCCTGGTACTACGACCTGCGCCCCTCGCTGATCAAGCGCTACTGTCCCGACAGCGCCCCCAGCGAGGCCCCGCCCTCGCCATTGGTGCTGGAAGAGCCCCCCTACGTCACCGCGGTCCCTTGGCAGTCCGCCACGGTAGAAGAGCTGGCGCGCATGCCCCTGGTGATCAAGACGCCCAGCAACGTCTACCGCCTGGGTTTCTTGCAGCGCCTCTTCCCACGGGCCCGGCTGCGTGTGCTGCACCTGACGCGCAACGCCGCGGCCTCCATCAATGGCCTGTACGACGGTTGGCGCTTTCGCGGCTTCTTCGCCCACTGCGTGCCCGTCCCGCTGCAGCTGCAGGGCTATAGCGATCACTACCCGGACTGGGGCGACCAGTGGTGGAAGTTCGACCTGCCGCCGGATTGGGAGCGCTACGCACGGCGCTCCCTGGTCGAGGTCTGCGGGTTCCAGTGGCGCTCGGCCCACAAGGCCTTGTTGGCCCACCTCGAGCGGCAAGACCTGGATATCTTCCGCCTGCGCTTCGAGGACACCGTGGGCGCCAAGGAGCGCCGCCGCCAGGTCTTCGAGGCCCTGACCTCCTGGCTGGGCGTTCCCCTGGACGATCCGCTGGACAGCCTGGTGGAGACGGGCTTGCCCCCCATCATGGCCACCAGCCGACCCCGCAACCGGCGCTGGTTCGAAAAGGCCGAGCTGCTCGATCCGGTGCTGGCAGACCCCCGCATCACCGACACCATGGAGCACCTGGGCTATGCCACCGACCGAGAAACCTGGATCTAGTGCCTCCACCCCCACCGACCAAGCCGCCTCCTTCGGCGGTCCTGGCTGGCGCCAACGCACGGCCAGCCACGCCGAGGAGCTGCGGGGCGGCACCATCTGGGCGCCCTACGGCGTCGACTCCGAGACCGGCCGCCTGCAGGCCGTGCTGCTGTCCTGGCCGGGCCCCGAGCTGGAGTACGCCGAGCCTCCCGACCACTGGCTGATGCTGGCGCAGCCCGACCTGGAACGCATCCGGCAACAAGCGCAAGCCATCGTCGATTTCTACCGCGACTGGGGCGCCCAGGTGCACCTGCTGCGCCCCTCGCAGCCGCCGCCGCCCAACCTGCTCTTCATGCGCGACCTGGTCTTCATGACGCCCGAGGGGGCCGTGCTGGGCCGCACGGCCGGGATACGGCGAGCCGGCGAGGAGCGCTTCGCGGCCCTGGGCCTGGCTCAGGCCGGCGTGCCCATCCTGCGCACACCCCGGGGCCTGGCCTGCTTCGAGGGCGCCGACGCTCTCTGGCTGCGTCCCGACCTGGTGCTGCTGGGTGTGGGGGTGCGCAGCAACGAGCAGGCCGAAGCGCTGCTAGGGCAGGTCTTGGCCGAGCAGGGCGTTCGCCTGCTGACCGCGGCGCTGCCCGCTGGGGTGCAACACCTGCTGGGCGTCGTGAACCTGCTGGACCAGGATCTGGCCGCCGTGCACGGGGGCAAGGTCACGCCTGCGCTGCTGCAGCTGCTGGAGGACCTGGGAATCCAGGCCCTGGTGCTAGCCCCCGACGACGAGCTGCTGCAGGGGCGCGGCATGAACTTCGTCACCTTGGCGCCGCGCGAGGTGGTCATGCCGTCCCGCTGCCCCGGGATGCGCGCCACGCTGGAGGGCGCCGGCGTGCGCGTGCACGAGCTGGATGTCTCCGAGTACCTCAAGGCCGCTGGGGGCCTGGGTTGCCTGACGGGGATCTTGAGCCGGGCGCAGACCTGAGTCAGAGCTTCACCGGGTCCTCGCTCACCACCACCAGGGTGTCCCCCTCCTCCACCTTGCGTGCCGCCGATGGGTTGACGAGCACCTGCCCCTTCTCCGCGCCGCTGCGGGGCTCCAGGGACATCAGGATGGCGCTGTGCTCCTTCTTTAGAAGGGCGTGCAGCTGGCCCACGGTCTTGCCCGCCTGCGCGACGGGCACGATGGCCTTGTGGAAGGCGTTTCCGTAGTCGGCGGTCAGGATCTCGTTCAGCAGGCTCACCAGACCGCGGTTGCGGCTGACCGATCCCAGGATCACACCGGCGTACCAGTCGCCCACCACGATCTCTTCCACCTCGTGCATGCGCAGCAGGGTGGCGTTGTCGTGGTTGTGCAGCTGCGCGCAGGTGAAGATGCCGGGCGACATGCGCTCGATGGTCAGGCCGGCCAGCACGGTGCGGGCGTCCTGGTCCTGGTCGGCGCGCGGCGAGGTGGCGTCGGTGAGCAGGATGGCCGCGCTGGCGTGCTTGATGTTCACCGCCTCCAAGACCTCGGGGCGCGTGTAGTCGCCGTGGAAGTGGTAGATCAGCTCCGGGCGCACGCCATGGCTAGGCAGGTCCTCGGGCGAGCCTTCGTGCTCGCTGATGATCACCACGGCCTGCAAGCTGGAGCTCGCGCCGTGAAAGACCTCCTGCACCACGATGGGGCCGGAGCGGTTCCAGCCGCAGATCACCACGTGTCCAACAAGCTCATCCATGTCCATCTCGTTGATCTCCCGCCGATGGGACAGTCGCGACAGCATGAACGCCGAGGTGGTGCCGACGAACATGCCGAAGACGGTCAGCCCGCCCAGCATCAGGCCCAGCGTGGTCAAGCGCCCCAGCCAGGTAGTGGGTTCCCCGCCGATGGGCTCGCCGCCCACCAGGCTGTAGACCGAGAACCAGACGGCGCGCCCGAAGAAGGAGAAATCTTCGTTGACGCCCTTTTCGTTCAAGAAGAGCACCAGCGCGCCGGCCAGGACCATGGTGACCATGAGCGAGGCCAGCACAATGAGCTCCTGCACCGCGCCGTGGAAAGTGGTGCGGAAGATGCTCAGGCGGCGGTTCAGCAGCATGCCCGCCCGGAACAGCCGCATCAGGCGCAGCACGCGGAAGAAGCGCACCGGCCGGGCCAGGGGCAAGAGCGCGACGATATCGATCCAGTAGCGGGCGAAGAAGCGACTCTTCTTGCGGGCCACCCAGTAGCGCGCCATCAGCTCCAGCGCGAAGACGCCGATCATCAGATCCGAGATGATGGTGAACGTGGTGTGGGTCACGCTGCCCTCGGGCACCACGTGCTCCGCCACCAACACCGCCACCGAGGACACGATGAGCAGCACGATGAACAGCTCCACCGTCGGATGGTGGATGAAGCGGTCGACTTGGCTGCGAATCCTGTTCATCATAGTTGGGCTATCACGGCCACAGGAGGAGAGCCGTGCCTGACGAGGAACACGTAAGCGCAGAGATCACCGAGCCCCTGGACCAGGGGATCGAGGATCCCACGGCCGAGGTGACGCAGTCCACCTACTGGAACGTCGAGGCCATGCGCCACGGAGGCAGGACCGTCTCCATCGAGAAGGCCGGCCCCCTCGACGAGGCCCCCACGGTGGAGCTCAAGGAGGAGCCTGCTGCGCCCGCGGCCGCGTCCGCCGAGCCGCAGGGCGATCGGCCCCTGCCCTCCCCCGCGCCAGCTGCGCCGGTCAAACCCGAGTCCGAGCCCGAGGCCGAGCCCACGGAGATCACCAGCACCGACGCCATGATCCGCCGCACCCGCCGCCGCTCCCCCGTGCTCCTGCTGCTCCTGGCGGGCTTGCTGGTGGTGGCGCTGGCCGTGCTCCTGGTGCGCTGGTTCGTGCTGCGCGGCCTGCCCCAGGTAGAAGAAGCCCCCGCAGCCCTGCAGCAGGCCGAGCGGCCCAGCACGACCCCTGCGACCGAGGCCCCGGAGCAGCCCCAGCTGCAGCCGCGGCCCGAGCGCAAGCTGCGCGCCCGGACCGTGGCCGATCCCCTGCCGGCGGAGCCGGCGCCTGCGCTCGCTGAGGACCAGGAGCGGTCCGAGCTTCCGGAGGAGCCGCTCGAGGCGACCGCAGCAGCTCCCCAGCCGCCAGGAGACGAGCCCAGCGCGGCCAGCGAGGCGCCCCAGGAACCGCAGCTGGACCTGCAGGTCACCTCCGTGGTGGGCACCGCCGACCAGGCCCAGATCGAGAACGTGCTGCAGCAGGCCCACGAGCCCTTGCTGGACTGCTACCGGCAAGCCCAGCAGGAGGCGCCCCTGCAGCAGGAGGTCGCCAAGCTGGCGCTGCGGATCAGCCCCGACGGCCAGGTGGCCAAGGCCAGCGTGGCCGGGCCGACCGACGACGAATTGAGCGCCTGCCTGCAGCGCGAAGCCAGCAGCTGGACCATCCCGGGCACCATGGGCGGGGTGAAGCTGTGGGCGGTGTTGCGTTTTTGGGGGGAGTGAGGGCTGGGCGCTATACTCTTCAGCGGACGCATGCGGAGCTGCACCCAGGAGTAGGCTGCCGCGCCGCTGGAGGAGTATCGCACATGGCCACCATCAGCTCCGCCCACTTCGCTGCGGATCTCTCACCCTCTCAGGCCCTGGACTGGTGCGCCATCCTGGTGGGCGCCGTCCATCGCTTGGCCTGGAAGGGCCCGGACGACGGCGGTGACCGCCAACGCTGCTACGACCGCCTCTCCGGCCTGTTGGCACTGGCCATGGCCGGGGACGCGCAGGAGCAGGCCATCGTCACGCTGGCCGACTGGTGGCTCGCGGCAGCAGGCCTCGATGGACCAGCTGGGGTGGCCTGGCGGCCGGACGCCTACCTCGATGATCCGGATCTGGCCCGCCTGATGAAGTCCGTACTTGAGCGTGGCGGTCTGAGTGCCTGCCTGCGTCCCCGCCGTTTCCAGGCCGCCCTGACCAACCTCAACGAGCTGCTCGAGCACGTCCCTCGCATCAAGAAGGCGCCTGGGCCGGAGATCTACGCTGAGGCACGAGACGAGGCCTACAGCGTGCTGCACGCTGCCGAAAAAGGAGAAGACAAACCTCCTGGGAATCTACGCCTCCTCGTGGACGACCTGCAGGACTGGACCAGCGAACAGAGAGGCACCGACCGTCTGGAGCGCAACCTCAAGGTCTGGAATGCGCTCCGCAAGCACCTCACCTCGCTTCGCGACGCCGTCCGCGACGTGGTGGGCAGCTGGACCACCAGGACGTTCACGCCGGAGGATCTGGACCTGGATTGCGAGGCCTGGGCCGAACAGCACTTTCCGCAGCACAAAGACCTGGTGTCCGCCTGCCTGCAGGATCTGGCCGCGCTGACGAAGCGACCTCCGGAGTCCCGCACAGCCTCCCTCGATCCCGCCTGCACGCTCGCCGCCCTGGACCTCCTTCCCGCAGGCATCGAGCTTGAACAACAGGTGATCCTGCTGGCTCCTGTGCGCGAGGCCGTGGCCGCAGCGGGCGCGCTGACCGAGCCCTCCTGGGCGCGAGGAGCGCAGGAGCACCTGGAGAGCACTCGAACAACCATCCGCAGTCTGCGTGCCGAAGCCGAGGCCCTGAACGTGGCCGACTCGGTGCAGCAGCTCAACGAGGCCCTTGAGGAGCTCGAGAAGCTTGAGATAGGAGAAGCCCAGAGCTGGATCCAGTATGCACGCGAGACGCTGCAAGAACACGTCAAGGACGCCAAGATCGCGGGATTGACCCGTGAGACCTCGTTGTGGATCGCCGACCTCGAGGAGTCAGCCTACGACGACATCGACGCCCTCTCCGCTCATCCAGCCGAGTCCCCCCAAGAGCGACACAAGCGGGTCAAGCAGACCTGGGAGGCGCACCGCGATCAGCTGCTCATCATCCTGGACAAGCTCACAGTCCGAGCGCGCACTGGTGTGGGCACCGACGAGCTGCGCACGCGCCTGGAGGAAGTCGGTCACTCGTTGAAGCAGGGTCACCTGGGTCCGGCCCGCAGGTTGCTCGACAGCGCAGAGGCGCTCGTGGAGGCCCGCTGGCGCGCAGCCGAAGCCAAGCTGCGGCCCGAGCTGCGCGCGTTGGTTGAGCGCACGCAGCAGCTGAATTCGCTATACCCCAGCGAGCGCGAACAGCTGCTGGACGTCATCACCAGGGCCACCGATCGCGCCGACGACGAGCTGCCCTATGAAGACCTGGTCGGCCAGATCGAGGCCTTCATCGACGCTTGCGAGTCGGACAGACTGGAGGAGCAGCCCCTGCTCTGCGCCATCGGCGAGATCGTCGGCCTGGAGCGCGACCGGCGCGTGACCCCGATGGCCTGGAGCCCCACAGGTGTTCTCGTGGATTCCCAGCGCCTCGCCCCAAAGGGCTACCGCCTGCTGGAGGCGGAGCACGCAGAGCACCGACAAACAGGTGACCTGGTGGTCATCCATCCCCGACCGGGTTGGACCGAGCCGCAACGACCGACGCTGGCCCTGTCCACGCCTCCCGACGCCCCCCCCGACGAGATCTGGTACGACATCGTGCCCGCCCGCAGCCTCGAGGGCGTGGACGCCGAGGAGCTGCGTGCCTACCCCGGACGACACGACCTGTCGCCCCGCACCTTCATCGAGGCCGAGGGCATGGTGCAGGGGCCCTACGCTGCCGACGAAGAGAGCGGCCGCTTCGTTCCAGCCGACCTCCGAGGCTTCGTGGCCCGTCTCGACGCCGAGCAGTTCGACTCGCTCTTCGGCCGCATCTCCATCCCCATGGGCGCCGCCGGCCAGCAGCGACTCCTCACGCCTCAGCCGCCGGATCTGGACACGCTGTTGCTGCAAGAGGCCCAACCCTGGGATCGCATGGACGAGACCCATGTCGAGGTCTGGCTGGCCGGCCTGCTGGAAGACGTGGACCAGGCTCGCGTGCGCTTTCTCGCCAGCGCACTGGGTAGGCTCGAGTCCAGCGGAGACCTTCTGCCTCGCGCCATTCTTGAGCAACGGCTCTCTCGCCTGCGAGGCCTGCTCGAGACCTCGCGCCACCTGGATCAGGAACGACATCGCGCAACGAGCGCCTTCCTTGAGACCGAGGAGGGAAAGAGGGAGATCAAGAGAGCCGCCGAACGCAGGCTCGAGTTGGAGCTGGCCGCGCTGCAGCAAGCCATCGAGACGCGTAGGCAGGAGCTCGAGGTCGAGCTGACAGCGAAGGAGCGCGCCCTGCTCGAGGCCCAGGAGAGGCTGGACGGCATGGAGCGGGAGGAGCTTGAGACACGCCAGGCCATGAACCAGCGCCTGGCAGACCTGCAAGAGCAGGTGGAGGCGCTGGAGAGTGTCGCGGACGACACGCGCACCCGCGTGCTCGCCAGCCTCATTGGCCAGGCTGCACCATCCCGATCCCACGCCAACGAAAGACCAAGGGTGTCATCGACGCCCTGCAAGGCGCAGAGCTTCGCGCGCCGCTCCTTCGCCAGCCTGAACGAGCTCTGCACCGACATCGCGACAGGGCTCGCGCCTTGGAGCGACCGGCAGGTGGCGAACATGCTGCTTTGCCTCATCTCCTCCCCCTGGCTGATCCTCGCCGGACCGCCTGGTGTGGGCAAGAGCACCTTCTTGCGCGCCGTGCTCGCCAGCCTGGGCCACGGACCCGGTTCGGACCGCTACCTGGAGCTGGTCGTGCGTCGGGATTGGCACGACGACGCTCCGCTGTTCGGGTACTGGCATCCTGAGCGCCACAGCTGGGAGCCCTCCAGCGAGGGCTTCGTCGAGCAGCTCCTGCGGGCGCGGGACGACTGCGAGCGGGGGCTGGGGGGCCTGTTTCCCTTCGTGCTGGAGGAGATGAACCTGGCAGCGCCCGAGTACTACCTGGCGCGTCCCATCTCCGCGCTCGAAGACAGCTCGCCCGCCATTCGACTATACGGCGAGACCCAGTACCCGGAGAACGCCGAGCGCTATCCCCCCAGCTTCGCCATCGGCGACAACGTGCGTCTACTGGGCACGGTGAACCTGGATGACACGGTGGAGCGCCTCTCACCTCGCTTTTTGTCCCGTGCAGCCGTGATCTGGATGAGCCCATCTCTCGACGCTCTCATCAACCAAGCTCCTCGCATCAGCTCGCCGGACAGCGCCGTGGATTGGGCGCATCTCCTCTCCCTCTGCCAGCGTGAACCCGCGCAGCTGGGCGATCTGCACAAGGTCGTGCGCTACCTGCACGAGCAACGAGTCCCGGGGGCTCCCTCTCCGCGCACCATGCGGGCCATGGAACGCTATCTCTCTATCGCGACCGATCTTCTGCCGACACGTGTGGCGCAGGACTTCCAGGTGCTGCAACGCGTGCTGCCCTGCGTTCGCGGCGTCGGTGAGCGCTACCGCCACGTCTTCGATGACCTGACGGCCCTTCTTCGCACCCACAAATGGAGCATGTCCGCCGAGCGCTGCGAGGAGCTGCGCGCCAGGGGCGAGGAGCTTGGCGACTACTACGATTTCTTCCATGTCTAGCCCTCTCGCCACGCTCAGGCTGGGCTCCGACGAACTGGAACTGCGCCCCAACGCGCCCCAGAGGCTGGAGGTCGCAGAGGGCACCTCCATGTCGCTCTTCGCCGCAGGCCTGCAGGCCCACCTTCCCACCACGTTGACCCTGGGAGACCGCCGCGAGGAGCTGTGGCCCGAGCCCGAAGGCTCGCTGCGCTGGCAAACGAGAGACGCGCTCCGCAGCGTCGCTGGCCAGGTTCGTTTCGAGCTGTGCCAAGAGGGGCTCGCTCCTTTGGTGGCCACGCTGGGCGTTCGGCCGACCAGGCTGACCCAGGCCGCCCTGGAGATCCTCCTGGCGGACCTCCATCGCATGGCCCCAGGCATCGCTGGCGCCCTCGGGGGTCTGTCCTCAGCTCCCGGACTCCATGGCCCGGAGGCGTCGCTCCAGCGGCTGGAGGCCCAGCTGGGTGCGGTGATTTCTGCCGCGTCCTGGATCTCCAGGAATCCGATCGTCAACACGAAGGAGCTGGCGTACGCGATCCCCAGCCGAGAGGGGCCAGCCTCGGCCGCGGATGCCCGCTGGATCGCGCGCAATCCGCGCCACGCGATCCGCCCGCGCCTCCGCAGCGGCAGGGTGGCGGTGCGCCGGGAGGTGAGGCGCAACGCAGACACTCCGGAAAACCGAGGGGTGATGGCCCTGCTACGCGCGATGAAGGTCCTGGCGGAAGAGCTGCAGGCCTTGCTGGAGCGGGAACGGGCTCGCATCAACCAGAGCCGGCCCGCCCGCGAGGCCTTCGCCACGCAGCACGGCAACCTGTTCCAGGAAATCGACGCCCCACGGCTGAGTGCCATCCAGCGGCGCACGATCCGGCTGGAGGAGCTGAAGAGACAGCTCTCGGCCTTGCCCACCAAGATGCGCCTGCCAAGAGGCTTGCGCGCATCCACCTTCATCCGCACCTCGCAGGTGGAGAGCCATCCCGGCTACTGGCGACTGTTCCAAGTGTGGCAGGAGATCCGAGCCATAGAAGCCGGTGTCATCCCGTCCGGCATTGCCCCGCTGGAGAACCTGGACAACCTGTACGAGATCTGGTGCGCGCTGACGCTACGAGACGCGCTGGTGGAGTGGGCCGGCCGTCAGCCAACACGCAGCTTCGGGGTCAACGATGAGGGCTGGTTCGCGAAGCTCACGCCTGGGGAGCCGCTCTTCATCAGCGAGTACAGAGACCGCAGCGTCTGCCTGCGCTACGAGCCTAGCTATTCCCACGGTGACCGCGAGGCTGAGGTCTGCAAGCTGGTACCGGGCCATCCCTGGCGGCCCGACTTCGTCCTGGAACTGCGCGCAGGCGGCGCCCTCGTAGAGCTGCATGTGCTTGACGCCAAGCATCGCATCGCGCGACACCGCACCAGCGGCGTGCCGTGGGAGGCGCTCGACGAGGTGTGGCTCAAGTACACCGACTCCATCGGGCATCCTGCGAGCAGGATTCCGATGGTGGAGAGCACGTGGATCCTCTTTCCCGGTCCCGTGGGCCGCATCTTTCCCCGCAGTCCAGCCATGCTGGATGCCGCCTGGCCCGAAGGGCGACCGCGGGGTGGAGCCGTGGCGCTCTACCCGCGCCAGGAACCTGGACGGGACCATCTGCAGGGCCTGCTGGCGCTGTTGCTGAAGGGGTGGAGCTAGGCTGCATTGATGGCCGGCTCGGGCGGCGGGCGGGCTGAAGCGCAGGAGCAAAACATGGAAAAGACGCCCACAGACGCCCACCCCACAACCACGACCACGACGACATCATAGCGAAAATCGTAATGGTGACATCCTGACCCCAACCACACAACCACAACCACCAACCACGAGCAGCCCCTTCAGAAACTCACCTCCCCCTCATTCTCCTGCCCCGCCTGCCCCTGCAGGTTGTCCCCCTGCTGCCAGGTCGCATCGTCCAGCAACCACTTGTAGGAAAACGACCCCTCCAGCTCGCTGAACACCGCGCTCCAGCTGCTGCCATCCTGGTGCGCCGGCCAGCCGCTGTCCCAGTCCAGCGGCGCGCCGTCGCCACGCAGGGCCAGGTAGTGCCCCGTGCCCGCGTCGTACTCGGTACGCAGGGTGGTGAGCGTCACGTCGTCCCCCTCCCCTGCCGTGATGCGCACCAGCATGCCCGGGTGATCCGAGACCACCGGGTACTTCTCGCCCGTGAAGATGCGGCGCACCCCGTCGCCCTGCAAGCTCGCGCCCCGGTGGGCGAAGACGAAGTCGATGCGGTCCTCGTCCAGCGAGGTCCCCAGGTCGACAAAGCCCATCTGCTCCATGGCCGCGATGGTCTCGCTGCCCGGCAGGTCGTTGAAGTCTCCCACCACCAGCAGGTTCGGCGCATCGGGCAGGGCGGTCAGGGCCTCCACCGCGGTCTGCCGGGCCTGGGCGATGCGCGCCGGCTCGTCGGCGTTGTCCAGGTGCACCGTCAGCAGGTCCAGCCAGCCCTCGGCCATAGGATAGCGCGCCCCCAGCGCCACGCGCCGCAGGGAGCTCTGCACGTGGTACTCCACTTCCACCAGCTCCTCGCCCTCCTCCCCTCTCAAAGCCACGGCCACACCCTCGGAGGCCTCGTCCTCGGTGCCCTCCCAGCCCGTATGGGCGAAGAGCGTCTGCATGCCCCAGCTCACGCCGGTGGCCTGCTCCAGGGCCTCTTCGAGCAGGGCGCCCGCGTCCTCGGTCTCATTCCAGCAGACCTCTTGCAGCGCGATCAAGGCCACGTCCTCGGCGGCCGCGGCCAGGGCCACGGCGGCGAAGCGCTCCTTGTTGCCTTTGAAGCCGGTGCCCTCGGTCTTCAGGCAGTGCAGGTTCAGGCTGAGCACCGCGAAGCCCGAAGCCGGCGGTTCCCCCGTGTCGGGCGGGTCCGTGTCGGGCGGATCCGTGTCCGGGGGCTGGCTGTCCCCCGGATCCGAGTCGCCAGGCGGCGAGTCCTGGGGCTCGGAGCTGTCGCCCGGGGCGCCCGAGTCCCCTGGCAGGTTGGTCCGCACCTCCCCCCCGGTGCAGGCCGCCAGCATGACAAGCGCGGCGAACCTCATTCCTCCTCCAGCCAAGCCACGAAGCGCCGCAGCCCCTCCTCCAGGCTGACCTGCGCCCGGTAGCCCAGCAGCTGCTGCGCGCGGCTGGTATCGGCCCAGGTCAGGGGCACGTCGCCGGGTTGGTCCCCGGTGCGCCGCACCTCGGGCTCGCGGCCCAGGGCGCGCGCCAGCAGCTCCACCAGTTGATCCAGCCGCACCGGCGAGGAGTTGCCCAGGTTGATCACCGCCCGCTGTTGGGGGCGATCCACGGCGGCCAGCACGCCGGCCACGATGTCATCGATATAGGTGTAGTCCCGCAGCGAGCTGCCATCGCCGAACAGCGTGATGGGCTGCCCCGCCAGCACCTTGCGCGTGAAGCCCCGGATGGCCATATCCGGCCGCTGCCGCGGGCCGTAGACCGTGAAGAAACGCAGGCTGGTGAGCTGGTAGCCGTAGAGCCGCTGCCAGGTCTCGCAGAGCAGTTCCATGGCGCGCTTGGTGGCGGCGTAGGGGCTGGCAGCCACGGGCAGGGGGTCGTCTTCGGAGAAGGGGCCCTGGTGGCGCGCGCCGTAGACCGAAGAGGAGCTGGCAGCCACCAGCTGTGGCACGTCGAGCCGCCGCATGGCCTCCAACAGCACCATGCTGCCCTCCACGTTGACCTGGGCGTAGGCCCGCGGATCGCGCAGGCTGGCCCGCACGCCGGCCCGGGCGGCCAGGTGGACCACGCAGTCGACCCCCCGCATGGCCCGCTCCACGGCCGCCTCGTCGCGGATATCGCCCCGCACCAGCTCGATGTCATCCAGCACCGCAGCCAGGTTGCGCTCCTTCAGCTCCGGGTCGTAGTAGGGATCGAAGCTGTCGAGCACCACCACCTGGTCCCCGCGGTCCGCCAGGGCCTGCACCAGGTGCGATCCGATGAAACCCGCTCCACCGGTTACCAGCACGCGCTTCATGTCGGACCCTCCTTGCGCAGCTGCGCCACGAAGGCGCTCAGACGGGCGGGAAAGCTGCTACCCCGGTAGCGCACGCGCCCATCCGGATCCACCACCACCAGCAGAGGCAGGCTGGTCGCCTCGTAGGCCTTGGAGATGCGGCCGTCGCTGTCCTCCAGCACCGGGTACTGGATGTCCATGGCCTTGATCGCCGCCAGCACCGTCTGGTGGTCCTCTCCGGCGTTGATGCCCAGCACGTGGGCGGTCTCGCCCACGCTCTTGTCCAGCTGGTTGACGTGGGGCACCTCGTAGCGGCAGGGGCCGCACCAGGAAGCCCAGAACACCAGCACTGCCGGCTTGCCCCGCAGGTCCGAAGAGGAGAGCGTGCCTCCGCTGGCCAGCAGCGCGGAAAAGCCCGGCGCCCGCAGGCCCTCGTGGGCGCCCACGGGCACCAGCTCCTGGCAGGCGCCCAGGAACGCGAGCAGGACGACCAGCGCGAAGCGGTGCAGCTACTCGCCCGTGCAGGTGTAGGTGATGGAGACCGAGTCGGAGCTGCTGTCGCCCGGGCAGTCGGTGACGGTCAGCGTCAGGGACACCGTGTATGTGGCGGTGCTGCCATAGGTGCAGGTCAGCCCGCTCATGCTCAGGATGGGGCTCTCGAGCGTGGAGTCGTCCAGCGTGCCGTAGCTGGAGCCCGAGGTGATGCTCCAGCTGTAGGTCAGGTCCAGGTCATCGGCATCCGCGGTGCCCGTGCCATCCAGCTGCACGTCGGTCTCGGTGCAGTCGTCGCACTCGTAGTTGTAGCCCACCAGCGAGCAGGTGACGGTGTCGCTGAAGCTCTGGTCCACGCCCGCGTCAGCCACCGGCACCGAGTTGCTGCCGCGGTCGGAGATGGTGACGGCCAGCGTCGCCACCACCGAGTCGGTGCCGCCGTCGTTGACCGTCAGCGTGAACTCGTAGTCGCCCGCCACGTCCGGGTAGAAGGTCGGATCGGCGTCGGTGGATTCCTGGATGTCGGCGGTGGTGCGGGCCGAGCCGCCCGGTGCCACCGTGAGCTCCCAGGTGTAGGTCAGGGCGGATCCGTCCGGATCGAAGGAGTTGGAGCCCAGCAGGTAGAGCGGGTCGCAGGAGAGCAGCGTGGAGTTGGCCGGATCGTAGTCCACCACGGCCGTGGGCATCATCTCCACGTCGCCGTCGCAGTCGTTGTCCAGGGTGGGATCCTGCTCGGGCGCGCCCGGGTAGACCGTCTCGTCGCCGTCGTCGCAGTCGCCGTCGTCGGTGGTGTAGCCGTCGCCGTCGTGGTCCCAGTCGTGGCAGTACTCGTTCAGCTCGGCCGGCGTGCCGTAGTCGGTCAGGTTGCCCCACATATAGACCGAGTAGCACCACATCTCGGCCTCGTCGTTGAGGACGCTGGCCGGTTCCTTGAAGTAGCCCCCGTAGTAGCCTGTGATGTCGAAGGACATGGAGGAGCCCGAGCTGTCGGGCATGGTGGCGCCGTCGTCCCAGACCACCTGGTCGAGCAGCACGTCGTCGGCCAGCAGCACCAGGTCATCGCTCTCGTTGGAGAGGATGATGTCCTCGTACTGGTAGCCCACGTCCACATCGCCGTTGAGGCTGTCCGCGGCCTCGATGCCCAGCACCATGGTCTCTTCCTCGCCCAGCAGCAGGGGCTCCTCGCTGCTGATCACGTGGTAGTCCTTGTCCACGGTGGACGTGATCACGATGCCGTTCAGGTAGACGGGCCTCTCCGCGCTGTTGTAGATCTCGAACCACTCGCCGTAGGCATCGCTGACCGCCAGCGGGTTGTTCATGATCTCCACGACGGTCAGATCGCCCTCGGCCCAGGAGCCCTCGTCGATCAGCTCGTCGCAGTCGTTGTCGATGCCGTCGGAGGGGTTTTCTTCGGCGCCGGGGTAGATATTGGGGTTGTCGTCGTCGCAGTCGGCGTCCACCTTCTCCGTTCCGCACTGCGTATAGCCGTCGCTGTCCGCGTCGTAGCCCTCGTCCACGCGCCCGTCACCGTTGTTGTCGACCCCGTCGCATTCCTCGCCCTCGACGCAGTCGGCGATTCCGTCGCCGTCGGCATCGGCGAAGCCCTCGTCCACCTGCCCGTTGCCGTCGTTGTCCACGCCGTCGCACTCCTCGGAGTCGACGCAGTCGGCGGTGCCGTCGTTGTCGGTGTCTTCGAAGCCCTCGTCCACCACGCCGTTGCAGTTGTCGTCCTGGCCGTTGCACTCTTCTTCCCGGCCTGGGTAGACGTTGGCGTCGGCGTCATCGCAGTCGCCGTCGGCCGCGGTGATGCCATCGCCGTCACCGTCGTTGGTGGTGACGTGGGTGTCTTTGGGCGTGGTGTCTTCGGGGGTCTGCTTCTCACCCGTGTCCTTGCCGTCGCAGCCAGCCATGAGAGACAGCGAAGGCAGGAGCAAGAACGCAGTCGCGAGGAGAGAGTGCCGGGGGATCGTCTTGAGGGACATTGCGCGTCTTCCTGGATGGCGGGGCGGGGAAGTTCAACGGGCGCAGCTTCGCCGTAGCGTAGCAGAGGGGGGCACACGCCTGCAATGATAGCCTGCGAAACGCGCTCACGCCGCAATAATCGCCTAGGCCTTCGACCTGTGCAGCAGGCGCATCCAGAACGCCGAACTGCGCCTGGAAAGGGCGTCGATGAAGGTGTAGACCACCGGTACGACCACCAGCGTGAAGATCGAGGCGGCCATCAAGCCGCCGATGATCGTCAGCGCCAGCGGCGCCATGGTCTCAGAGCCCTCGGCGCGGCTCACGGCCATGGGCACCATGGCCCCCATGGTGGTCAGCGAGGTGATCATCACCGGCCGCAGGCGCGTGGTGGAGCCTTCCAGCACCGCTTCGATCAGGGGCATGCCCCGGCCGCGCAGCTGGTTGACGTAGTCCACCAGCACGATGCCGTTGTTGACCACGATGCCCGCCAGCATGATCACCCCCAGGAAGGTGGGTACGGACAGGGTGGTGCCGGTGAAGAAGAAGATCCAGATCACCCCGACGAAGGCCAGCGGCATGGTGAACATGATGGTGAAGGGGTGGGAGAAGCTCTCGAACTGGGCCGCCATCACCATATAGACCATCAGGATGGCCAGAAACAGGGCCGCCAGCAGCTGCACGAAGGCGTCCATCATGTCCTCGTACTGGCCGCCGAATTCCACCATATACCCCTGGGGCAGCTGCTTCTGGATAGGCTCTACCAGCTTGGCCACCTGCTTCATGGCGTCGCCCAGGTTGACCCCCTCCAGGTCTGCCACCACCGAGACCACGCGCGACTGGTCGTCGCGGATGATCTTCACCGGGCCTTCCCCGCTCCGCAGGTGGGCCAACTGCGCCAGGGGGATGCTGCCCCCGGCGGGCAGGGGCACCAGCAGCTGCAGCAAGGCTTCGGGGTTGTCGCGATAGGACTCGGCGTAGCGCACGCGCACGTCGAACTCCTCGCCCCCTTGTCGGTAGCGGGTGGCCACGGCGCCCAGCGTGGCGGTCTTGATGGCGTTGGCCACCTGGCCCACGGTCAGGCCGTAGCGCGAGGCCTTGGCGCGGTCGATGATGATGTGGCTCTCCGGCTTGGCCTCGCGCATGGAAGTATCCACGCCCACCAGGCCCTCCACGCCCCCGATCTTGTCGGCGATGCGCTCGGCCCACAGCTTCAGCACCGCGAAATCCGCTCCGAAGAGCTTGATGTCGATGGGGTGGGTGCTGCCGCCCATGCTGGCGTTCATGCTGATGAACTCGAATTCCATGCCCTCGATCTCGGGGATCAGCTCCCGCATCTGGGCCTTCAGCTCGTCGTTCTCCATGATCTTCCTGTCGGCCTTGTCCTTCAGCCGGGCGAAGACCATGGCTTCGTGCACGCCCGCCGGGTTGGCGTCGGACATGCCGGCGCCCATGTCGTTCTCGTCCACTCCCAGGGACGTGCCCACGGTCTGAACGTCATCAAAGTGCTCGAAGACCTGCTCCATGCGCTTGCTGGCGGCGGCCGTCTCGTCCAGGGCGGTACCCACCGGGAAGGAGATCTTGCCCATCAGGATGGGATCGTTGGAGGAGGGCAGGAACTCGGCGCCCACGAAGGGCACCGCCACCAGGGAGAAGACCAGCAGCAAGCCCAGCCCGCCCATGGTCAACCAGCGGTGCCCCAGGCACCAGCGCAGCCGCCCGCGGTACCACTCGCGGAAGCGGTGGAAGCGGCGCCCCTCCTGCAGCACCGAACTGGAGATGTCGGAAGAGAAGAAGACCGAGGCCAGCATGGGCACGATGGTCAAGGCCACGAAGAGCGAGCTGAACAGCGCCGCGGCCACGGTGATGGCCAGGCCCTTGGCCAGCTGGCCAGCCATGCCCTGGGAGAAGAGGATGGGCAGGAAGACCACCATGGTGGTGAAGGTGGAGGCCGAGATGGCCATGCCCACCTCGCCGGCGCCATCCCTGGCGGCCGACTTGCGGTCCGCCCCCTCCTCGATGTGGCGGAAGATGTTCTCGATCACCACCACCGCGTTGTCCACCAACATGCCGATGCCCAGCACCAGCCCCCCCATGGTCATCATGTTGAGGGTCTCACCCACGGCGTAGATGGGGATGAAGGTGGCCAGCAGCGACAGCGGGATCACCACGGCGATGGTGGCGGTGGGACGCGCGTTGCGCAGGAAGAGGAACATGATGATCACGGCCAGAAACGCCCCCACCAGGCCGTTTTTGGTGACCGAGTTGGCCATCATGCGGATGGCCTTGCCCGTGTCGAAGAGCGGGGAGAACTGGATGCCCTCGGGCAGCAGCTCCTGCACGTCGTCCAGGGCCTTCATGTACTTCTTGCGCACGTCCAGCGGGTTGGCCCCAGATTCCTTGATCACCATCAGCATCAAGGCTTCCACGCTGTCGGCGCGCACGAAGTTGCGCACGTCCTTGATGGAGCGCTTCACCTCGGCGATGGAGCCCAGCTGGATGGGCGTGCCCGTGTTCATGGACACGCCCACTGCAGTGCGCCGGATGTCGTCCAGGCTGCCGAAGACCCCCATGGTGCGCAGCAGCACCTCCTGGCGTCCGCTCACCTGGCGACCGGCGGGCAGGTTCAGGTTCTGGTAGCCCAGCCCCATCACCACCTGGTCCAGCGTGACGCCCGAGGCCAGCAGGGCGCTGCGATCCACCTCGACGTGGATCTCCTCCACCGGCCCGCCCAGGAAGGGCGCCTGGGCCACGCCTTCCAGGCGCTCCAGGCGGTCCTGGACCACGTCGGTCATCAGCTCGCGCATGGCTATCAGGTCGTCCATGCCGCTGACCGCGTAGATGGCCTGGGGCATGGCGGTCAGGTTGAACTTCAACACCAAGGGGTCTTCGACGTCCGGGGGCATATAGGGCTCGATCATGGCCACGGCCTCGCGGATATCGGCCGCAGCGCCGTCCAGATCGGTGCCCCAGTCGAAGTCCACGAGCAGGTAGCAGACGTCTTCCTGGGAGATGCTCTTGACCTTCTTGACCCCGCTGACGCTGGCCAGCGCCCCCTCGTAGGTCTTGGCCACCAGGGTCTCGATCTCTTCGGAGGGCGCCCCCGGGTAGCGCACCATCACCGACAGCGTGGGGTAGTCGATCTCGGGCAGCATATCGACGCCCAAGCGGTAGAGCGAAATGCTCCCCAGCACCATCACGATCATCACCAGCATGCTGATGGCGACCGGTTTCTCGACTGAAAAGCTGGTGAGCTTCACCGCGACACCTCGACCAGGGCGCCGTCTTCGAGCCCGAAGTTGCCCTCCACCACCACCTGCTCGTTTCCGGACAGGCCGGACAGGACCTCCACCCCATCGTCGCCGTGCAGGCCCAGCTCCACGGGCCGGGTGCGGGCGCGCTCGCCCTCCACCACCATCACGTAGGCCTGGCCCTCGACCTCGCGCACCGCCGCCTCGGCCACGGCCATGGTCTCGCTACGGCCATCCAGCACCAGCCGCACCCTGGCGTGCGTGCCCGCCAGCACCAGGTGGTCCGGGTTGTCCGCCACCACCCGCACCGGGAAGGTGCGGCTGACCGGATCGGCAGCCAGGCCCACGCTCTCCACGCTGCCCACCACGCCCGCCGCCGGCAGCCGCTCGGCCAGGGCGTCCACAAAGATGCGAGCCTCCATGCCCGCGCTCAAGCGCGCCACGTCCCGGTCGGCCACCTGCAGGTCGATCTTGATGCTGTCCAGGTCCACCAGGCCCACCAGGCCCTGGGGCCCGCCCATGGGCGAGATGGTCATGGGGTTGAAGTACTCCCCCTCCTCGCAGGCGATGGAGGAGACCACGCCGGCGAAGGGCGCCCGCAGCACGCCGCCGTCCACCTGCTGGCGTGCCAGGCCCAGGGCGGCGCGGGCCTGCTTGACCTGCAGCTGGGCCATCTGCAGCCCGGCCTGGGCCTGCTCGAACTGCTCTTGGGTCAAGGACTGCTGCTGGTGCAGCGTGCTGGCCCGAGCGTAGCCACGCTCGGCCGTCTCGGCGCCCAGCTCGGCCAGGGCCACGGCCGCCGCGGCCTGGTCGCGCTGCAGGGCGGCCACGTCCACGTCCAGGCGCGCCAACAGATCGCCCTGGGCCACCCTCTGTCCCACCTTGACGGGCAGGCGCTCCACCTTGCCGGGGATATCCGGCACCAGGTCCACGGCGTGTCCGGCTTGCACCGTGCCGCTCACCTCCAGGGTGCGCATCAGCTCGCCGTGCAGCACCGGCTCCAGGCGCACGTAGGCCCGCAGCTCGTCCTCGGCGTCGTCGCCCCCTCCCATCAAGCCGCTGATGAAGCCCCCCAGGCCCTCGCCCTTGCCGGCATGGGCCTCGCCCTCGCCACCACAGCCCACGCAGAGTGGGATCGCCAGCAACGCGCCCAGACCCGAGACTCGCCAGTTGTTCGGGGTTTTCATGGTCTGACCTCCGGTTCCAGGCCTACTGCCTTGCGCAGCGCGGCGCGACAGATGTACATGCCGGTCTCGGCTTGCAGCAGGGCCAGCCGAGCGCCTGAGGCCGCCGCCTGAGCGGCCAGCAGCTGGGTGTTGTTGGCCATGCCCTGCTGGAAGCGCCCCTGCTCCAGCCGCAGCGCCTCAGCAGCCTGCTCCAGACCCAGCTGCGCCACCTCCAGCTCTGCGGCGGCCTCGTCGAAGCTGGACAAGGCGCCTTGCAGCTCCACGTCCATCATCTCCGACAGCAGCTGGCGCTGGGCGTGCAGTTGGGTCCACGAGGCCTTGGCTGCACGCCGGTTGGTGAGCGCCTGGCCCCGATCCCACAGGTTCCAGCTGGCCGCCACCGTGATGTCGGCGCTGTTGTACCACTCGGGCTCGAGGGAGTAGTTGGGGTTCTTCCAGTTCAGGTTGCCCATCAGCACCACGGCCGGCAGCCAGCTGGCCCAGCTGGCGCCCGCCAGGTGATCCATGGCGGCCAGGCTGGCGTCCAGGGCGGCCAGGTCGGGCCGCTTGCCGCGGGCAGTGGCCAGCAGGCGTTCGCGCTCCACCGGCAGGTCCCAGCTGGCCGGGCCCTCGGGCTGCGCCAGCTCCAGGGGCTCTCCTTGGGGCAGGCCCAGGCTGACCTTGAAGGCCAGCTCGGCCAGGCGCGCGCCGTGGGAGGCGCGCATGGCGTCCAGGCGCGCCTGGCTGCCTTGGGCCTGGGCCGCCAACAGGTCGGCCCGGCTGGCCATGCCCACCTCCACCACGTGGCCCAGATCCTCCACGTAGGCCTCCATGGTGGCCAGGGCCTCCTGGGTGACCTGCGCCGCGCTGCGCGCCAGCAGCACGCCGTAGAAGGCCTCCTCGGCGTTGTAGGCGGCCTGCTGGCGCGCCAGGCGCAGCTGCTCCTCGCTGGCGGCCAGGAAGTCGCGCCGGGCGGCGTTGCTCTGCAGCAGCGCCCCGCCGGCGAAGAGCACCTGCTCCAGAGTGGCCTTGACGAAGTAGTTGTCCTGCAGGCCCATTTCGATCACCATGGGCTCGCTGGAGGCCGACGGCGTCATCCAGGCCGTGATCATCTCACACATGGACTGGGCCAACTCCGGGGTCCAGCCAGCCGGCAGCTCGCTGGTGTCGATGTCCTCGCAGGTGCTCGTACCCGTGTCTCCCGAGAAGGCGCTCATGTCGAACTCGACGTAGGGCGCCTGGTCCAGCCGCGTGTAGCCGGCCGAGACGGAGGCCGAGGGGAAGAGCGCCAACAGGGCCTGACGCGCCTCGGCGCGCGCCTTGACCACGCCCGCCTCGGCCGCCTCCACCATGCGGTCGCGCTCCAGGGACAGGCGCACGGCGTCCTGGGCGTCCAGCGAGCGCGCCTGGGCCGTGGACGCCGACAGCATCCAGAGAAGACCTGGCCAGCCAGCCATGCTCAACCCTCCCTGCTGCGGATCTCCCGCTCCCAGCTTTCGATCAACAGGGGCATCTCGCGCTCGAAGAAGGCGTAGAGATCGCGCATCAGGACCAGGCGCCGGTTGTGGCCGGCTTCGCGCCAGCCCAGCCTGGACAGGCCCAGCTCGGCGGCAGCGCGCATGGCGGCCAGGTTGGGCAGGCCGCTGCGCATGAAGCGCAGCCCGCCATCGTCGGGCACCTGGAAGTAGATACTGCGCTCGCCGGGCAGGGCCACGCGCTCCAGCATGCTCATGCCGGCCAGCAGGTTGACCACGGCGTTGACCGCGCTGCGGCTGGCCTTCAGCCCATCAGCCAGCTCGGCCACCGTCTGGTGCGGGGGCTGGCAGACCAAGAGCCAGCCCAGCACGCGACCCGCCATGCGCGGATGGCCATGGCTCTCCGCCAACAGCCCCAGCTGCTCCACGAACTCCTCGGCGTCCTGGCGCCAGCGCTCCCTGCCCTCTTCGCTCTCCATGGCTGCGTACGCTCCTCGCGACGGACCCGTCGCTCATGTTCGGGTCGGCCCTCATATCCAGCGCTCAATGTTCAGTCAATACTGAACACACGCCAACTACAGCATTCCACGCATTCTCAAGAACCATGGATACGGGTTCAGCGAATGCGGACCTCATCTTCGGCCGACTCGCCCTGGTCCTCGCCGTCGAAGGGCGTGACCACGCAGCTCCAGAACTCGCCATAGCTGGTGGCGCCGGCCGGGATGGTGTCGCCATCGAGGATCGTGCTGGTGCGCGCACCGCTGTGCGCCACGCCGTCGACGCTCCAGCTGAAGCTGTACTCGACCTCGTCACCGTCCAGGTCGTAGGACTCTTCCTGCACGGCGCAGAGCAGATCGTCCTGCCCCCCTGTGGGCTCATCGGGGAACAGGGACACCGTGGGCGCCTCGGGCGCCGTGTTGCCGATGCTGACGGAGCTGGTGCCGGGCTCTCCGTCCTCCAGGTCGTCCGAAGGCAGCACCTCGACGGTCCAGAGCTGCCCCTTGGACGTGAGCTCGGCCGGCAGCAGGTCCCCCTCCTGGTCGCTGAGCTCGCCCTCCAGGAACCAGCTGAAGCTCAAGAGCACCTCGTCCCCATCCGCGTCCCGCGCCTCGACGTCCGCGACGACGTCGTCGGCGGCGCTGGGCTCCTGCGGAGAGAGCGACACCTCTACGCGCGGCAGGCTGTTGAAGACGAAGGTGGTGGCGTCCACGGTGGGACCGTCGGCCTGGCCGTCGTTGGCCCAGACCTCCACCGTCCAGTAGTCCCCGCGCTCGGTCCGGGCGTAGGGGACGACGCCTGCGTTGATGTCGTAGCGCACCTCGCCGTTCTGGAACCAGCGAAAACGATAGTCCAGCGAGTCTCCGTCCTCGTCGTAGGAAGGCTCCACGAAGATCACCACCAGGTCGTCCTTGGTGCAGGGCATCTCCGGCTGGAAATCGATCTCCGGAGCGCTGGGAACGCGGTTGGGCTGGCAGCTCAGGCAGAGCGCCAGGACGGTGGCTGGGGTGGCGCTGGTTCGCCAGCAGAGCATGTTCGACACCTCGATCGCATCGTAACCAAGTCCCGCCGCCGCCCGCAGTGAAAAGCGGCACGCTGACGAGATATGGGAGCGTCGCAAACAGAGCGGGGAGCGCCCTTGCCCGTCGTCCTGGACATGGATCTGCCCTATGTGGAGGAGGCCAGCCTGGCCATCGACGGGCGTGCCGACGAGCTGGCCTGGGCCGAGGCCCTGGTGGTGGAAGACTGGACCGTCTACTGGCCCGCCCCCGGGGGACGCCCGCAGGTGCACGCCGTGGCGCGCATGTTCTGTGATCAAGAGGCCTTCTACCTGCACTACGAAGTGATCGACCCCGAGCCGGAGCGCGTGCAGGCCCGCTTCACGCGGCGCGATGATGTCTGGGGAGACGACCTGGTGGGCGTCTACCTGGATCCTTCGGGCGAGGCCCAGCGGGGCTACCTGTTCTTCGCCAATGCCTACGGCGTGCAGGCCGACGCCACGCGCATGGCGGGCTTCGACGACGAGTTCTCCTGGGACGGCCAGTGGAGCAGCCAGGGTGAGCTGACCGAACGCGGCTTCCAGGTGGAGATGGCGGTACCCTGGCGCAGCGTGCGCCACCCGGCCGAGCTGCAGCAGGTGGGTATCAGCCTGCTGCGCATGACGGCCCGCAGCGGAGAGCGCGCCTCCTGGCCCGTACGCGACCCCGACATCTCCGGCATCCTGGTGCAGGAGAACCTGCTGCGGGGGCCCGGAGCGGTACAACAGGGCTGGGGCCTGTCCTTGACGCCCAGCCTGACCTGGGGCTGGACCGACCAGGGCGCCGCCCAGGATCGCTGGGGCGCCTGGGGCCTGGCACCGGGGCTGACCGCGCGCATCGATCCCGTGCCGGCGGTGGCCGGCTTGCTGACCGTCAACCCCGACTTCTCCCAGGTGGAGAGCGACGCCTACCAGCTGGACGTCAACCGCCGATACGCGCTCTACTACGAAGAAAAGCGCCCCTTCTTCCTGGAGGGCAGGGAGTGGTTCGAGGGCTCCTATGGCGAGCTGATATACACACGCTCCATGAACATGCCGCGTTACGGCGCCCGCACCACCGTCGAGGCCGACGGCTGGACCGTGGCAGGGCTGCACGTGATGGACGGCGCACCCGCCGACACGGTCTCCGAGGGGGGTGGCTGGGGCGAGGCCGAGCTGGGCCCCGAGGACCAGCGACTGGCCGCCTTCGGCTCCGCGCTGCGCCTGCGGCGCGCCGTGGGCCAGGACAGCTACCTGGGGCTGCTCTACAGCGACAAGACCGTCCCTGGCAGCGGCGTGGCCAACCGCGTCGCCGCCGCCGACACCAGGCTGCGCCTGGCCGACGCCTGGGAGCTGGAGGGCGCGCTGCTGGGCTCCAGCACCAGCTACGCCGGCGGCTCCTCCGAGCTGGCCCCTGCCGGCGCCCTGGCCCTGGAGCACGAGGGCCGCCATTGGCTGGCCGGCGCCAGCACCGTGCTGGTGCCCGAAGACTTCCGCGCCGAGAACGGCTACATCACGCGGGCCGATTTCTGGGAAGTGGCCGGCTGGGGCGGCTACCGCTTCTACCCCGGCGACGCCCTCAAGCAGCTGCGCCTCCTGCCCTTCGACGTCGAGGCCGCCTGGCAGCCCAGCGACGGGCGGCTGCGCAACCTGGAGGTGGAGCCCGGCCTGCTGGCCCTCTTCTCCAACGCGCAGCGCGCAGCGCTGGAGGTCTCGCGCGAGCACGAGCTCTACGAAGACGTCATGCTCATCTACCACCAGGTGGAGGGCGTCTGGATGGGCCCCCTCACCTCCTGGCTGCGCCTGGGCCTGGGCTTCGAGGCCGGCCAGGGCCCCTACTACGACGAGCAGCTCGTGGGCATCGGCGGCACGGTCTGGGGCTGGCTGCAGCTGCTGCCGGGCCGCCGCACGGCCCTGTCCCTGGAAGGCACCTGGGAGCGCCTGGACGACCAGGGCGAGATCCTCTACG
Organism: uncultured Enterobacterales bacterium; assembly: GCA_964454135.1. Taxonomy (GTDB): domain Bacteria; phylum Myxococcota_A; class UBA796; order UBA796; family JAFGLY01; genus CAYVQL01. Next base: position 6,270 of record CAYVQL010000112.1, on the reverse strand, counting down.
CCGGCTGGGTGGGCAGGACGAACCTGGAGCTCTTCGCCAGTCGCCAGCTCTGGATGCGCCTGGTGGCCGATCGCAGCAGCCTGGACCAGCTCTGGAGCGGCGAGACCCTGCTGGCCTGGGAGGCCTCCCCCGGGCGCGCCTTCTACCTGGGGGGCGCCCTGGAGCAAGAGCAAGGAGAGGCCGCCAGCTGGCAGCTCTTCACGAAGTGCTCCTGGCAGCTGCGACCGACGCGAGAGGAGGGCGCGCGCTGATATCGTGGGCCGTACCGCGACGACGCGTTCGGCTATGATGGAGGCCAAAGGAGGCGTCACCTTGCTTGCCATCATTCCGCTGATCTTCGCTGGCTGCCTCTCGTCTCCCCCTGCCGCGGACTTCGACGGCGACGGCTGGGACTACGACGAGGACTGCGACGACGCCGATCCCGAGGTGCATCCGGACGCCGAAGAGAAGTGGTACGACGGCGTGGACCAGGACTGCGACGGCGCGGACGACTACGACCAGGACGGCGACGGCCACGTCAGCGACGCCCACGGCGGCGATGACTGCGACGACGAGGATCCCTTGACATTCCCCGGCGCCACGGACGCCTGGTACGACGGAAGCGACTCCGACTGCGAGGGCAACAGCGACTACGACCAGGACGGCGACGGCCACGACAGCGACGAGCACGGCGAGGGCAGCGACTGCGACGACCTGGACGCCGCGGTCTGGTACGACTCGGGCGAGACCGAGCGCGACATGCTGGACGACGACTGCGACGGCCTGCTCGACGAGGACTTCGTCGCGCTGCACGACCTGCTGATCGGCGAGATCATGGTCATCCCCGCCGCGGTCTCCGACGAGCTGGGCCAGTGGTTCGAGATCTGGAACTCCACGGACGGGGACATCGACCTGATCGGCTGGGAGCTCGGTGCCGACGACGGCGACAGCATCCTGGTCATGGAGAGCCTGTTGATCACCGCCGGCAGCCGGGTGGTGCTGGCCGCCGAAGGGGACAGCGCCCTCAACGGCGGCGTCAGCGCCAGCTACGCCTACGGAAGCTCCAGCTTCCCGCTCTCCGCGGAGGGGGACTCCATCGAGCTCTTGGCCGGCACGGAGCTCAAAGCGCGCGTGGCCTGGGACGAGAGCTGGCCCGTCGAGGAGGGCACGTCTCTCTCCCTCGACCCATCCGCCCACGACCCCGACTCCATGCAAGAGCCCACCTCCTGGTGCCCCGCGATCTCCAGCTACGGCCAGGGCGACCTGGGCACCCCGGGCGACGAGAACGATCCCTGCGGCAGCTTCGACCACGACGGCGACGGCTTCACCATGGATGACGGCGACTGCGACGACGGGGATCCCGAGGTGCATCCGGAGGCCATGGAGGTCTGGGACGGCAGGGACGAGGACTGCGACGGTCAGCAGGACGACCTGGGCACCGACGCCGCCGCCGGCTACCTGGACGGGGACCAGGGCGAGCACCTGGGCCACCCGGACGGCATCTCCCTGGGCGATCTCAACGACGACGACTCGCCCGACCTGGTGGTCAGCGGCCGCTACGTCTCCGGATCGACGAGCTACACCGGCGGAGCCTTCGTGGCGGACGGCAGCCGGTACGACAGCTACGCCGGCCCGGCGGCCGACTACGCCTACGCCTTCGTCGAGGGCGGCTACCGCTACAACTACGCCGGCGCCACCGGCCCCGAGCAGCGGGATCTGGTCGGTGACGGCGTGGCCGACCTGTTCCTGGCCGGCTCCGACTACCTGTACAGCCACCTCGGCAACTACGCCGGCGGCCTGTTCATGGGCGGCCAGGACTTCTCCGGCGACATGCAGCTCGACGACGACGCCGATCTGCTCTTGAGCGACGCGGGGCACCTGCAGGGCGGGGTCAAGGTCTCGACCCACCGCGACTACGACGGCGACGGCATCGGCGACCTGGTCTACGCCGACTACGGCAGCACCCAGGACGCCTACTGCGGCTACGTCTACCTCTTCTACGGCGGCCCCGACACGGCGTCGGACGGGCCCATGACGCTCTCCCTCTCCACCGACGCCGACATCACCTACCGCGGCAACTTCACCCACGACTACCTGGGCAGCGCCCTGGGCGGCGGGGACCTGGACGGCAACGGCACCGACGACCTCGTGCTGGGCGCCAGCGGAGCCGATGAAGCCGGCGAGGACGCGGGCTCGGTGTACGTCCTGCTGCAACCCGAGGTCAACAGCACGAACAGCAACATCGCCGCGTCGGCCGACATCGAGCTCCAGGGCGGCGCCGAGGACAAGCTGGGTGACGGCGGCGATCCGCAGCTGATCGACTTCGACGACAGCGGCGCCACCGACCTCGTCTTCTCCAGCGCCGAGCGCGGAAAGGTCTACGTCTTCTTCGAGGCCAGCGGCCTGCTGGGCGGCGTCTACCCAGCCAGCGACGCCGATGTCATCATCTCGGGCGAGGGCCCCAGCCACTTCGGCGCCACCCTGCTGGCGGGCGAGCAGGGGGATGACGGCCACGCCGACCTGCTGGTGGGCGCCCCCGACGGCCCCGCCCTCTTTCCCGGCTGGAAGGATGGCGACGAGCCCGGAGTGGTCTACCTCTTCTCGGGAGCGGAGCTCTCCAGCGCCACCAGCTCCAGCGCGCAGGCCACGGCCAGCTTCACCGGCAGCGAGGCGAACGACTGCTTCGGCATGTCCCTGGGCTGGGGCGATCTGCTCTTTGACGGCAGCGCCGAGGTGCTGGTGGCCGCGCCCAATCTCAACGACCAGGCGGGTCGCATCTGGATCTTCGAGCAGCTGGCTGGCGAGGCGGCGTGGTAGGCTGCTGAAGCTCCAACCTCGAGGCGCCCATGGCCTTCGACGTCTCCTTCCACCCCGTGCCCGAGGATCTGCTCCAGGAACGCATCTGGCCCTGGATCCTGGGTCAGGTCCCGCGCGAGGCCATCTCCGACCTGCTGCAGCGTGCCGTGCGCATCGCCAAGGTGCGCTTCCGCGCCCACTCCTGGGGCCTGGGCACCCTCAACGTCGGTAGCCGCGCCAAGGGCTTCGTGCCCCACCTGCACGTCTGGGGCCGGCCCTTCTTCATCACCGTGCGGGGCAGCGAGGCCATCGCCGCAGCCATCGACCGCTACCTGGAGGCCACGCCCCAGGGCGTGGACGCCATCGCGCTGGAGATGCTGGAAGAGCTGGCACCCGGCCTATCGTCCAAGGTCGTTCCCGCGGGCAGCGGTCGCCTTCCGGAGGAACCGGAGCTGAGAAAGGGGATCCGGTGGCGTATGGACCTGATGCGGGACGCGGTGGAGGCGCTGCGAGCGGGGCGTGCCACCGTCATGGAGGGGGTGCACGTGCACCAGGCCGCGCCCTTGCTGGGTCGGGAGCTGATGCTGACCGTGCTGCAGTTCGCCGCCCAGCTGCGCCCTGGCTGGATGACCCGCGGCTACATCTGGCCCTCGCGCTTGCTGGCCGAGCAAGGCGGCGCCATCGCGTTTTCGGAAAACCTACAGCTGGTGGCTCCCGTCCGGCAGGCCCTGCCCGACGTCCCCTGGAAAGGAGCCGCAACGATCCTCGACAACGCCATGGTGGGCGGCATGCTGCCGCCAGGCACCGTGCACCAGCTGCGCAGCGAGCTGGCCGCCCATCGAGAGACCTGGCTGATGCAGGCCGACAGGGAGGGCTGGAGAGAGGGCATGGCCCTCGACCTGCAGAAGATCGACGAAGCCAGCGCCGACGCCCAGCAGCGTGGCCTGGCTTTTGCCGAGGCGACAGAGGTCTACAGCGGGCTGGAGGGCGTGTTGAACTGAGCGGCGCATCCCGCGTCAAATCATGTCGCCGGTGGATCGCGACACAGAGCCAGGCCCACGAGAAGCACGACATGTCCATCTTGCGCCCCATCACCCTGCCGCGTGCGGCCGTCGTCATGACCGCAGCCTGCCTGGCGTGCCAGGGAGATGAGACGAGCTGGCCGAACGCGCCCGCCGACGCCGGGCAGGACAGCGACGAAGCCGACAGTGATGCAGACATAGATACAGATACAGATACAGATACAGACACGGACACGGACACAGACAGCGACACAGACGCCGCCCCCTCCACGCTGGTCGCCGTGGTGAGCACCTCCAGCTCCGGCGTGCCCTACATCGTCAGCGCGCTCGAGGATGCTGGATGGCAGGTCGAGCAGCTGCAGGCCGAGGAGCTGGCCACGGTCCTGGGCGAAGATCACCGCTTGCTCGTCTACCCCGGCAGCGCGGACGCCATCGAGCACTGGGTGACGTACGCTGATCTGGGAACGACCCTGGACGACTTCGTGTCCGCAGGGGGCGGCTTCCTGGGCATCTGCGGCGGCGCCCTGATAGGCGGCAGCAGCCTGGTATGGGAGGGCTACACCCTGTCCATGGCCGGCCTGCTGGACGTCACGGCCTACGAACGCGCCGACTGGTACGGCTACTACGTCGGCAACGCCGAGCTGATGGACTTCGAGGTGGCGCAGGCTCATTCCCTGCTGCCCGAGCTGGTCGAAGGGGATCGCACCAGCATCACCTACGCCGGCGGCCCCAGCTTCGAGGCCGCCGAAGAGCTCACCATGCTCAGCTTCGCCCAGGACCTGGACGCCAGCCTGGCGGATCACCAGGTCACGGGCCAGGGCGCTCTGGTGGCGGGCGAGCGCGGCGCCGGTCGCGTGGTCCTGTCCTCACCCCACCCGGAGTACCAGCGGCCCGAGCTGCTGCAGGCCTGGACCGAGTGGGTGGCGCGTTAGAGGACATCGCGGGGTATAGCTTCTACCTGGCTGAGCCGCGTGCCGGCAGACGCGGTGCGGCTGTGATGCCCCGCAAGGAGGTCCCGCATGAATCGCTTCCAAGCCATGCTGCTGTGTTGCTCGCTGGCCTGCGACGACGACAAACCTGACACAGCCTCCTGGCTGAACGACACAGAGGTCGCAGGGGCGCCCCAGGCCGACCTGCTCTTCGTCATCGACAACTCCGTGTCCATGTACGACGCGGCCAGCGCCCTGGCGCTGAACTTCGAGTGCTTCACCGGCCACCTGGCCAGCGGTCCCGCCGACCTGCGGCTGGGCATCACCACGACCTCGGCCGAGGACGTGGACGGGACCGTCGACCCAGGCGAGGCCGGCACCTTGCTGGGCGACGAGCTCTTGATCAGCAGCGACGACGAAGCCTACGGCGACACCTTCTTGGCCAACCTGCTCTGCAGCGCCACCTGCTGGCCAGCCGAGTGCCAGGGGAACGACACCAGCAACTGCGTTCCCTACGACGAAGACTACGTCTGCGGCGAGGTGCCCGAGGGCGTCTCCTGGGACTACCTGGCCTGCATCTGCGGCGAAGATTGGGTGTAGCCGGGCTGCGGATCGGGCACGGAAGAGGGCCTGGAGTCCACGCTGCTGGCGCTCTGTCGCGCCGCGCCCAGCCCCCCCGCCGCCTGCATCGACCACGATGGCTCTCCCCTCACCAAGGCCGACCAGGGCAGCAACGAGGGGCTGCTGCGCGAGAACACGACGATGCATGTCGTCATCGTCTCGGACGAGGGCGACGGCTCGCGCCTGCTGGCTACGGGCGACGACGACCCCGCCCCCTACCTGGAGATCTTCCAGCAGCTCGACAACGACGTGGTCTTCACGGTGATCGGCCCAGCCTACGACGCCAAGACCCAGAGCTTCGACTGCAACTCGGGCGGGGCCACAAGCTGGGGTACCCTGCGCTACCAGCAGGCCGCCCAGCTGACGGGTGGCTACTACGCCGCCATCGAGGAAGAGGCGGACGGCGATTGCCAGCCCTCGGACTTCGGTGCGATCCTGGAGGGCCTGGCCGCGCGCCTCTGAGGCCCGCGCCTACTGCACCGCGAACTTCGTCGTCGCCGTGGATCGAGCCGCATCGTCGAAGTAGACCGTCAAGCGGTAGTCGCTGGGCGACATGCGACCCCAGGCCATCACCTCTTCCTTGGTGCCCTTGGCAGGGACGACATGGGTGGTCTTGGCGCCCGTGCAATGCTGCATCGCGGCTTGCCCCAACCCGCCCAGCAGGTCCACCGTCTCGAAGGTGCTGGCCAGGCAGCCGTCGGTGGTGACGAAGCCCAGGTCCGTGGGGCAAGGATTGCGCACCAGGCCCACCATGGACAGGCTCTCTCCCGAGGGACAGGTGGTGCAGGCGACACCCTTGGCATCACGCACCTCGGCATCCAGCGTCAGATCGGCGGCGGTGCAGGCCAGGCCTGTATCACCTGTATCGAGGACGGCAGCGACTCGGCGATCGAGGTCTCCTACCGGGCGGTTTGCAACATCGG
>CAYVQL010000111.1:0-30830 GCA_964454135.1 uncultured Enterobacterales bacterium | reverse complement strand
AGCAGCACGGTGCCGGCCGCCACGGGTGTATTGTCCACCTTCGAGGGCAGCAGCCGCGCTTGCTCCGCACCGGGTTCCAGGATCGCCACGCCCCCCGTGGCGCCGGGCTCTCCTCCCGCCAGCCCCCAGGGCGGGTGGCGGAAGCCGTCGCCCTCCACCGACACGTACCCGTCCTGCAGCATTCGCGTATCCCGCACCGGCCCCAGCCCCCCGCGCCAGCGGCCCGCGCCAGCCGTGCCCGTGCGCAGCTCGTAGCGCTCCACCCGCAGGGGGTAGTGGGCCTCGATGTCCTCGATGGGGTTGTTGCGCGTGTTGGCGTAGAGCACGTCCACCGCGTCCAGGCCATCGGCGCCGCGGCTGGCTCCGTAGGCGCCCTCGGTTACGTCCATGTGGATCCAGGGCCTGCCCTGCCGCTGACCCGAAAACGTGATGGCCTTGGTGGTGGAGCAGCCGGCGCAGCAGCGGTCGGGCAGCACCTGGGCCAGGGCGCGCACCACCAGGTTGGCCACCAGCTGGCCGGCGCAGAAGCGGCCGATGGTGGGGGCCGGGAAGCGAGGGTTTGTGATGCTGCCCTCGGGCGCCACGATGCGCACCGGGCGAAAGAGGCCTGCGTTGTGGGGCAGGTCAGCGTGCCGGTCCTGGGGAAAGAGCAGGCTGCGCAGGGTCAGCAGCACGGCCATGTCTGTAGTGCCGCGCAGGGGCATGTTCAGGGGGGCGTGGTCCAGCTGGGGCGCGCTGCCGGTCAGATCCGCGGTCAGCTGGTCGCCCTGGATGGTGATGCGGATGCGTATGGGAAGATCGCGGAGCGCGGGCTGTTCGGCGTAGCCGTCCAGCCGGCCTTCGGCGCAGTACTGCCCGTCGGGCAGGGCCTGGATGGCGCCGCGCATGCGCGCCTCGGCCAGGTCGAGCAGGCGCTGTCCGGCCCGCTGCAGCTGCTGCGCACCGTAGCGCTTCACGAGCTGTACAAAGCCCTGCTGGCCCCAGCGGCAGGCCGCCACCTGCGCCCGCAGGTCGGCCACCACCAGCTCGGGCGCGCGCACGTTTTCAGCCAGGTGGCGCCAGGCCCAGGGCAGGGGCTCGCCGTGGATCCGCACGGGAAAGGCCACCAGCCGCAGCCCCTCGCTGAAGCAGTCGTGGGCCTTGATGATGCAGGTGCCGGGCACGGCGGCGCCGATGTCCACGTGGTGGGCGGCGTTGGCCACGAAGCCCAACAGCTGCCCGTCGGCGAAGAGGGGGGCGATGGCGCCGATGTCGGGGGCGTGGCTGGCGCCCCGGAAGGGATCGTTGTGCAGGTAGATGGCGCCCGGATCCAGGGCTTCGCCTGCCTCGGACAGGGCCTGGCTGACGCCTCGGCAGTAGCCCGCCAGGGGGCCCATCTGCAGCGGAGTCGTCTCGGCCTCGGCCAGCAGCTCGTGCTGGGGAGTGACGATGGCCGCGCCGTAGTCGTCGGACTCGCGGATCAGCGAGGAGTGGGCAGCTCTTCGCAGGCGCCACCCCACCTCGCGCGCCAGGCTGCGCAGGGCGCCGTGGATCACCTGGTCGCGCAGGCTCAGCTCAGGCACGGCGGATCCTCAGGTGGCCCCCGGGCGCGCGCTGCGCCCGCCAGCCCGTGGGAACGTAGCTGGTGGAGTCGGGCTCCAGCAGCACGGCGGGACCCGCGAACCACTCCCCAGGGCGCAGGGCGCTCCTGGGCAGCGCCCGGGCCTGGCGCCGCTCGGGTCGCTCGTATTCATCCAGCTCCCACAGGGCGCAGCGAACGATGGGCGCTTGCTGCAGGGGAGCATCCGGGAAGCGCCAGGTGGGGGCTGGCTGCTCCCAGGCCACGCGCAGCGAGACCAGCTCCAGGGCCGCCGCGGGCAGGTCGAAGCCGTACTCCCGCTCGTGAGCGCGGTGAAAGGCACGGGCCAGGGCGTCGAGATCCGTCGGATCGGCGACGGGCACCTGCACCTCGTTGCCCTGTCCGGCGTAGCGCAGGGCCGCGCTGCGCTGCAGGGGGACCCCCGCTGGCCTGGCCCGCGGCAGGCGGGCGACAGCGCTGACGTAGCGCTGCGGCAGGTCCGCCACGTCCTCCAGCGGTCGCAGCACCGTGGCCGTGGCCTCGCGCCGCTCGGGTGCGGCCAGCAAGCCCCAGGCCGCCAGCAGGCCGGGATGAGGAGGCACGACCACTTCGGCCAGCTCCAGCACCTCGGCCACCCCGGCCGCCAGCAGCGGGCCGGCGCCGCCAGCCGCCACCAGGGCCATGGCGGATGGGTCCAGCCCGCGGGCCACGGTGCGCTCCCGGATGGCGAAGGCGATGTCAGCCTCGGTCAGCGCCAGGATCTCCAAGGCCTGGCAAACTGGTTCGCCTGCGGGGCCGCAGGCCTGTACCAGGGCCTGGCGGGCCAGGTCGTGTTGTAGCCGCAGCGTTCCTGCCAGCAAGACCTGGCTGGGCAGCCTGCCCGCCACTACGGCGGCGTCGGTGACCGTGGCCAAGCTGCCCCCCTGGCCGTAGCAGGCGGGTCCAGGTCGGGCGCCAGCGGAGCGGGGTCCGATGCGCAGGGCCCCGAAGCGGTCGCGTCGCACCAGAGAACCGCCGCCCGCCCCCATGGTCTCGAGATCCAACATGGGGATCTGCAGGGGGTAGCCTCCAACCCTCCTCTCCTCCATGGGGGCCCGGCGCAGGCGCCCGCCGCGCAGTACGACGATGTCGGCGCTGGTGCCACCCACGTCCAGGCCCACGCAGTCTTGCAGGCCCAGCTCGCGTGCCACGCGCGCCACGCCGCTGGCCGCCGCGGCCGGCCCGGAGAGCGCCAGCCGGATGGGGGTGCGTGCCAGCGATCCCGGGCGCTGCGCGGCAGCGGGCTGCAGGGTCTCCAGGCCCCCGCTGCTGGTCATCATGGCCAGGGAGGTCTGGGGCCAACGCTCTTCGAGCCCGGCCACCAGGCGCCGCAAGTAGGTCGTGGCGCCAGGCGCGACGCGAGCGTTCCAGGCGCTGGTCAGGAAGCGCTCGTACTCGCGGAAGCGGGGCGACACCTCGTGGGAGCAGCAGGTGAAGACCTCAGGCGCTTCCTGGGCGGCCAGCGCGGCGGCTCGCAGCTCGTGTCGCGGCTGCCGGTAGGCGTGCAGGAAGCCGATGGCCAGGGCCTGGACGCCGTCCCGCAGCAGCTGGCGCAGGGCGTGGCGCAGGGCCTCTTCGTCCAGGGGGATCACCACGGAGCCGTCCGCGGACAGCCGCTCGGGTACGCAGATACGGCGCCGGCGGGGGACCGGGGGATGGTGCTGCTGGGGCAGCTCTTGTCGAATGGCGTAGTTCAAGGGCCGCTCGTGGCGACCGATGTGCAGCAGGTCGCGCATGCCCTGGGTGGTGACGAAGCCCGTGCGCGCGCCGCGGCGCTCCAGCAGCATATTGGTCACCAGGGTGGTGCCGTGCAGCACGCGTGTCGGGGCGGCTCGCTGGCCGAGGGCATCCAACGCCGCCAGCACGGCCGCGGCGGGATCCGCTGGCGTCGACGGGAGCTTGATGGTGCGCAGCTGACCGGCCGCGACGGCCACGCCGTCGGTGAAGGTCCCGCCGATGTCGACGCCTACGAGCACAGGGGCTCCTTCGAAGCGGGCGGGAAGGATAGCACGGCTCCATTTTTCAATCGGATGACGCCAGACGGATCGCTCCCCGTCACGTCCGTTGTTAGACTGCGCGTTTCCTCAGCAGGAGAGCGTTGAAAATGTCGGATATCTGCGTAGTGGCCATGGGGGGCAACTCCCTCGTCGATCCATCGCTGCCCCCTTCGGTGCAGAACCAGTTCATGGTGACCGCGCATGCTGTCGAGCATATCGCCGAGCTGGCAGAGCGTTCGGCGCCGCTGGTCATCACCCACGGCAACGGCCCCCAGGTCGGGTATATGCAGCTGCGATCGGAGCTGGCGCGAGACACCATCCACGAGGTTCCCCTGGACTCCCTGGTGGCCGATAGCCAGGGCAGCATAGGCTATATGATCCAGCTCTCCCTGCGTGAGGAGCTGGCGCGGCGCGGAGTCACCCGCGAGGTGATCACGCTGGTCACCGAGGTGGAGGTCAGCCCCGAAGATCCGGCCTTCGACAATCCCACCAAGCCCATCGGCCGCTTCTACTCGGAAGAAAAGGCCAAGGTCATGATCAGGGACCGCCAGTGGCAGATGGTGGAAGACGCGCATCGCGGATACCGCCGCGTGGTGCCCTCTCCCATCCCCACCGGCATCGTGCAGCTGGAGGCCATCCGCCGCCTGACCCTGGAGGGGACGGTCGTGGTGGCCTGCGGCGGCGGCGGCATTCCCGTCATGACGGATGACAATGGGAATATGAAGGGCCTGGAGGCCGTGATCGACAAAGACAGGGCCACCGCCCTGCTGGCCAATGGCCTGGGCTCGCGGCGCCTGCTGATCACCACGGGCGTGGATGCCATCTACAAGGGCTTTCTGGGTAGCCGGCCCACACCGATTCGGCAGGCCACCATCTCCCAGATGCGCGCGCTGGCTGCGGCCGGCGAGTTCCCGCCGGGCAGCATGGGGCCCAAGGTGGACGCCTCGATCCAGTTCCTGGAGAACGGTGGAGAAGAGGTGATCATCTGCACGCCAGACGATCTTTCGCGGGCCTTCGAGGGCGATGCTGGCACCCGCATCGTCCACGACTGAGACGGCCCGGACCTACACCAACGAATCCCACACATAGAGAGGTGGAAACATGTCCGAACAGATCCGCAGCATGCTCGACCGCCTGGGCGAGCTGAGCACCACGCTCTACCAGAAGGACTTCCTGCTCACCTGGAACCAGACCGACGCCGACCTGGAAGCGGTGCTCCTGGCCGCCGAGGCCCTGGAGGACATGTGGCGCGCCAACATCGACGCCCGCGCCTTCCGCGGCGGGCTGGCTGTCTCGCTCTTCCGCGACAAGTCCACGCGCACGCGTTTCTCCTTCGCCAGCGCGGCCAGCCTGCTGGGCCTGTCCCTGATGGACCTGGACGAGACCAAGAGCCAGGTGGCCCATGGCGAGACCGTGCGCGAGACCGCCAACATGATCTCCTTCATGACCGAGACCATCGGCATCCGGGACGACATGTTCCTGGGTGAGGGCCACGAGTACATGGCTGAGGTCTCCGAGTCGGTGGAGTGGGGCTACAAGCGCGGCATCCTGCCCCAGCGGCCCTCCATCATCAACCTGCAGTGCGACCGCGACCACCCCACCCAGAGCCTCTGCGACCTGCTGCACCTCAAGAAGACCTACGGCTCCCTGGAGGCCTTGCGCGGCAAGAAGATCGCCATGACCTGGGCCTACTCCCCCAGCTATGGCAAGCCCCTGTCCGTGCCCCAGGGCATCATCGGCCTGATGAGCCGCTACGGCATGGACGTGGTGCTGGCCCACCCCGAGGGCTACGATCTGATCCCCGACCTGGTGCACATGTCCCGCGGCCACGCCCAGGCTTCGGGCGGCAGCTTCTCGGTGGCCCATAGCATGGAAGAGGCCTTTGAAGGCGCCGACATCGTCTACCCCAAGAGCTGGGCTCCCTACACGGTCATGCAGCAGCGCACCGACCTGCTGCGGGGCGGCCGGGCCGCGGAGCTGGAAGCGCTGGAGAAGAGGTGCCTCGAGGCCAACAAGCGCTTCCTGGACTGGGAGTGCACCGAAGAGAAGATGGCCCTGACCAAGGGCGGCGAGGCGCTCTACATGCACTGCTTGCCGGCCGACATCACGGGTGTCAGCTGCGAGGCGGGCGAGGTCACGGCCGGCGTCTTCGACAAGTACCGCGATCCCACCTACCACGAGGCCGAGCACAAGCTCTATGTCATCGCGGCCATGATGCTGCTGACGCGCTGCGAGAAGCCGGCCGAGCTGCTGGGGCAGCTGTTGGAGAAGGGCTCGAAGAGGAAGCTGGGCTAAGACCCCGCAACGACGAGACGCGCCGTGACCCGCAGCTGCTGCGGGCTCGGCGCGTCTTTGCGATACGGGTCGCTGATGGGATGAGCTGCGGCGTGGCGGACGCCGCCAGCTCGGTCCGCCCAGGCAGCTACTCCATCGCCCCCAGCACCAGCGACAGCAGCGCCATGCGCATCACGACGCCGTTGAAGGCCTCGATCCAGTAGCGGGCGTGGCGGGTGTCGTCGACGTCGGCGGGCAGCTCGTCCATGCGCGGCAGGGAGTGCAGCACGATGCTGGAGCTCTTGCCCTTCTCGGCCAGCAGCTGGCGGGTGACCTTGTAGTTGGCTGGGGTCTTGCCGTAGTCGTCGGGCACCTCGTGGCGCGAGATGGTGTAGTCGGGCTGCACCACCGGCTCCATGTAGATCACATCGGCATCGCCGATGGCCTGCTCCACGTGCTCCTTCTCCTCGAACTGCACGTTGAGGGCCTGGATTTCGGCCTTGAACTCGTCGGTCAGGCTCATGTCGGGCGGCGAGATGAAGGTGCCCTTGATGTCGAACTGGGACATGGCGTAGGCGATGGAGTGCATGGTGCGCATGCGCATGTCGCCGATGCACAGGAAGTTGAGGCCATCGAGGCGGCCGAACTCCTTGTAGGTGGTGTAGAGGTCGGTCAGCACCTGCGTGGGGTGCTCGCCCCAGCCGTCGCCGCAGTTGATCACGGGTACGGAAGACCACTTGGCGGCCTCGGCGGGCGCGCCCTGCTGGAAGTGACGCATGGCGATCACGTCGGCGTAGTACTCCAGCATGTGGACCGTGTCCTTGATGGTCTCCTGGTAGAAGTCGCCAGCACGGGTCATCTTGGCGTCGGCGAAGCCCAGCACGTGGCCGCCCAGGCGATGCATGGCGGCCTCGGTGGCCATGCGCGTGCGGGTGCTGGGCTGGTAGAAAGCGGTCAGCAGGGTCTTGCCCGCCAACAGGTCGGAGTTGCGGCGGTCGCGGGCGATGGGAGCCAGCTTGTCGCAGACTTCGAAGACGCGGAAGAATTCGGCTCGCTCGAAGCCTTTGAGGGAGAGAATGTCACGACCGAGAAAACTGCGCATGGATGGCTCCTATACTACTGGCAAAGATGAGTGGGTGGGGGTGGATGGCGGAAAGCCTGGAGCGGAAGCCCCCGCATCTAACCATCGGCGCGCAGGCCGCCAGTGCGATCGGTCACCGTTTGTCGGCTCAGAGCTGCAGCGCCCGCGCTACGGCCTCCAGGCTGGGCTCGATACGCCTGGGCTCGCCAGCCGCCCTCATGGCCGAGGCGGCGTCCTTCAGGCCGTTGCCGGTGACCAGCACCACCACGCGCTCCGCGGGATCCAGCTCGCCCGCTGCCAGCATGGCCTGCAGGCCGGCGAAGGCCGTGGCACCGGCGGGCTCGGCGAAGACGCCCGTGGCGCGGGCCATGGTGCCCATGGCGTCGAGGATGGCCTGGTCGGGCACGGTAACCACACCGCCCTCGGTCTCCAACACCGCACGAACGGCGGCCAGGCCGTCGCGAGGCAGGTCCACCGAGATGCTGTCGGCCAGGGTGGTGGCTGCGACCTGCACGACCTCGATGCGGGAGGGATCGGCCGGGGGAGAGGTCTGAGCGGCGCGCACCGAGCGCGCCACGGCGTCGGAGGCCTGGGACTGCACCGCCGTGATGTGCGGCATGCTCTTGGTCAGGCCGCAGGCCAGCAGGTCGCGGAAGCCCTTCCAGATGCCGCTGATGATGTTGCCGTCGCCCACGGGCACCAGCACGCGGTCGGGCACGTCCCAGCCCAGCTGCTCGGCGATCTCCAGCGCGCAGGTCTTCTTGCCCTCGCGGGTGTAGGGGTTGGTGCCCGTGTTGCGGTTGTACCAACCGTACTCGGCCGAGACGGCCAGGGACAGGTCGAAGGCGTCGTCGTAGGTGCCTTCCACCGCCAGCACATCGGCGCCGAACATCAGCAGCTGGGCCACCTTCGCCTTGGGTGCCGTGGCGGGCACGAAGACCACGGCCGGCTGCCCCACGCTGGCGCAGAGGCAGGCCATGGAAGAGCCGGCGTTGCCCGTGGACGCGGCGCAGATCCAGTCGGCGCCCCGCTGGCGGGCGTGGGCCAGGGCCGCGGCCGAGGCGCGGTCCTTGAAGGAGGCGCTGGGGTTGCGGGTGTCGTCCTTCAGGAAGAGCTGGGGCAGGCCCAGGGCCTGGCGCAGGCGCGCTGGCGCGTGCAGGGGTGTGCCGCCGATGTTCAGGGGAGGGTAGAAGCTGGCGTCGGAGACGGGCAGCAGGGGTAGCCAGCGCCGGATGTCAGCACGCGGATCGTCGGCCAGGGCCTGGCGGGTCAACACGCCCCTCAAGGCGTCGTAGTCGTAGGTGATCTCCAGGTTCCCGCCGCATTGGGGGCAGGTGAAGGAATCGTCTTCGCGGTCCAGGGTGGCCAGACAGGCCAGGCAGGTCTTGCCAGCGACGTAGCTCATGGAATGGCTCCTCCGTAGGGTTGCGGAGGGGCCCTCTATCACGCAGACAGCTGGGGGAGGGGGACACCCCCTCACTGCGTACGCCCCCAATCGCGCTTCGCGCTCCCCCTCCCCCACGCCGCTGCGAGCCCTCAGGACCGCCCGCCCGCCTCCCGCAAGCGCTGCTGGGCCTGCTCGCTGTCCATGCCGTCCTCGGCCGGGGGGTAGTCGTCGAAGAAGGGCATCACGTCCGTGCCCCGCACGCGCCGGCGCATCAGCATGAAGTGCAGGTAGTGGTCGGGGTAGCGGGCCACCCAGGTCCCGAAGCGGTCGGCGAAGGCCTGCATGTTGACCTGGAAGGCCTGCATGCGGTTCTTGCGGGGCTGCCACTGAAGGGGAGGCTCGATGATGATGCGATGGCGTAGGGTGCCGGTCTGGCGCACCACCACGGTGGGCAGCAATGCGGCGCCGCTCGTGCGCCAGAGCTGAGCCGGCTGCACCGAGATGTTGGCCGTGCGCGCCAGCAGCTGCAGCTCAGTCCAGCGCGTGCCACCGCCCCCGTCGAAGGCCAGGCCCAGCACCTCGTTGCGCTGCAGGCACTCGTAGGCCGGGCGCAGGAACTTGAAGACGTTGATGTGCTGTACGGGCAGGCGTTGCTCCAGCTGCCAGCGGCGCTCCAGCACCTTCTCCCACAAGGGGGTGGTGCGGGTCTCGCGCAGGATGTCGGCCCAGACCGTGGGTGGGGCCGAGAGCTGGTTCATGGCGTAGCCCTTGTGGCCCAGGGCCGGCATGATCATCTGGTTGGCGCCGAAGTGGCCGATGAGCACGATGGCGCCTTTGCCGCGCTGCAAGGCGGCGTCCAGGTGCTGCCGCCCCTCGATCTCGCAGACGCCGTCGATGCTGCGTGGGTTGAGCCAGGGGTAGCGCAACACCTCCAGCTCGTTGAACATGGCCAGGCGCAGGGCCTCTTTCAGGATCACCTCTTCCGAGGCCGGCAAGGGCTGGTCTCCGAAGAGCAGCCGCAGCTCCTGGCGCACCTCGCTGGCGTCGTGGATCTCCAGGCGCCGCACGGCGCTGGCGCCCAGGCGGGCGGCGGCGGACAGACCGCGGCGTGGCAGCCGGTTCAGGGCCCACGCTCCCGGGTAGTACAGACCCAGGCCACCAAGGTCCTTGACGAACAGCTGGGGGGAGAGGCGAGCCATCGCTAGGGGCGCTCGTCGCGGCGCGGATCGGTGGGCACCTCCACGATGGCCTGCTTGTCCACCTTGCCGTTGGGCAGGCGCGGGATCTCCTTCCAGAACTCGATGATGCGTGGCACCTGGTAGACGGCCAGGAGCTGCCGGCAGAAGGCCTTGAGCATCTTGGCGTTCAAGGTGGAGCCAGGGGTGGTCGCGACGACGGCGCGGGCCACCTCGCCCCGCAGGCGCTCCAGGTGGCGCACCACCACCACCTCTTCCACGTCAGGATGCTGGGCGATGACCTGTTCGAGCTCCAGCGGGTAGACCCGAATGCCGCCGATCTTCATCATCTCGGAGCGGCGGCCGACGAAGTGCACGAAGCCCTGCTCGTCGCGTCGTACCAGGTCCTGCGTGTGGTACCAGCCGTCGCGGAAGTGGGCCGCGGTCTCTTGGGGGCGTTTTTCATACCCGCCGGTGACCGCCTGGCCACGCACCAGCATCTCGCCGATGGCGTCGTCCGGCAGGTCGGCACCGGATTCGTCGACTACCCGGATCTGGTAGCGTGGGGCGGGTTTTCCCGTGGCGCCGGGCAGCCGTGGCTGGCCTGGCGGCATGGCCAGGGCCACGCCGGTGGTCTCGGTAGAGCCCCAGACCGGCATGAAGTAGGCGCAGTAGCGCTCTTCCATCTCGTACACGGTCTCGGCCGATACCCAGGCGCCGCCGGCCTCCAGCACGCGCAGCGAGGAGAGGTCGTAGCGGCCGGGGCCGCCGTGATCGAGCATCATCTCGTAGAAGCTGGGCACCGCCATCATCCAACGCACGCGGAAGCGCTCGATGACCTGGCAGACGATGCGCGGGCTCAGGGTGTCCCAGATCACGAAGGGGCCGCCCACCAGCAGGCTGCGGTGGAAGAGCTCGTGGGGGTGGGAGAAGACCGAGAACATGCCCAGGAAGACATCGTCGCTGTCGAAGCCGAAGCCTTCGATGCCCGACAGCGCGTTGACCAGGATGTTGCGGTGGGTGGAGATGGCGCCCTTGGGTCGGCCCGTGGTGCCCGAGGTGTAGTTGTAGTAGCAGACCGTGTCGGGGTCGGGGCGGAAGTCGAGGGCGGCCGCGGGATGCTCCAGGTTCTCTTCGTAGAGCGTCCGCCCTTGCTGTCCGGGCTCGTCGATGTAGACCACGCGACGGGGATCGTCCAGCACCGGGGCCAGGTGGGCCAGCAGGCGGTCGAAGCCGCGCTCGGTGACGACCGTGCGCATGCCCACGGTGGCGAACTGGTCCAGTAGGCGGCCGGGATGCAGCTTGAAGTTCACGGGCGATGCGATGGCGCCCAGTCGCGCGCAAGCCAGGAAGGTGGTGACCACCTCGGGGCGCTTGTTGCAGAGCAGCCCCACCGGGTCGCCGGGCCGTACGCCGACGCTGTGCAGCAGCTGGGCCAGGCGGTCCGTCTCCTGGTCCAGCTCGGACCAGCTCAGCCTGCGCTTGTCGGCCAGCAGGGCGGGGCGGTCGGGCTGCGCCTGGGCCACGGCGCGCAGCGCCTCACCCAGCGTGCGCTCTTCGGGATCGGGTACGAGGACGGGCATCGCTCTACCTCCGGCGCACCGGGTTACCCGTCGTCTTCCGCGATGTCAACCCCCCAGAAAGACCCCTGTCGGGGCTGTGGGTGGCTCTGCTCACCACAAGCGGGGTGCGCCCGGTGCCAAAGCGCGGATAGAATGGCCTTCGCCGAGGTGAAACCCTGACCCACGTGAAACAGATCCCCACGTGAAAGAGAAGAGGTGGAGAAGATGGCCTGCAAGGTTCTGAGCTCGATGGCTGCGCTGCTGCTCCTGGCCGCGCCTTCGGTGGTCGGCTGCGATGACAAGCCCGACTCGGGTGTCGAGGGCGACACCGACACCGACACCGACACCGACGCCGACGCGGACACCGACGCCGACGCCGACGCCGACGCGGACACCGACACTGACACCGATCCCACGGGCACGCTCTCGGGCTTCGTCTTGTACGAGGACGGATCCGCGGCGGCCGGTACGGCCCAGATTTGCATGACCCACTGCATGACCACCGACCTGGCCGCGGACGGCAGCTTCGGGTTCGGCGCACTGGATGGCGGTCGCTACAGCTTCCACTTCGAGGCTGGCGAGGAGAACGTGCACGGGCTCATTCCAGTGGACGTGGTCGCCGAGACCGACAACAGCCTGGCGGTGCCCTCCTACGCCCTGGAGTACACGCACCACACCGATATCGACAAGGGCTTCAGCGGGCAGGTGGAGGCCGGCGAGGGCCTGCATCTGGACGTGGTGGCGGCCAATATGGACATCGGGCTGACGGGCTCCTGGGTCATTCAGGGCGTCCAGGTGGAAGAGGCCTTGCTGCCCGACCTGAACACACTCGACGGCACGCTGCTGGGCCTGTGGTACGTCGGCTCCTTCGACGCCGCGGTGGACCCGGTGATGTCCTTCAGCGCCGACAACAGCTTCGGGCTGAAGCCCGGCAGCCAGGTCGGCATCCGTGTTGCAGACTACCTGGGTGCCGACTGGACCGATGGCGGCACGGCCACGGTCTCGGCCGACGGCCTGCTGATCGAGAGCGACGCCGGCAGCGGCCTGCACACGCTCAGCACGCTGGCGTTGGTGGCGGAGTAGGGTTCAGGTTCAGCCCCCCCGCATCATCCACGCCGCCACCATGGCCTGCAGCCTGCGGGGCAGCAGGCGCATGGACCAGGCGCCGATCCAGTTGAGCAGCCCAGGCACGCAGAGGGGCCGGCCAGCCAGCATGGCTCGCAGGCCGCAGCGCACCACGTCGGGGCTGCGCATCATCATCAGTCGCTGGTAGGGGGTGACGCGCTGGCCTGCGACCTGCAGGAACTCGGTCGCCGTCACCCCGGGGGAGAGCACGGTGCAGCTCACCCCGCTGCCACCCAGCTCGTGGTGCAGCGCCTCGCCCAGGCTCTGCACATAGGCCTTGGAAGCGCAGTATACGGCGTAGGAAGGGGTGGATTGGAATGCGCCGATGGAGGCCACCTGCAGCAGGTGTCCCGATCCTCGCTGCCGCATCCCTTCGATGGCGAGCCTGGACAGCTCGGTGAGGAAAACCACGTTCAGCTGCAGCAGCTGCTCGATACTGGCGACGGACTGCTCGGCGAAAGGGCCGTGCATGCCGAAGCCGGCGTTGTTCACCAGCACGTCGATGGTCAGGTCCTGTTGGTCCAGCAGCGCGAAGAGGCGCTGGGCCGCTCCCGGCAGGCTGAGGTCCATGGGCAGCACGGTGACGCGCACGCCGGGTTCATGCTCAAGCTGCTGCGCCAACTTCCGCAGGGCCTCTTCACGGCGAGCTACGAGCACGACGGCGCAGCCCATCTGAGCCAGTTGGCGGGCGAAATCGGCCCCCAGCCCGGCGGAAGCGCCGGTGATGAGGGCGGTCTTGCCGTGCAGGGCGGACGGGGCCATGACGCCTCTTAACCACTGGCTGAGTCAATACGTATGGGCGGGGTGCCGGCCTCGACAGAATCGTTTGTATACGTTAGATATTGCGCTCAATAGCCGATGGCCGATCGGCGAGACAGGCGCATGCAGAGGCGGCGCGGCGCCGTCGTGAGCGGTACTTGCGTGCTGGGCCTCGACGGCGGGCAGGCTCAAGGAGAACCATGTACAACGTCCAATTTGCAGCTAAGAACTACGAGTACGCAGAGCGCGCCGAAGCGGTGCGAGAGGCCAAGGCCTTCTCTTCCGGCTACGCGGGGCAGGTGGTGATCACCAGCGTGGATGGCCACGAGAAGATGGTCTTCCGCAAGGGCAGCCTGTTCGAGTTCTACTCCGACTCGCCCTACCAGCGGCGCCACCGCTAGCCAAGCTGCGGCGTGGTGAGCGCGTCGCAGGGAAAGGACTGGCAGTAGAAGGGTCGGCGCCCGGAGAAAATGGAGGCCAGCAGTGGCTGCCAAGAAGAAAGAAGTCGAGACGGAAGAAGAGCCGACTCTGGGTCTGGTTCGTCACAAAGCGCGTCCGGAGTGGGGCCCGGCGATCGTTCTCCATGAGGAGGAGGGGCGGCGCACCTATATGTTCAGGGATGGGGCCAAGCGCACCTTCAAAGAGGGTTTCTTCCACTTCTTCGAGCCGGTTCCCGAAGAAGATCTCGACGAGCCGGTCGAGGCCGTGCTGGCGGCCATCGAGGCGAACTACGAGGAAGAGGAGCGGGCCGGTCGGCCCAGCCTGTCCAAGAGATCCCGGCAGCGCCTCTCCTGGACCAGCTGAGCGAGCGGCCTGCCCACCGGTGGTTCCGTTCCCCTGAACACGAGCCCTCTATCCACCTGCGAGGAGTCAACTGCCTGCGAGGAGGCACGGCATGGAGGAGCAGCTGGAGGATGTCCTGGTGGCCTTGCGGCGCATCATGCGGGCCATCGATCTGCACTCCAGGAGCCTGATAGCCAGCTACGGGCTGACCGTGCCGCAGCTGATGGTCCTCAAGGAGTTGGCTGGCAGGGGTGAGCTGCCCGTGGGCAAGCTCTCGCGCAGGGTTCACCTGAGCCCGGCCACGGTCACCAGCATCGTGGGGCGCTTGTCCGCCCGCGGGCTGGTGGCGCGCGAGCGCAGCGCCGATGACAGGCGCTGCGTGCTGATCGGGCTGACCCCGGCTGGCGAGCACATGGTGGAGAACGCCCCCGGTCTGCTGCAGGAGCACTTCGTGCAGGAGTTCGCCCGGCTCGAGGACTGGGAACGGAACCTCTTGCTCTCCTCGCTGCAGCGCCTGGCCGCGATGATGGACGTGGTGATGATGGACGCCGATGAGCTGGTGGTGGAACCCGTGCTCGACGTCAACGGAGCTGTGGAGCCCTGAGCTGCCGGGCTACCTCCCCTTTCCAGCCCGCCTGCGCAGCCGGGCCGCCACCTCGGGCGCCTCCTTGAAGGAGTTGGCCAGCAGGCCCACGCCTTTGCGCAGCAGGTCGGTGGTGGTGTAGCGGAAGCTGTTGGGGGGATTGCCCAGGTCGGTGAAGCCGCGCTCATCGGGCTGCAGGCGCTCCCAGTTGTGGAAGAGACGCCCCCAGTCGCTCTGCAGCACCTCGTGCACGCGGCGGTTGCCGTTTCTGGGATACCAGTACATGTCGTGGTAGGTGACCGAGGCCAGGTAGGACCAGGGGGCCATCCAGGTCTTGAGCGACCACTCCAGCGGGCCCTTGAGGGGGCCCCAGTAGATGCGGTGCTGGTTGCGCGAGGCGAAGGTCATCTCGGCGAAGGGACCCTGGAAGTTCCAGCTCTCGGCTGCCGCCTCTTGATCGCCCACGATCTCGATCTGGCGGGGATCGCCGCAGCCCAGCCCCATGTCGTGGGCCATGCGGATGAACTTGATGTCCATTGGATCCATGCCCATCAGCTTGGCAGCCACCGCGTCGATGGCCACCTGGTCGGCCGAGGCCAGCACCACGTTCTTGACGTGGGGTAGCATGCAGCGCGGCCCTGGACCGTCGCCGGCGAAGCTGCCGTCCATCACCGCGAAGACGCCGCGATGGATCTTCTTCTGGATCATCAGCAGGTCCACCAGGGTCTCGTGGATCACCGGGTGGGTCCAGTGGCGGTGCTCGTTCAGCAGGCCCCCGAAGGCGTTCTTCATGGCCCCGGTGGTGGTGGTGAAGATGTGGGTCTTGACCGTGGGCAGGTGGATGATGTTCTCACCGATGAAGCGCCTGGGGATCATGAAGCCCTTGGGGTAGACCTCGTTCAGCACGGTGAACTGGTTCTTCAGGTCGCCCACCGCTTCGCCCACCGGGATCCACTCTTCGCCCTCGTACAGGTGGACATTGCGTAGGCCGTGCCCCTCGACCACGTGCACCTGCTTGTTCTCGCGCTCCCCCAGGTGGGCGTCGATGACCACGGTGCGGTTGTGGCAGCCGTGGATCAGATCGGGATCGTAGCCGTCGGCCTTCATGGCTCGAATGACCCCCTCGAGCTGCCAGGGCGTGGTGGAGCTGGCCGGGTAGAAGTAGTGCCAGGAGATGTTGATCTTCAGCGCGGTGTCGGCGTCCTTGGCGACCACCTGCTGGTAGTCGGCCAGGTTCATCAGCTCGTGGTAGTCGGCGAGCACCGTGCGGGGGGATGTGCGCAGGATGGCGACCTTCGATCGGCTCATGGCTTCTCCGGGTGGCGTAAGGCCCGGGCCCACTAACGCCGGGCCCCGGGCCCTGTCACCCGTCCTGCGGTGCCCAAGCGGTGCAAAAACAGGGCAGGCGGAGCCTAGGGAGCCTGGGGGGGAGCGCGTTAGGGGAGAGGCGAGGAAAGCGGCCATGGGCAGAGACCAACGAGACGAGTACGATTGGATTGAGACCTTGGTCGGCTTGGCCGGCAAGCTGGGCTTCAACCAGGTGCGGCTGCGCTGGAAGCTGCGTGCCTGGCAGGATCGTCAGAAGGCTCGCGGCGAGTCGGTCAAGGGCAAGGCCGCGGCGGTCAAGCGCGAGCACAAGCTCTGCCCGGTCTGCCAGGGCATCAATGGCATGGACGAGAAGGTCTGCATCCACTGCGGATCCCGCCTGCGCTCGCGGCAGGCCGAGCTGGGGCAGCGGGTGGTGCGGCGCTTCGGCCTGGGCCTGAGCGTCGAGACGCTGCTGGCTGCCTGCTTCGCCGTGGCCTACGTGATGGTGGCCATCGGGGGGGAGAGCTCCAGCGTGGCGGATCTCTCGGCCCAGGACCTGGTGGTGGCGGGCGGCAACTTCGCCCCGCTCACCCTCGAGCTGCAGTTCTGGCGCCTGTGGACCAGCGTGTTCCTGCACGGCGGCCTGATGCACATCGGCTTCAACACTGTGGCCCTGCTCTACCTGGCGCCCACCGTGAAAGAGGTCTACGGTGGCAACAAGGCCATGGTGGCCTTCTTGCTGACGGGGGTGGCGGCCTCGCTGGTCTCGCTGATCTGGTCCCTGGTGGCGGGGGGCGGCGTGTCCATCGGCGCTTCCGGGGCGGTCTGCGGCTTGATAGGCCTGATGGCGGTCTGGGGACACCGCGATCGCACCCATATCGGCATCGGCATCCGCAACGGCATGCTGCGCTGGATCCTCATCATCATCGTCTTCGGCCTCTTCGTCGGCGCCGACCACGCCGCCCACTTCGGCGGGCTGGCGGCGGGCAGCCTGCTGGCCCTGGTGCTGCCGCCCAACATCCACCGCGGAGACAGCGCGCCCTGGCGCGTGGCAGGCACGGCGGCCACCCTGGCCTCGCTGGCGGCGGTGGCGGGGATCGGCTGGTTGATGCTGGGGTGACGATCCCCGGCTAGTCCCTGGGGACCTCGCTGTAGTAGGCCCAGAGCTTGCCGTCGAGCGGGAAGTAGGCGCTGATCAGCACGTCGTCGTCGCCATCGTCGTCCAGGTCGGTGAAGGCCGAGGAGAAGCCGAAGCGATCGTCTTCGTACTTGGTGGCGAAGATCTCGGCGGACTCGTCGGCCAGGACCGTGCCGCCGGCCGTGATGGCGCTGTCGCGGAAGACGTAGCTGTGACCCTTGATGTCGCCCACCATGCTGCCGATGTGGCTGACCAGGATGTCGCCGCGGCCGTTGGCGTCGAAGTCGGCGGGTTCTTTGGAGGGGATCAGCCAGCCGTAGTCCAGCGCGCCGTGGATGGTGAGGCTGGCCATGTTCGGCGCCGAGCCGTCGAGCAGCGTGCTCTGGCCGGGGATGACGTAGACCGTACCGGCCTGCTCGTAGTCACCGCTGGCGTAGAAGGCCCCGGCCAGTAGCTCGTCGTAGCCGTCGCCGTCGGCGTCGTAGGTCCAGCCGTGGCGCCAGCCGATGCCCGTGCCGTCGCTGTCGGTGACCTGGCTGCCGCTATTGCCGGTGAAGGAGCCGCCCTGGGCCAGGTCGTCGCCCGGGATGACCACCAGCGTGCCGTCGGCGCCCGTGCGCACCGAGCCGCCGGCGCCGTCGTCTTCCCAGGTGTGGCTGCCGTAGCCCACCAGCAGCTCTTGCAGGCCGTCGCCGTTGAAATCGCCGCCCGGGCAGATGTCACCACCCATGGCGTTGCCCGAGAAGAGGCCGAACTCCACCATGGCCTCGCCGACGTCCAGGCTGCCCCCGGCCATGGCGCTGGCGCCCGACCAGATGCCGAAGCTGGGGGCGATGTAGTCGTTGGCGCCCGCGGTGAGCTCGGGCACGCCATCGCCGTCCAGGTCGGGGATGGCGGTACAGTCGAAGCCCCAGTAGTCGCCGCCGAAGAGGGTGGCCGTGGCGTCGGCCGTGCCCAGCGCCCCGTAGGCCAGCAGGTCGGCGCCCGAGTAGAGCAGCGACGCGCCGTACATGCTGCTCTGGTAGTGGTAGGGCGCTGCCACTAGCAGCTCGTCGTAGCCGTCGCCGTCCATGTCGCCGGGCACCACCATGTCGAAGCCCAGGTACTCTTCTGAGCCGCCGTCCACGTAGGCGATGGCGCTCTCGGTGAAGTAGGAGGAGTGGCCAGTGGGACCGCTGCCAGGCACGATATAGACGCGTCCGGTGGGGACGGTGGACTTGTCCAGCAAGTTGTAGCCATTGTTGGGACCGGCCGTGGCGATGTCGGGCGTGCCGTCGCCGTTCATGTCCGACATCCAGTCCACCACCCAGCCCATGTAGTAGTCGGCGTGGTCGTAGTTGCTGCCCATGTACTCGACCTGGGCGTCGGCCTGCGCCATCATGTCCGCGTAGCCGTCGCAGTCGTGGTCCACGCCGTCCCAGATCTCCGCTGCCGCGTAGTACACGTCGGCGCGGGTGTCGTCGCAGTCCTCGCCGCCGTAGTCGGCGTGCTCCTGGCCGTCGCCGTCCTGGTCGTAGTCGGACTCCGTGTCGCAGTCGCCGTCGATGCCGTCGTACCAGATCTCTTCGGCCCCGGGGTAGGAGTCGGGGTTGTCGTCGTTGCAGTCGTCCCAGCGGTCGCTGCCGTCGCCGTCGCAGTCGTCGGTCTGCTCGCTGCCATCGCAATCGACGTCGTAGCCGGCGTACTTGTCCTGGCAGGTCTCTTCGGCGCCCGGGTAGTACTCGGGGTTGTTGTCGTTGCAGTCGTCGCCGCCGGCCGCCTCGCCGATGTAGCCATCGCCGTCCGCGTCGACCACGTCTTCGCCGTCGCAGTCGTTGTCGATGCCGTCGTAGGGCACCTCGTCGGCGCCTGGATAGGCGTAGGGATCGGTATCGTCGCAGTCGTCAGGGGGGGCCCAGCAGTCGCCGTCCTGGTCGTTTTCCGGGGCCGGGCAGCTGTTGGTGTCCGTGGGGATGCCGCCGCTGTCGCCTTCTTTCTTGTTGCAGGCGGTGAACAGCGCGCAGCTGGAGAGCATGAGGAAGAGGCTGGGGCGCATGGTTATCTCCTGATGCGAGCGGCTACATCATATCCCGCTCCGCCGCGGCCCGGGGTGCTCCTTTCAGGGCCCTGACAGGGGGCGCCGCCTCAGCCGCAAGCCGCTGGGATCGCTGTCCTCCCTCGATGTTGTGGAAAACCGGGCGGAGATTTGTTGCGAAATGTAAAACAGGGCTGGCAATTGAGGAATTTTCGGAAAACGGCTGTGAATACCGCCCTGGAGGGCCTCCGGGAATGGTCTGTCTCCCATAGGTTGTCCACAGGCTGTGGAAGACATTTGCGAAGCCTGAGAGCGGCGTGCATGTGAGGGTGACCCCATCGCGGGCCTAGCCTGTGGCAAGGTGACGGCACATCTCGCGGGGGAAGCAAAGGGTTGTTTGTTGGTAAGGTGATGAGAAAGCTGCACTTCGGGCGTGCAGGGCAGCCCGGCGCCGGTGGCGGTCGCCGCTCGGCTGCGGAGCCGCGTCCCCTCTGCAGGCCCTACAGGCGGTTCCGCGCCAGGGCGTGGCGTCTGCCGGCGCCGTCGGGGGCAGCGCCGCCTGGACACAGATCTGGCGGCAAGCTCGTGGCCGCAGCCAGGAGCCAGCGGGGTGGCGCTGCGGGCGCGTCTACTTGTGGCGGAAGGTGATCCGTCCGCGGGACAGGTCGTAGGGCGATACCGCCACCGTGACCCTGTCACCCAGCACCACGCGGATGCGGTAGCGCCGCAGCTTGCCCGCCAGGTGGGCGTGCACCTTGGCGCCGCTTTCGGTCTCCACCAAGAAGGCTCCGCCGGGGAATACTTCGCAGACTACGCCTTCGACGTCGATCAGGTCATCGCTGGCCACGTAGACTCCTCATTCGGGGGGAGGAGAGGTAACTCTCTTGGGCTTCGGCGCAAGGGGATCGACGGGGCGTCGTGGCCGTGCTCCTTGGCCGTCCAGGGGCCCGACCGTCTCAATTCCTGATCGAGGTCAGCCTGCGCAGGTCGACGGAATAATCCTGGGCGGCACTCGTATGGCGGGGTGTTCGCTGCAGCGCCGCACGCGAGCCCTCTTGTCGCCACCTGTTCGAACGCGTCGTGATACGAGCGAAGCAACCGCCGGCCTGCGCTCTCCAGGGAACTTCCATGCACACCCACCGTCTCCTGCTGGCTCTGCTCCTCCTCGTACTCGCGGTGGGCTGCGGTGGCGGTCCAGGTGGCGAGGGTCAAGGCAAGGAGGGGGAGGAGGACGAGTTCAAGCCGGATCCGCGTACGCTCGTCGAGGCCCTGCCGGCGGACGTTGGGGGGGTGGGGCAGTACGTCGTCTCCTCGGCCACCGTCGAGAGCGAGGCCGAGGTGGACCTGGTGCCCGAGACCAACGGCATCGTGACCGCCGTACGGGCAGAGGAGGGCGACAGCGTTCGTCGTGGCCAGGTGCTGGCCACCATCGAGAACCCCAACCTGGACGCGGGCTTCGAGCGCGCCAAGGCCGAGCTGGAACGCGCCGAGCAGTCCTACGACGAGCTGCGGCGCCTCTCCGAGGTGGGCGCGGTCAGCGAGCGGGACCTGCTGGATGCCCACCACGCCCTGGTCACGGCGCGTGCTTCCTTTGACGAAGCCCGCGCCACCAAGGCCTTCACCCACCTGGTCAGCCCCATCGACGGCACGGTGGCGGTGCGTGATATCCGCTTCGGGCAGACCGCCAGCGCGGCGGCCCGCGCCTTCCAGGTGGTGGATCTGGATCGCCTGCGGGTGGTGGTCCAGCTTCCCGAGCGCGACCTGGCGCGCGTGGCGCTCGGGCAGCCGGCCCTGTTGGTGCCGGTCTACGACAGCCAGCTCGAGGTGGCCGCCCAGGTGGCCCGCATCTCCCCCGTGGTGGAGCCCAACAGCGGCACCTTCCGGGTCACGGTGGTGCCCCAGGCACCCGACAGGCTGCTGCGGCCCGGGCAGTTCGTCTCGGTGCGCGTACAGGTGGATCACCACGACCAGGCCCTGACCATCCCGCGCCGCGCCGTGCTCTACGACCGGGGCGCGCCCTACGTCTTCCGGGTCGAACAAGCCCCACCCGAGCTGAAGAAGGGAGAGGAAGGTGACAAGGAAGAAGAGGAAGAGGGCGAGGAGGGCGATGGCGAAGAAGAAGAAGAGGAGGAGCCGGGCTTCTGGGAGCAGGTCCAGGCCAAGTTGACCGAGCTGAAGGGCAAGGGAGAAGGGGAGGAGGAAGAGGAGAAGGAGGATGAGCCCCCAGGGCCCAAGCGCGTCGCCCGCAAGCTGCCCATCGAGGTGGGCTTCGTGGAGGTGGAGATCGTGGAGGTCATCGGGGGCCTCGAGGAAGGAGATCTGGTGGTCACCCTGGGGCACGAGGCTCTGCGCGACGAGGCCCGCGTGCGCTTGCCCAGCGACCCCGAGTGGCACCCCGGGCAAGAAGATGACGAGGACGAGGAAGACGCCTCCGCTGAGGGAGACGAACAGTCCGCCGAGGGTAGCGAGGGCGAAGAAGAGTGAGCGCCGGGCCCCGACCCAACGCCGTGTTCCGCGCGCTGGTCGACCATCCGGTCGGCGTGCTGATGGTCTTCATCGCGGCCGTGGTCTTCGGTTGGGTCAGCTACCAGCGCCTGTCCCTCAACCTGATGCCCGACATCGCCTACCCCTCCATCACGGTGCGTACCGAGGTGCCGGGTGCCGCTCCTGAAGAGGTGGAGACCCAGGTCTCGCGGCCCATCGAAGAGGCCCTGGCCACGGTGCAGCACCTGGTGGAGCTGGAGAGCCGCTCACGGGCCGAGCTCTCCGACGTGGTGCTGGAGTTTTCCTGGGGCACGGATATCGACCAGGCGGCCCAGGACGTGCGCGAGCGCCTACAGACCACCTGGCTGCCCGATGACGCCGAGCGCCCGCTGATCCTGCGCTACGATCCCTCGCTGGAACCCATCCTGCGCCTGGCCGTCTCCACCGAGAGCGCCGAGGCCCGCGCCGAGCGCGAGCGCGCCGAAGAAGAAGCTGCCGCTAGGGAGAGAGAAGCGCAGGCCCAGGAAGAGGTCGAGGACCAAGCGCCCAAGAGCGGCTGCCAGGCTGGCTTTTTCGGTACGGACGGAGATGACGAAGAGGAGGAAGAAGAGGAAGAGACGGAGGATGAAGAGAGCGAAGAGGGGGAGGAAGAGGAGCAGGTCGCGCAGCAAGAGCCTGTCCTGATCCAGGAAGATCCCCTGGCCACCCTCTACCAGCTGCGTGAGCTGGCCGAGCAGGAGGTCAAGCCCCTGCTGGAGGCCATGGACGGCGTGGCCGCGGCCCGCGTGCGCGGCGGGCTGGAGCGCCAAGTGCTGGTGGAGGTGCGCGAGGACTGGCTGATGGCCCGCGGCGTCACCCTGGAGCAGGTGCAGGCAGCGCTCATCTCCCAGAACGTGAACATCTCCGGCGGCAGCATCCGCGAGGGCGACACCGAGTACATGATCCGCACCCTCAACCAGTTCACCACGGTGGAGGAGGTGCGTCAGATCGAGGTGGTGCGGCCGGACGGGGCTCGGGTCAGGGTCTCCGAGGTGGCCACCGTGCGCCAGGCCCACCGCGACCGCGAGGTGGTCTCGCACCTGGATGGGCGCGAGGCCGTGGAGCTGGAGATCCACCGCGAGGCCGACGGCAACATCGTGCAGGTGGCGCGCTCGGTGAAGGAGCGCCTGGGGCTGGACCGGCCGGCTCCCGAGGACCTGCCCCCCGACCTGCCCCCCGAGGTGCTGCAGGCCATGATGGGGCCGCCCAGCATCCTGGACACGCTGCCCGAGGGCGTGGTGGTGGAGGTGCTGGACGACCAGGCGGCCTTCATCGAGGCCTCGCTGGCCAACCTGCGCAACACCGCCGTGCTGGGCGGGCTGCTGGCCGTGGTGATCCTGTTCCTCTTCCTGCGCGATTTCCGGGCCACCGCCATCATCGCCACCGCCATCCCCATGAGCGTGGTCTGCACGTTTGCGCCCATGTACCTGGGGGGCGTGTCCCTCAACCTGATGTCCCTGGGCGGGCTGGCCCTGGGCGTGGGCATGCTGGTGGACAACGCCGTGGTGGTGCTGGAGAGCATCCAGACCAGCCTGGAGCGCGGCCTGGCGCGGCGCGAGGCCGCCGTACAGGGCGTGGGAGAGGTGGCCGCCGCGGTGACGGCCTCCACCTTCACCACGGTGGCCGTCTTCTTCCCCATCACCTTCGTCGAGGGCGTGGCCGGCCAGATCTTCGGCGACCTGGCCCTGGCCGTGGTCTTTTCCCTGCTGGCCTCGCTGGCCGTGGCCCTCTTCCTGGTGCCCATGCTGGCGGCCCGCGAATTGAAGACCCCCGCCGTCATGCGCTTGGCTGAGCTGAGTCCGGCCATGGGCTTCCCCTCGGTGCAGGAGCTGCGGCGCACCTGGGCTGCGGCCCGCGGCTGGCGGGCCCTGCTCAAGCCCTACCTGGTGCTGCGTTTCTGGGTGCGCCTGGCCCTGGACTTCGCCGTGGCGCTCTTCATGATCGTCACGGGCTTCTTCGGGCGCGTGGCCACCTGGATCGGCGTGCGCGTCGTGCCGCGCCTGGCGCGCCTGGCCCTGGCCCTTGGGGCGCGCTTCGGGCGGCGCTACGACGGGCTGGCCCTGCGCTACCGCGGCTGGCTGGACCGGGCGCTGCGCAGGCCGGGCACCGTGCTGGGGCTGGCCGCCCTGGTCTTACTGGTCAGCCTGGGGCTGATGCAGCGCCTGGGCCTGGAGCTCATTCCCCAGGTCAGCCAGGGCCGCTTCACCGTCGAGGCCTCGCTGCCCGTGGGCACCCCCCTGGAGCGCACCGTGGGCGTCATGGGCCGCGCCGAAGAGCTGGTGCGCGGCGTAGAGGGCGTGCGCGGCGTGCACGCCACCATCGGCTCGGAGCGGCAGGCCGACAGCCAGCCCGACGAAGGGGAGCATACGGCGCGCCTGCGGGTGCAGCTGGAGCCCGGGGGCAACCTGGCGCAGCGCGAGCTGCGGGCCATGGCCAGCGTGCGGCAGGCGCTGCAAGAGCTGCCCGACATGCGGGCCCGGCTGGCCCGCCCGGCCCTCTTCAGC
The DNA here is from genome assembly GCA_964454135.1 of uncultured Enterobacterales bacterium. Lineage (GTDB taxonomy): Bacteria > Myxococcota_A > UBA796 > UBA796 > JAFGLY01 > CAYVQL01. Next base: position 7,020 of record CAYVQL010000111.1, on the reverse strand, counting down.
TTCAAGACCCCGGTGGAGGTGGTCATCGCCGGCCAGGATCTGCTGACCCTGCGACTGCTCGCCCAGCGCAGCGCAGCGCAGCTGAAGGGCCTGGCGGGCCTGGAGGACGTGCGCTCCAGCCTGGTGCGCGGCTTCCCCGAGCTGCGCATCCGCTACGATCGCGAGCTGCTGGGCCGCTTCGGCCTGGACCTGGCCAATGTGGCGCGCTCGGTGCGCAACAAGGTGCAGGGCGCTGAGGCCCGCGAGCTGGCGCAGGGTGAGCACCGCGTCGAGCTGCTGGTGCGCCTGGACGAGACGGATCGCTCCACCGTGCAGCAGCTGCGGCGCATGAACGTCAACCCCGCTCTGAGACCTCCCATCCCCCTGGAGTCGGTGGCCCTGCTGGAGGAAGGGGAGGGGCCAAGCGAGATCCGGCGCATCGACCAGCAGCGCGTGGCCGTGGTCAGCGCCAACCTGGTGGGCTTCGATCTGGCGGGGGCCGGCGAGCGCATCCTGGCCGCCCTGGGCGCCGAGGACTGGACCGAGGGCTACAGCTTCAGCCTGGCCGGGCAGAGCCGCGAGATGCAGCAGTCTCTGGGCTCCATGCGCTTCGCGCTGCTCTTGTCCGTCTTCCTGGTCTACAGCATCATGGCGGGCACCTTCGAGCACCTGCTGCACCCGCTGGTGATCCTGGGGTCCCTGCCCCTGGCCGTGGTGGGCGTGGTGGGCACGCTCTGGCTGCTGTCGGTGCCTCTGTCCGTGGTGGTGCTCATCGGCTTCATCGTGCTGGCGGGCGTGGTGGTCAACAACGCCATCGTGCTGGTGGACGCCATCAACCGCCGCCGTCGGCAGGACGGCCTGGGGCGGCGCGACGCCATCCGCCAGGCCGGTCGCATCCGCCTTCGGCCCATCCTGATCACCACCTCCACCACCGTGCTGGGGCTGCTGCCCTTGGCCCTGGGCTGGGGTGAGGGCTCCGAGATCCAGCGGCCCCTGGCCATCACGGTCATCGCCGGCCTGGTCAGCTCCACCCTGCTCACCCTGCTCGTCATCCCCGTGCTCTACGACCAGGTGCTGGGGCGCGTGGAGCGCTGGAGGGGCAGCGAGGAGCCCTCGTGAACCGCTGGCTGCCGGCCTTCTCGGTCAAGCGGCCGGTCACCGTGATCATGGGCTTCGTGGCCCTGGTGGTGCTGGGCTCCATCGCCCTGGAGCGCGTGCCCCTGGACATGATGCCGCCCGGCTTCGTGGCGCCCTGGATCTGGGTCTGGGTGCCCTACCGCGACACCACCCCGCTGGAGACCGAGCAGCGCATCGTGCATCCCATGGAGGAGCAGCTGGCCACCGTGGCCGGGGTCAAAGAGATGCACGCCCGTGCCCAGTCCTACGGCGGCAGCGTGGAGCTGGAGTTCCACCAGTCGTCCGACATGGCCGATGCCTACAACCAGGTCGTCGACCGCATGGAACGGGTGATGGCCGAGCTGCCCGACGACGTCGAGCGCTACTGGGTCTTCCGCTGGAACCCGGCTGACGAGCCCAAGATCTGGCTGGGCATGACCGTGCCCGAGGAGCTGGAGGATCCCTTCCCGGTGGTCACCAGCCGCATCCAGCGCCCCCTGGAGCGCATCGAGGGGGTGGGGCAGCTGGAGATCTACGGCGTGGACGAGAAGAGCGTCTGGATCGACTTCGATCGCCAGGCCCTGGGGGCCTACGGCGTGGATCTGGGCGAGCTCATCGGCAAGCTGCGGGGCGACAACTTCCAGCTCTCCGGGGGGCGGGTGATCGAGCGCGACCAGGTGCGCTACCTGCGCTCGCTGGCGCGCTTCGATGACCTGGACGCCCTGCGCGCCTATCCGGTCAAGCCGGGCGTGGTGCTCTCCGACCTGGCACAGATCAGCTATCGAGCCGAGGACAACCAGCACATCCACCTGATCAACGGCCAGGATGCCGCTGTGATCGGTGTCACCGCCGAGAGCGGGGCCAACGCCGTGGCCATGTGCCAGGCCGTGCGCGAGGCCCTGGTGGTGATGCAGAGCGATCCGCAGCTGAAGGGCTTCACCTTCTTCCCGCTCTTCGATCAGGGCGAGCAGATCGAGAAGTCCATCGAGACCCTGCGCGACACAGCCCTGCAGGGGGGATTCTTCGCGCTGATTGTGCTCTTCCTCTTCCTGCGCGAGTGGCGCATGACCCTGCTGATAGCGGGGTGCATCCCCTTCTCGCTGCTGATCACGGTGGTGGTTCTCTACTTCACCGGGGGCAACCTGAACTTGCTGTCCATGGCGGGCATGATGATCGCCGTGGGCATGGTGGTGGACAACGCCATCGTGGTGGTGGAGACCATCTTCCGATCGCGGCAGACGGGCCTGGACCACAAAGAGGCCGCGGTGGAGGGCACCTCGGAGGTGGCTCTGGCCATCACCTTGTCCACCATGACCACCATGGTGGTCTTCCTGCCCATCATCCTGATGAGCGATGACGCCATGTTCTCGTTCTTCATGGGGGCCTTGGGCATGCCCGTGGTCTGGGCCCTGGGGGCCAGCTTGGTGGTGGCCCTGGTCTTCACGCCCCTGACCACCACCTTTCTGAAGCGCAAGCAGATCATCGAGGACGCGGCCTGGATCCGCTGGCTGCGGCGCTGGTATCTGCGGGGCCTGCGCAAGATCCTGGACCACCGCTTCGACGCCACGGTGGCCGTGCTGGCGGTGATCATCCTGACCACCCAGGTGCCCATGAAGGCCGTGGGCTGCTCCGAAGAGGACGACGGCGAGGTGGGGCGCTTCGTGATCCGCTTCGAGGTGCCGGCCGTGATGACCTTCGCCGAGCGCCAGCAGACCGTGATGACCATCGAAGAGCTGGTGCGCGAGAACGAGGATCGCTGGGGTGTGCGCTTCACCCGCTGTCGGCTGCGCAACGGGCGCACCGGTGGCTGGTTGCAGGTGCAGCTGCTGGAGAACGAGGACTGGCCCGAGGGCGCCTTGAAGCGGGATGAGATCCTGAAGGACGTGCGCAAGCAGCTGCCGGATCTGCCGGGGGTGCGGCTGCAGCTTGGCTGGGACGGTGATCCCATGGGTTCCAAGTCCATCGGGGTGCGCCTGTACGGCGAGGAGACCGAGGTGCTGGAGGGCATCGGCGCCGAGGTGGCCCGACGGCTCGAGGACGTCAACGGTTTTCTCAGCGCCTACACCTCGGGTGAGACCGAGGGCACCCAGGAGATCCGCCTGACCGTGGATCGCGCCGCGGCCGCCCGCTACGGCCTGGACGCCTCGTCGGTGGGCGGAACGCTGGCCTTCGCCATGCGCGGCATCAACTTGCCCGAGATGTGGGAGGGAGGCCACGAGGTGAGCGTCAAGGCGCGCTTCGAGGAGCAGGACCGACAGGATCTCGATTCCCTGCTGGATTTTCCGCTCTTCACCGCTGCAGGCGCGGCCGTGCCCATCCGGGCGCTGACCAGCTCCGAGGTCACCCGCGGCTGGGGCACCATCCACCGCGACCGCCGGCGCACCGGCCTGACCGTGCAGGTGGACCTGGACGAGGGCATGGACACGGCCCAGGCCTTCGGCCTGGTGGAGCAGACCATGAGCGGACTGCAGTTCCCGCGCGGCTACGGCTGGGAGCAGGGCCGCAGCTTCATGGAACAGCAGGAATCGGACGACGCCAAGTCCCTGGCCCTGCTCTTGTCGGTGGTCTTCGTCTTCTTGCTGATGGGCGTGCTCTTCGAGAGCTTCGTGCTGCCCCTGTCCATCATCACCACGGTGCCCATGGCCCTGCTGGGGGTCTACTGGACCCTCTACTTCACCGATACGCCCCTGGACATCATGGCCGGCCTGGGGCTGGTGGTGCTGGTGGGCGTGGTGGTCAACAACGGCATCGTGCTCATCGACCTGGTCACGCGCCTGCGCAACCAGGGCATGGAGCGCAGCGAGGCCCTGATCCAGGCCGGCGGGCGCCGCTTCCGCCCCATCCTGATGACCGCCATGACCACGTTCTTCGGGCTGCTGCCCATGGCGCTGGGCAAGTCCACCTTCATCGACATCCCCTACGCACCCCTGGGCCGCGTGGTGGCAGGCGGCCTGGCCACGGCCACGGTGCTGACCCTGTTCTTCGTGCCCTTGCTCTACACCATGTTGGACGACCTGCGGGCGGCCTGGCGCCGCTGGTGCGCCTGGGTCTGGCCGCGCTAAGAGGTTCCCATGAACAGCTTGATTCTGCTGATAGCCCTTGCGTCCAGCGGTTCGCAGGCCCAGGACCACGCCCTGGGCTACGCCGACGCCCTGCGGAGAGCCTTGGCGAACAACCCCACGCTGGCGCAGGCTCAGGCCACGGTCAGCTCAGCCGAGGGCGGCCTGGTGTCGGCCCAGGGCAGCTTCGATCCGACGCTCTCCCTGCGTGGCAGCGCCCGTTCCGACATCTCGGAGGGCTTCTCCCAGTTCGGGCAGGTGGCCTCGGAGACCAACTCCGTGGAGTGGGGGGCCTCGCTCAGCCAGTACCTGCCCACGGGCACCAGCCTGGGTCTGGATCTCTCCCTGTCCAGCCAGCGCTACCGCTACGAGCTGCTGGAGACGGGCAACACCTTCGAGCTGGAGGATCCCCAGCGCTACAGCACGCTGGCCCTGAGCTTGAGCCAGTCCCTGCTGGAAGGGCACCGCATGGCCTACAACCTGTCGGCCGTGCGCGAGGCCCAGCGGGCCTTGACGCGGGCCGAGGCCACGGCCATGGCCACGCAGCTGTCGGTGGTGGCCCAGACGGCCGCGGCCTACTGGACCCTGTGCTATCAGCGCGACCTGCAGGACATCGCACAGCAGGCGCTGGAGGTGGCTGTGGAGGAGGAGCGCGTGGTGCGGGCCATGGTGGAGGCCGGCCAGCTGGCGCCGGTGGAGGCCACGCGTGTGGAGGCGGCCGTTGTGCAGGCGCGTACCACCTTGATCGAGACCCAGCACGCCCACCGGGCGGCCAGCGAGGCCCTGGCCCTGCTGATGGGTGAGGATCCGGGAGAGTTCCTGCGGGCCGACAGCCTGCCCGAGCCACCGAAATCCCTGTCCCTGGACGATGAGCAGGTGGTGCAGGCGGCCCTGGCGGGCAACCCGGAGCTGGCCGTGGCCCGCAGCAACGTGGACAGCGCCCAGATAGCGCTGTCCAATGCCCGCCACGCGCGCCTGCCCGAGCTGGCGCTCACCGGTGGCGTGGGCATCTCGGGCTACGATCCCACCATGGCCGGCAGCTTCACCGAGATGTTCGCCGGCGACCTGCGCTACTGGAGCCTGGGGGGCGAGTTCTCTGTACCGCTGCTCAACCGCGCGGATCGCGGCAGCTACACCCAGTACGCCGCCGCCCTGCACCAGGCCGAGCAGGAGCTCGAAGCCCAGAGCCGCAGCGTCTCCAGCCAGGTGCGCGCGCAGCTGCGTACAGTCGAGGCCGGTCTGCAGAAGGTGGATCTGGCCGAGGCCAACCTCAAGCTGGCCGAGGCCACGGCCCAGGCCGAAAAGGCGCGGCAGCGCGAGGGGCGAGCCATCCAGAAGGACCTGCTGGAGGCCCAGCGGGCGGTGCGCGATGCGCAGGCTTCCTTGGCGCTGGCGCGCACCGAGTACGCCGTGGCGGTGGTGGAGCTGGGGAGGTTGCAGGGGAGGATCGAGGGGGTGGGGAGGTAGCGCTGTCGAGGGGGGGCTCAGCGAACCAGGCAGCCCCCTCCCAGGCAGATCCCCTCCTCGATGGAGACATAGCCCCAGATCTCGCCGCCCTCCGGGGTCCAGGTGGAGTGCTCGTCCAGGACCGCCGTGCGGGTCATCAGGTGGAACCTGCCAGCCAGGTAGAAGCGATGAACCGCCACCCCCAGCTGCCAGGACACGCCAAAGAGCCTCTCGCTCAGGGGCTGACAGCCATCGGTGCCCCAGAGGCAGGCGTACCCGACGAACGGGCGCTCCCTGACTTGGTAGAGGCCGGCGGACATGCCCAGGAAGGGCCGCACCAGGCCCTTGAAGAAATGGACCTCCGCACTGGGCTGGAAGCTGCGCGTAGCGTATGTCCGCGGGACGTCGTCCAGGGCGGCGAAAAGCAGCGTGGATCCCCAGTGGAAGCCGACGGCGAGGTGGTCGTTCAGGTGGTAGGCGGGGTCCAGGGAGTAGCCCACTCCGACGTCCACGTTGGGAAACGCGATCTCCGCGCCCACAGCCAGGTCGAAGCGCAGCGCGCCTCCGTCGAAGCCGTGGGCCGGGGCGGTTGCGAGGGACAGCAGGAGGGACAGGGCGACCATCTTCGGATGATAGCTGCAGTGGGCGGGACTGGCCTGGGTGGCCTTGGCTGAGTTTGCTTTGGTCGTGGTGGTGGTCGTGGTGGTGGTCGTGGTCGTGGTCGTGGTCGTGGTCGTGGTGGTGGTGGTGGTCGGGGCCAAGAGTTCCCGGCCCGGAGTCGGCTATAGTGCAGGCGCCTCCGCCTAGTCGAAAGGAGCCTTCGATGGTCGAGTACGAGTGGGACGAGCGCCGCTGCCGCATGTACACCGAGGGGCTGCGCCCCATGGTCAAGCACGATCACAGGCCCTGGGCGCAGCGCATCCGCGCGCGCACAGCCAGCGAGGAGCCGGGCCTGACCGTGCTCGACGTGGCCACCGGCCCCGGCTTCCTGCTGTGGGAGCTGGCTGCCTTGCTGCAGGAGTCCGAGCTCATCGCCCATGACAGCAGCATCCCTATGCTGGCCGTCGCCAAGGAGGAGGCTGTGGCTGCCGGGCAGGACGCAAGGTTCCTCGAGTGCCCGGTTTTGGGTGTCAGTTTTGGGTGTCAGGCACTAGGAACTAGGAATTTTCTTGTCCGATCAGCGTGCCTGATACCCAACGGTTTGTTGCTGAACTGGGCATTTCCAGGTGTCAGGCACCATGGACTATGTTTCTTGTTGTTTGTTCCTAGTGCCTGACACCTGCCGTACCTGCCGTAGGTTTTTTTATTGTTTGTTCCTAGTGCCTGACACCTGCCGTACACCTGCCGTAGACACCTGCCCAGCTGGACGTCTCTCCTGCCAGAAATGCGCAGGAGCTCACGCCGAAGTGACTAGTGCCTG
>CAYVQL010000110.1:0-30844 GCA_964454135.1 uncultured Enterobacterales bacterium | reverse complement strand
GCTATGCCGGCTTCAGGAACCAGCTGCTGCGGGCGGCCGGCTCCGTCGTCGCCAATACCGGAGAGGGGGCAAACGGCAGGACGCCGGTCGAGAAGCGCAATGCCTTCGGGATCGCACGAAAAGTGGCTGGCGAGGCTGCGGCTTGGGCCGAGGCGCTCGCTGTCATGGAGCTGGTCGGGCTGCAGGACTCCGTCGAGTTCCTGCAACTGGCCGACCGCGTGGCTGGCCAGCTCACGGGGCACATCAGGCGCTGGGAGTAGGCCCGGGCTTGCCGCTGACCGTCGGCAGGCCCGCGTTCATCCTTCATCGGCATCCGAACTCGCTGCCGTCATCTTCTCCCCTCACCCTTCACCCCACCCACCCGAACCCGCACCTCATCCCGTATCCCTCACGGGGCTCGGTCATCCTTGCGGCCAACCGATGCATTGCCAAGGTTGAAAGCCGATTGCATTTCCGGGGCATCTTGGATGCCCCGGCGCTCCCGCAACGATGACCAAGGCCTCCGCCTCGGATAGGGGGGTAAGAACCTGTCTTCCCCCCAATAAGATGCACCGGTCACTTCCGCCGACACTGTCGGCGGAAGTGGTCGGTGCCCGGATCGCTACCTGGGGACGCGCGGGCTGGGGTTGAAGCGCGATCCTCACCCCGCCTCCCCGGGCAGCAGGACCGCCACGTCGCTGTCCGGATAGCGCTCCCGCAGCGCCGTGCGGATGCCCCTGGCGGGATCCTGTGCCTGGACCTGCGCCGCGAAGACCTCGTGCAGATCCTCGATGGGCTGGGGAGAGGACACCAACACCAGGCCCCCTCGCAGCGTGACGAGCTCGTAGTCGCCATCTCCCGTGGCCAGCGCGGCCTTGTCGGCGGTGCTGGCGCTGACCAGCTCAGCCGAGACGCCGGCCGGGTCGAAGCTATAGGCGTCGATGAAGGCCCTGTTGTCCACGTCGAAGCGCGCGATCAGCGCCCCCCCTCCGTGCAGGGATTCCACCTGCAGGGGGTAGGCGGCGGTCTCCTGCCGCTGCAGCAGCACCCAGGCTCCCACCAGCAGGGCCAACAGGCCCATGGCAATGCTGCCCGTCCACCAGCGCGCCACGCTGGGCGGTGGCGGCAGGGGATCGGGCAGCGCCTCGATGCCATCCACCTCGCCCCAGGGTCGTGCGCGGCTGGCGTCCAGGGCCGTCACCGGAGCCGGACCGATCACCACGCGCCGCGACCAACGGCCAGCGCCGCGGTGCAAGGCGCCGCGAATATGATCCCGCGGTGGCAGGCCCATGCGAACGCGCTGCTCCAACACCGCCCGCCACTCCGGCGCCCGCCCCACATCCACCAACAAGGAGTCGTCTCCCACCCGCCGCACGCCGCGCCCGAGGGCCGCAGCCAAGGCCGCTTGATGCTGACGCGCCCGCGGATGCAGGTGCAGGGCCAGCAACGCCACCTCGGACAGGGGCTGGGGTTCTCGCGGCTGTTGCAGATCCGCTGCGCTCAGCAGGCCCGCCCGCAGCAGCCTGACGGCACGCGCGCAGCGCGGACAGGAACCCACATGCTCTTCGGCGGCCGGGTTGATCTCGCCCTGGGCGAAATCGGTCAGGGCGCCGGCATCGGGGCAGCGCTGTCCGCTGGCGCAGGCCACCTGGCTGAGCAGGGCGTCCGCCCAGTGGCAGCTTGAAGAACCGCAGGAGACGCCCCGAACGCGCGCCTCAGACCGGGCCAGCTCGCGCAGGCTCTCGATGAGCGCCTGCAAGGAGGAGGGATCGAGCCCGCAGTGCCTGGCCACCTCGCGACAAGAGAGACCGTCGCCATAGCGCAGGCGAAACACCGCCAGAGAGCTGGGATCGCAGGCCCGCTCGATGGCGCCGCGCCACCGGGCGTCCACGCTGGGCAAGGGTGGATGGGGAGCCTGGGGGCCACGGTAGCGCCCTTCGAGGGCCCGCTCCAGGTAGTCCTCGGTGGCGCGCGCGGCGCATTGTTCCAGCTCGTCGCAGGAGAGAGGGCCGGGCAGGGACAGCAGGACATGCTCCCTCACCTCTTGCAACAGAGACGGGGAGCTTCGTATCCGGGCCTGGTACAGGGCCCAGGCCACGCGGATCGTCAAGGCCGACCACGCATGGCCGGACTCAAAGACCCGGGCACAGGTCGCTTTTTCTGGTTTCATATCGGGGAGAGTTGGAGGGAGGGATGGGGAGGGACGCGCGCAGGGAGTTTGCGCGGCGGAGGGCCCGGGAGGGAGTGGGTGTGGATACCCGTGGGCCAGGCATCACCATTCTATCATGAATCGGATGGGGCAGGGGAGGGCCCCTCCACTGCGTACGCCCCATACCGCGCTCCGCGCTCCCCCTCCCCCGCGATGTTCCCCCCGTGAAAGCGCCAAGCCGCCCCTGGCTTCATAATCCAGGGGCGACCAGGCTGGCCGGTGGGGAACTATCGCATGTCCCACGCGAAACAAGCGCGAGCTATCAGGCGGACGTACGGAGCGGCTGGGGGGGAGGAGTGAAGGGAACGGTGAACGCGGACCCACGCCGGACGGACCGGGCGGGCAAAGACAGCCTGGTCAGGCTGCCTCTTCTGCGTCTTCCGGTCTCTCGGCGCGTTCGGCCAGCAGCTCGTTGATGGTCGCGGCCGCGGCCACGCTGGCCAGCTCCTCGTCGCCGTACAACGCGAGGTACTCCTCGTAGAACAAGGAGATGAGGTCGCCCAGGGATACGGTCTCGTTGCGGTTCATGGGTTCCTCCTTCGCTGCGCTGCCGGTCAGGGCCCGTGCTCGTGACACCAGTCAAGCACGTTTCATGCCAAAATGAAGCAAAGTCCTCGTCACACTCCATACTGCCAGGGGGCACGTCGATTCGAGCTTCAAGGAATCAGCGTTCCTCCTATATAATTGTACTCATAAGTCGGATTTTTCATTCAGATCTTGATGTAAAACTTTGTCGCCCGCTCCGCGACAGGGTCGGACTCCCGGGGCGGGCCTGACATTTCTGTCGCCATCTTGAACTCACGTCTCAATTCATTGACTTATGTTCTGTTTCTTGAACACGGAATGAGGAGAGATGAGGCAGCCGTGTCGCATCCGCCCCCCCTTTCCGCAGCCGAAGGCGACGGCCAACCCCTCGGGCAGAATGCTCGACAGCGTTTGTTGCAGGCTGGCTTTCGCCCGCTTCAATGCAGCGCGGAAGCGAAGCTCAGCAGGTGGACCCGGCGCGCGCCTCCCAGCAACAGCGTCTCGGCGCAGGCAGCGGCCGTGGCTCCCGTTGTCACGACATCGTCCACGATCAGCAGTGTCGGATTTCCTCGCAGCGGACGGCGCAGCCTCACGGTGGCCGCGGGGTTCGCCCAGCGCTCCGCCCGCGAGAGGCGTGCCTGGCGGGGCGCGCTGCGCCGCCGCAGGGGCTGCAGGTTCGCCACGCCCAGCTGCTCGCTCAGGTCTCGCGCCAAGATGGCGGGAAACGAGAAGCCACGACCGACACGTCGCTTCCAGGGAGAGGGCACGGCCGCCACGCCGTCCAGGGCCGGAAGCGTCCGGGCGCAGGAGGCCAGGTGGCGCGACAGCTCCGCCAGCAGGGCTTCCTGGCGTCCATACTTGCCTACGCGCACCAGCTGGCCCCCCAAGCCCTCGTAGGGCATCAGATACCAACCGCTGCTCACGCCGGGGATGGTCGAGGCCAAGGGCCAGATGTGGGCCGGCAGCTGCTCCTGGCAGGCCAGGCAGAGCCGCGTCATGTGGCCGTCTCCCGCCAGCTCGCCACAGCCGGCGCAAGGGACCGGCAGCAAGGCATCGAGCAGGTCGCGCACCAGGCCCATGGCCATCATCCCCGATGGTGGTAGGGCAGGCCGCGAGCGATACAGAGCGCGCGGTAGACCTGCTCTAGCAGCACCACGCGCGCCACCTGGTGGTTCATGACCATGGGCGAGAGGGACAGCACCGCCCTGGCGCGCTTCCGCAGCTCCTCGTCGTGCCCGTGGGCGCCACCGACGAAGAAGGCCAGGCGCCTGCAGCCTCGATCGGCGAATTCGGCGATCAGGCTGCTGAACTCCTCGCTGCTCAGCCCCCGACCGCGCTCATCCAGCGCCACCAGCTGATCGCCGGGCCGCAGCCGGGCCAACAAGCGCTTGGACTCGTCCTGGCGCGCCCGAGCCAGATCGCCCGCGTGCCTCGCCGGCCGCAGGCGCAGCTCCTCGCTCGGGTGAAAGCGCCGGATGCGCTTGAGGTAATCGGCGGCAGCCTCGTCCGCCCATGGGCAACGGCCCTTCGACACCATGGCGAAGAGGAGCTTCATACCGAAGAAGCTGCGCGCTTCAGGCCACGGATCCGCCAGATGCGACAGGGCCCGATTCGACGGCGGCCCGCGCCGGCGCGTCGGCCACAGGCACCCGGGGCGCGTCGACCCACAGGCCGTCAAGATCGTAGAACCTGCGCACCGGCTCCTCGAAGACATGCACGATCACGTCGCCGTAGTCCACCAGGACCCAGCGGGCGCTCTCCGTGCCCTCCACACCCAGCGGCAGCTCATCGCTGTCGCGGTGCAGCTCGTCTCGCACGGCCTGCGCGATGGCGTGGACCTGGCGCGTATTCGTGCCGTGGCAGACCACGAAGAAATCGCAATAGGACGCGAGCCCCCGCACATCGAGCACGATCAGTTCCTCCGCTTTCTTCCCCAGCGCGGCCTGGGCGGCCCGCTGCGACAGTTCACTGGCGTTGATGGCGTTTTCCTCCAGCGTGATGAGAACACGGTAACTGCACGACGCCCGGCAGGGCAAGCAGGACCCCCGGGCTCATGGACTGCGATCCAGCTCTGCGGTGCCGAAATCGGACCGCACGAGGATGATGGAGATCTCGTGCACCAGCTGCTCTCGACCGCGATGACTCCAGCTGCCCTGCACTTCGGCCATCAGCCGCACGGCGCTCTCCTCATCCAACCACAGCTTTCCGCTTAGCGAAACGGGCACCAGCCGTGGACGTTCCCGCGGATCCGGCGGCTCCAGGCCCAGCGAGTACTGGCGTGCGACGCGCCCCTCGAGCACCCCTTCGCCCACGTAGTCCAGGCGCAGGTGCCGCTGGAAGGGGCTGGTGTTCTGCCCCCAGACATCCCAAGCCACGCGCATCTCCATGCGCAGCGGCTCGGGGTCGCCGCGCTGTTCCAGCTCGCCCCGCTCGTTCTCGACCCAGGCCGCCCCGTCGGAGACCAGGTGATCCACCGCGATGCGGTCGTTCTGCAGTCGTCGCAGCTGGAAGTTGTTCCAGTCCTGCCAGACCAGCTGCAGCTGCTCCTCGGACAGCATCCTGCGCTCCCCATCCCGCACAGAGGAACGGGTCACCACTGCCTGCATGCGATGCGGCCCCAGCCCCACGATCTCACCGAAGCTGATTTCCTCGGCCGCTTCCGTCAGGCTCTGATCGGAGACGCTGCCGCCGGCGCAGCGCTGACCGCCGCCGCAGGCCGTCAGAGAGCAGAGCAGCGCCGTCGGGCCCAGCCTCACGAGGGACCCTCCAGGTTCTGCAGGCGCGCCCAGATCTCGTCCAGCAGGCCCTGCAGGCCCTGTCCGGAGACGGCCGAGAAACAGAAGACGGGGCCGACCCCCGCCTCGCGCAGCTCCGCCAGCAGCGCCTGCAGACGGGCTTCGTCCACGGCATCCGTCTTGGACAGCGCCACGACCTGCGGGCGGCGGGCGAGCGCGGGGTCGAATTCCCGCAGCTCCTGGCTCAAGATGCGGTAGCGGGTCAGGGGATCATGGGCCTCATCGGCGGTGGCGGCCACCAGGTGCAGCAGCAGGCGGGTGCGCTGCACGTGGCGTAGGAAGCGATGCCCCAGGCCGGCGCCCTGGGCGGCGCCCTCGATCAGGCCGGGTACGTCGGCCACCACCCAGCTGCCATCCACGCCGCGGTCCACCACCCCCAGGTTGGGCACCAATGTGGTGAAGGGATAGTCGGCGATGCGCGGACGCGCAGCCGAAACACGTGCGACGAAGGTGGATTTTCCAGCATTGGGAAAACCAACGACCCCCACGTCCGCCAGCAGGCGCAGCTCGAGGTGCAGCTGCCGCTCCTGGGCGGATCCGCCCTGCTCCGCGTGCCGCGGCGCGCGGTTCGTGGCCGTACGCAGCGCCATATTCCCCTTGCCACCACGACCGCCACGGACGACGACGGCTTCCTGGCCGTCCTCGGTCAGGTCGGCCAGCAGCGCGCCGCTCTCCATGTCGCGTACCAGCGTGCCCAGCGGCACCGGGATCAGCTTGTCCTGGCCCGAGCGCCCCGTTCTCTGGGCCCTGGCCCCTGGTGCGCCATTCTGGGCTGCGTACACCCGCCGACCCCGCAGAGAAGACAGCGTGCTCATGCCACGCACGGCCCGGATGCGCACCGAGCCGCCCTTGCCCCCCTCGCCGCCATCGGGCCCCCCGAAAGGAACGAACTTCTCGCGTCTGAAGGAGACGTACCCATCCCCGCCACGCCCGCTGACGACCCGAATCTCCACTTCGTCGATGAAGCGCATGTCAGCCCCGCCACGCCATGGATGACGCCACGGCTGGGACAGCCGCCCCTGCGCGCCGGACGTATTCCCGGCTCAGGCCTCAACCTCGGCCACTGGGTACACCGAGATGCGGCGCCTGTTCTTGCCGAAGCGCTCGAACCTGACCTGGCCGTCCGTCAGCGCGAAGAGGGTCCAGTCCCGACCGATACCGACGTTCTTGCCGGCGTGGAAGCGCGTGCCCAGCTGCCGCACCAGGATGTTGCCGGCACGCACGATCTGGCCGTCGTGCCTCTTGATGCCTCGGTACTGCGGATTGGAATCCCGACCGTTCCGAGAACTGCCTTGTCCCTTTTTGTGAGCCATGGGTTCCTCCGCCTAGGAAATGATCTCGAGGATCTCGAGCTTGGTGAGACCGGCGCGGAAGCCTCGGGTGACCCGAGTGCGCTTGCGGCGGCGGTACATGTATGCGGTGACCTTGGGCCCCCGGAAATGCTCCAAGACGCGAGCGCGCACGGAGGCCCCCTCGACCAGGGGATCGCCGACGCGCACTTCGTCGCCGCCTACCAGCAGTACGCGGTCGAAGCTGACCTCGGCGCCCACATCGGCAGCCATGCGGTCCACCTCGACGGTCTGGCCGGCGCAAACCTGGACCTGCTTGCCGGAGTTGTCAATGATGGCGTACATCGCTCTCTCTCCATCGCCGGGCCTCGCCGGTCCGGCGCGGTGGTCCACATCCCGGGAGTCATCCCCGGGAACAGCCGGCCGAACTTAGGGGAACGGGCCCCGGCTGTCAAGGCCCGAAGAGCCTCAGTTGGCTAACGCAGCCGAGCGCCCAGCATGGCCCGCAGCTGGTCCAGCCGGGAGTGCACCTCTTCGGTGCCCAGTTCCTGGAAACGCAGGGGCAGCATGCGGCGCGCCGAGGCTTCGAAGACGGCCAGCATCTCCATGAACTCCAGCATGCGGGTGTCGCGGCTGGGGATGACGTCGGACACGGCCTGCTCCAGGTCCTGCGGGGCGATGCGCTCGCGGTCCTCCATGCCCGCCAGGCGCGCGGCGGCCAGCAGCACGGCCTCGAGCTCGGCTCCGGAGTAGCCGTCGGTGCCCTCCACCGCCCCGGACAGCTCCACGCCCTCTTCCAGGGCCATGCGGTTCTTGCGCAGCAGGGCCTCCAGGATGGCGTGGCGTTCCTCGGCCTCTTCGGGGAAGAAGAAGGGGATCTTCATGTCGAAGCGGCCAGGGCGCTTGAGATCGCTGTCCACCTTGTCCGGGCGGTTGGTCATCATCAGCGTGACCACGCGGCCGCGGTGTTCGGTGTCGCTCATGAACTCCTTGAGCCGGGCGATGACGCGGCTGGAGGTGCCGCCGTCGCCGTCGGTGCCCGAGGAGAGGCTGCGATCGGCCTCGTCGATGATCAGCAGCACGTAGCCCAGCGCCTGCACCACGTTCAGGATCTTCTCCAGGTTGCCCTCGGTGGATCCTACCCATTTCTCGCGGAAGTTCTTGAACTTCAAGCAGGTCAGCCCGCTCTCGGCCGCGAAGGCCTCGGCCACGTAGGTCTTGCCCGTTCCCATGGGCCCGACGAAGATCACCCCCATGGGGACCCGGTTGCGCTGACCCTTCTTGATGGCGCTGGCCATCTGCAGCAGGTCGGTCTTGATGCGCTCCAGCCCGCCCACGTGCGAGAAATCGTGCCGGGGAGCTACGAACTCCACCAGGCCGTGGCATTCCTGCTCGATGATGGACTTCTTTCGCGCGCTGACGGCAGCGTAGGTGATGGTGAGCCCGGCCTTCTCGGCGTGGAAGAAGAGCCCCTGGATCTGGGTGATGGACAGCCCGGCCGTGACCTCGGCCAGGATCTCCTCGCTCATCTCCATGCGCACCTTCCTGTCGGAGAGGCTGCGGATGAAGGCCAGGCGCTCGGCGGTGCTGGGCAGCGGCACCTGCACGGCGGCCAGGCGCGGATTGGAGAGCAGGCGCCGGTGGATGTCGGACAGACTCTCGGTCATCAGCAGCACGACCGTGTTGGAGGCCTGCAGGGTCTGGTCGCCGGCCCAGCGCTGCAGGGCCACCAGGTTGGCCTTGTCGCCGTCCACCATGAAGGCCAGATCCCCCATGGGGACCACGGTCTCGACGTAGTCGATGATCACGCCGGCCTGGCCCTCTTCCAGGGTGACCAGCTCCTCGATGATGGGCAGCGCCTCCACCGGGCTGCGCTGCAGCCCCAGCAGCTCACGCTCGCCGTTCAGGGTACGACGCGCGTTGACCTGGGTGAGGAACTTCTGCCGGTGGCCCTTGGGGAACTTGAAGCCCTCGGAGCAGTTGTAGTAGAGCACGGGCTGCTGAGTACGAGCCAGGAAGCGCTCCAGGAAGCTGCGCAGGGGGATGTAGGAGGTGTTTCCATGCTCGTCATCCCAGGCCACCAGGTCGCGCACGTTGCCGTGCAGCAGGAACATGCTGACCTCGCTGGATTCGAAGCGCAGCTTGAACTCCTCGACCCAGTCGGGGTACTGGCGCGCGCCAATGGAACCCAGCGCTGGCGGCCGCAGCGCGCCCAGCTCCACGATGTCGTGCAGCGGCAGACGCAGCGCCTTCAGGCGCGGATCGGGGGGCAGCCCCGCCCGCAGAGCAGGCAGCAGCACCACCGTGTTCTGCGAGCGGTCCAGACCCTCGTCCTCGGCCCAGCACTGCAGGTCCCAGAGCCCGGGCGCGCCCCCTTCTCCGAGCGGCGCGCCGTCTTCCTGGGGGCGAGCGATGTCCACGTCTTCGATGATGACGCCCGCCCGCTGGGTGGGGTCGGTCACCAGGTCGGCGATGGCCGCCAGGGCCTCGGCTCCGTCTTCGGGCAGGCCACGCAGCAGCTCCCGGCCCTGGCCGTCCAGCATGCGGCGCGTGTTCACCTTCTCCAAGAAACGCCGTCCATGGCTGGCCTTGGGAAAAGCCAGGCCCTGGCTGCCGCTGTAGCGCAGCACCAGGTCCTTGCTGCGCAGCAGCTGGCGCTGCAGGTAGGCCAGCAGCCCGCCCTCTTCGGCCGAGCCACCCCAGCAGCCGGGATCCTCGCGATCTCCGCGCAACAGGAACATGCCCCCCGCTGCGGAGCCATCTCCCAAGCCCAGATCCCGGGCCCAGGTGGGAAGGGCGGTTTCACTGGTCATGGCGGCCACTCCTGGCAAAGGGGAGAGCACCCTTCTTATCAAGAAACGCGACCTGGCCCAGCACAGGTCCGAATCGTTGCGAAGGGCGCCTGTGCCATGATGGGGACATGGTAGAAGCCTCAGCCTCGGCAGCTCGCGTCTTGGTCCTGGGTGCTGGAGGCCTGCTGGGTCGCCACCTCCTGGCCCTGGGCGCGGCAGGCCTGACGCGCCAGCAATGCGATGTGACGGATCCCAGGCAGCGGGAAGCCGTGCTGGAGCGCTACCGCCCCGCCGCCGTGATCTACGCCGCGGCACAGGCCGACGTGGACCGCTGCGAGGCGGACCGCAGCTCGGCAGAGGTCAACGTGCACGCCGCTGCGGCCTGGGCTCGCAGGGTGCCGCTGTGGTACGTCAGCAGCAACTACGTCTTCTCCGGAGCCGGCCCCCACGAGCCCGGCGACGCCCCGGCTCCCCTGCAGCGCTACGGGCGACAGAAGCTGGCGGCCGAGCGGGCGGTCCTCGCCACGGGAGGTCACGTGGTGCGCACGGGCTGGCTCTATGGACACGAGGGCCGCGGCTTCGCCTCGCGCCTGCCCGCGCTGCTCCGTCTGGGCCCGGTGAGCGCCTTGCGCTCGCCCGCGGTGCAGCCCACCTGGGCCGGGGACCTGGCAGCCCTGCTGTTGACCCTGCCCGAAGGCCTCAACCACGCCGTCGGTCGAGAGGAGGCCAGCTGGGCCGACTTCGCCACGCTGATCGCAGGAGAGCTGGGCCTGGAGGACCGCGTGGTCCCCGTCGACGCCCTGCCCCAGGCCCTCCCGGCAGCCCGCCCGTCCGACGTCAGACTGGCGCCTGCCACGCTGCCAGGATGGCGCAGAAGCGCCCCGCGGCTGCTGGAACCCTGGCCCCCTCCCCGCCCAAGGAGATAGCAGGACCACGAACGCCGTTCTCGGGGAGCCACCATGCGCCTGGTCCGCCCGGTCCTGAACACCACCAAGAGCCTCCAGGGAACCGTTCGCGATCTGGGGCGCCTGCAGCAGGTGGCCATGGTGATGGTGAAGCACGGCATGGGCTTCGCCATCTCGGGCATCAAGATCCCCGGCATCCGCATCCCCTTCTCCACCGTCAACACCACCCCCGAGCGCGTGGTGGCCGCGGTTCAGGAGCTGGGCCCCACCTTCGTCAAGCTGGGCCAGCTGATGAGCACGCGGGTGGACATCCTGCCGCTGGACTACATCGAGGCGCTGCAGTCCCTGCAGGACGACGTCAGCCCCGAACCCAGCTGGCGCGTGAAGCAGCAGATCGGCCTGGCCCTGGGCCCCGACTGGCAGGAGAACCTGTCGGACTTCGAAGATGAGCCCCTCGCCACGGGTTCCGTGGCCGTGGTGCATGGCGCCACGCTGGACAACGGCGACGAGGTGGTGATCAAGGTGCTGCGGGCCGGCATCCGCAAGAAGATCGAGGCCGACATCTCGATCCTGAACCTGCTGGCCCAGCGCATCCTGGCCGAGTTCCCCGAGGCCTCCTACTTCGACCCGCTGGGGATCATCCGCGAGTTCGAGCGCTCCATCCAGGACGAGATGGACCTGGACCTGGAGGCCAACAACGCCGAGCGCTTCCACGTCAACTTCGAGACCATGCCGCAGGTCTTCATCCCGCGCGTCTACCGCAAGCTCTCCACGCGCGACGTGCTGGTGATGGACCGCGTGCGTGGCTACCGCATCCGCGATGCCCGGGAAGCCGGCATCGACATGGCCGCCGTGGGCCGCAATTACCTGGCCGCCGCCTACCGCATGCTCTTCTCCGACGGCTTCTTCCACGGCGATCTGCACCCGGGCAATGTCTTTGTGCTCGATGGCGGCCGCATCGGCCTGATCGACTTCGGCATGGTGGGCTCGCTGACGCCCGAGATGAAGGACAACCTGGTCGCCATCGTCTTCGCGCTGGAGAAGGGCGATTTCCGCAGCATCACCCGCATCTACTACGACGTGGGCATCAAGAAGGGCCGCGTGGACTACGATGCCTTCGAGCGCGATGTCATCGACGTCATGGAGCGCAACTGGGTGGGCCGCTCCATGCAGGACATCCAGATTGGCGCCTTTCTGAAGCAGATCGCCGACGGCTGTGTACGTCACCGCGTGCAGATGCCGCCCAACTACACGATGTTCTTCAAGGCCCTGCTGACCACCGAGGGCCTGGCCAAGTCCCTGATCCCGGAGGTGGATCCCATCACCGAGGCCGCGCCCTACATCAACAGCCTGGTCAAGGACCGCTTCCACCCGGGCCGCATGCGCGAAGAGCTCTTCTACACCCTGGTCACCCTGCGCACGCTGGAGCGCCGGATCCCGGCCACGGTGACCCAGCTGCTGGACGACATCCAGCAGCAGAGCCTGCGGCTCAATGTCATCAACTCCACGCCGCGCAGCGAGCGCGTGGCCGAGCACCGGCGCACCACCCAGTACCTGATAGCCTCCATGTCCATCGCCTCCCTGATCGGGGGCTCGCTGGCGCTGCAGATGCAGGGGCCCGCCCTGCTGGGCGTGCCCTGGGTGTCGTGGATCCTCTACCTGTCCTCGGCCATCCTCTGGCTGGGCTCGCTGGTGGTGATGTACCTGAACAGGACCGTGTAGAGATCCCTCAACCGCGCTGGCCGACGGCCAGCAGCGCGGCCGAGAGCTCCACTCGCAGGGGCAGCTGCTCGTCGTCGTCCTGCAACGCCGCCAGCCGGGCCTGCAGCTGGGCCTGCTCCTCCGGCAGGCCGCAGCGCGCCAGGGCGCGGGCCGCGGCCAGACGGACGACGGGCTCGGGATCGCCCAGCGATGCCATCAGGATCCCGCGGGCCTCGCGCTCGGCGCGACGCCCCGCCTCGGTGCTGGCCAGGGCGCGGGCCATGGCGTCCAGGGCCATGCAGCGCAGCTCGCGGTCCGCAGCGCCGGCGGCCTCCACCGCCAGGGACAGGGGCAGCTCTCCCCTGCCCACCATGATCAGCTCGGCGTAGGCGTGCACCATCTGCAGGTCCATGGCGCGGGCCCGGCGCAACAGGGGCAGCACGAACTCGCCCTCCATGTCGGCCAGGTAGTCCAGCACTTCCAGCCGGCGCTCTTCGGAAGGATCGCCCAGGGCTTCCTTGAAGATGCGCGCACCCACGCTGGAGCCCAGTCCCAGGTGCGCGATCCCGATGGGCAGCACCAGCTCCTCCTCCACCAAGGTGGCAGCCTCTGTCAAAGCGTCGACCAGCGAAGGCAGCTCGCTGCGCCCCAGCGCGACGAAGAAATCCACCTCGAGGGGGAAGGCGCCCTCGCGCAGGGCCCCATCCAGCGCTGGCAGAGCCTCGTCGTCGCCCATCATGGCAGCCCCCAGGGCCAGAGGAGCCACATCCCAGCTCTGATCCGCCTGGCGCCAGGCCTGCGACAGCGTGCTGGCCGTGCCGTGCTCCCCCGCCAGGGCCAGCTGCACGCCCGCCTGCCCCCGGGTGTAGGCATCCACATCGCTGCGCCCGGCGAGCTCACCGAGCAGCTCCAGGGCGTCCGCCTCCGGCAAGCGCGAACCCAGCAGGGCCACGGCCTTGCGCTTGACGTAGGGGCTGGGATCGTAGAGCGCACGCTGCGCCAGGGCGTGCCCCTCGGCAGAGGGGGCATGGGCCACCAGCACCTCCAGGGCCCGCATGCGCAGCGAGACATCGAGGCTCTCCGCGGCGAGCAACAGGCTGGCCTGGGCCACAGGATCCATTTCCGTCACAGCCTGCGGTGCCTCCGAGACCAGGGAGGTCGAGCCGCGATGGGCGCAGCCCACCACCGAGAGCAGCAGGACGCAGCGTCTAGCGAACGAGCGCATCGATACGCTTCTTGGCCTTGAGGCCCAGAGGCGACGACGGGGACTCGCAGTACTCCATGACCTTGCGGTAGCGGCCGATGGCCATGTCGAGCTGGTTGGTCTTCTCGTAGATCTCGGCTTCGGACCAGAATTTCTGAGCCTGCTGGTCCAGCTTGCCCTGCACCTCGCCCAGGCGGCGCTTGGCGACCGAGTTGTAGGGATCAAGGCGCAGGGTCTCGCGGAACTGGGCGCGCGCCGTCAGGTAGTCCTGCCCCTTCATGGCCGCCACGCCGGCCCGATAGGCCTCTCTGCCGCGGGCGCTGAGCTCGGACTTGGCCTGGCGAATATTCTCCTCCGCCTTCCAGTAGTAGTCGGTCTGCTTCTCGGGATCGGCCCCCAGCACGCGCTCGAACCCCTGGATGGCGGCCATGTGATCGCCGCGGGACAGATCGCGCGCGGCGTTGTCGAAGAGCTCTGAGATGCTCTGCTCGTGCTCCTTCTGCTTGCGCTTGCGGTAGGCCACCGCAGCTCCGCGCTGCTTCTTGCGTAGCGTGTCGATCATCTCGGTGAGCGGATCATCCTGTGGGAAGGTGTCCAGCAGGCCCTCCAGCCGCTTGATGGCGGCCCCGATGGTGCCCTTGCCCTCCAGGGCATCCTCCGCCATGGCCATGGCCTTCTCATAGGCCTCGCGCTCCTCGGCCTGCGCCGTGCCCCGCTTGACGATGGTCTGCTGCAGGGTGTGCATGACCAGGAACTCGCAGGCGTGGTAGCCCATCTTGATGGCGGTGGCATTGCTTGGATTCAGCTTCTGGACCGCTGCGTACTTCTCGACGGCCTGCAGGAATTTCTTCTCTCGGAAGAAGGCGTTGCCCTGTGAGAGCAGCTGCTCCACCGCTCCAGTGGCGGCCTGACCGTCGGAAGAGGTGATGACGGCGGGTGAAGAGGCCTGGCTCGCCGTGGTGCTGGCCCGCCGGGCCAGCTTGGGGGAGTCGCCGACGGTGTTCATGATGAACTTGACCCCGCCCATCAGCATGGCGAAGATCCCGATGGCGAAGATCAACTTCCAGATGTGGCGCTCCATGAAGCTGCCCTGCCGGGCACCCGCGCCCCTCATCTTCTTGCTGCGCAGCTTCTTTCGCTTGCGACCCTTGGTAGGGGCCACATCCATCTCCACCGCGCCGAAGCCGCCGCCAGCTGGCGTACCCGGCACAGCGGCCGGAGCGAAACCTCCGGCAGCGGGTGGGGGTGGCAGGGAGGCTCCGGGGGCAGCTCCCATCGGCGGCGCCGAGGTCGGGGTACCTGGCGGCTGGGAGCTCACAGGAGAGCCGGCCTGCGGGACAGGAAGCCCTGCGGCGGGGGGCGGGCCGAGGGGCGCTCCGGAGGGCGGGCCGAGGGGCGCGCCGTTGGGGGGGCCCACGGCCGCGCCGTTGGGGGGGCCCATGGCCGCGCCGTTGGGGGGGCCCATGGCCGCGCCGTTGGGGGGCCCCATGGGAGAGCCGTTGGGGGGACCCATGGGAGAGCCATTGGGGGGACCCATGGGAGAGCTATTGGGGGGACCCATGGGTGACGGATTTTTTTGAGCGAGCGGCGTTCCGGTCGCCGGCGGGCCCATGGGCGCAGGAGGCAAGGTTGATGCTGGCTCGGCACCTGGAGGCGCCGGACCGTCGTCGTGCAATAGCGGCAGTCCATCTACAGCGGGATCGGTGAACATCATGCTGGAGAAGGGCCGCGTTCCCTCGGACAAGGGCGCAGGAGCGAGGTCCGCCGGCGGGATCGCTGGCCGCGCCTCGGGCGCTGGCGCGCCGAAGGCTGGAGGAGTGGGAGGCCTGGAGGGTGCCACCGGGGGAGGCCCGTGATCTGTGGCCGCCCCATCGGGATCGGGCCCGGCCACGGGGCTCACGGCGCTCACGGCGCTCTCAGACGGCGCCGGGGCCGGGATTGTCTCCGCAGGAGCAGGTTCCGCACGCTCCGCCTGCGGGGCGGGTCGCACCTTCTCTCTGTGCCGGGGCGCGGCTTGCTCTGCAGCCCTGGCCGGAGGAACCGGTGGTGGTGGGGGCGGGGGTGGCGGCTCCTGCTCGGTCGCCGCGGTCTCGGTGTCGGTAACAGGCGCATCGTCGTCGATGGGTGCGGTTCCAAAGCCGCCGGTCGCTGGCGCTTGGGTAGCCGGCTGCGAGGGCTGGCTCTCCGCGCTCGGGGGCTGGCTCGCCGCTTTCGGGGGCTGGCTCGCCGCGCTCGGGGGCTGGCTCGTCGGGCTGGCAGCTGGGGGCAGCGCGCGCGTGGGTCTGCCCGGATCCGATTCTTCACCTTCCGGAGACGCCTCCGGGCTCCGCCCAGCGGGCGGCCGGGTAGCCATCTCCCCATTGGCAACCTCAGCTGGAGGGGCCTCGCGTTCGGGGAGGCGCGGGGGCGGGGGCAGGGTATCCGGCGCCCTGCCCCTGATCACGGTCCCGGCGGAGGGATCTGCATCACCGAGCCCACTGCCAGGGAGCACGAAGACGAACTCGGTGGCGCCGATTCGCAGGCGATCGCCATCCTCCAGAGGCTGCTCGCGCACCCGCTCGCTGTTGACGAAGCAGCCGTTGACGCTGCCGGCGTCCAGCAGCACCCAGCGATCGTCCCGCTTGACGATCTCGGCGTGAGCGCGACTGGCGGCCGGATCGGGCAGGACGACGTCCTGCCGCTCGGAACGGCCCAGTCGCAGACCCTTGGCCTCCAGGAAGTAGCGCGGCTCCAGCCCTGTTCCGGCCACCAGCCTGAGATGGGGAGCGGCGTGCATGCCAATCAAGGGAGGGTTGCTCGCGGGGCTGGCCTCCTCTTTCGTTGGCGATCGGGAAAAGAGGAGGATGAAGGGGTCGATCAGCACCTCGTCCCCGTCCGAGATGCGCTGCTTGCGGATCGGCCGGCCACGGTAGTAGGTGCCATTGCCGCTGCCCACGTCCTCCAGCACGATGGCTTCGGGCGCGATGTGCAGCCGAGCGTGCTTCCGGGACACCGCGATGTCCGGGAGCACCAGCCCGTTGCCCTCAGCACGACCGATATCTATCGTACCAACACCAAAACTCACGCACTGGTCCGGGTGTCCGTGCCGTCGGACGATCAGCTCGACTTGCGCTTCGCTCATGGCACTGCCTACCTCCGACAGGCAGTATACCGCATGCGAGCGCAACAGGCGTGTCCACCTCAGTACTGGCTCAGTATTGGCTCTTCATCTTGCCCTGCGCCTTCTCGAGGTAGAGCTTGGCCTCTTTGTGGGCCTTGGCAGCGGGATTGGGGGCCAACAGCAGGACCATCTCCCAAGAGGCGATGGCTTGCTCGTATTGCAGGTTGTTGTAGTAGCGGATCCCTGCGTCGAAGTGCTCGGAGATGGCGGTGGCGATCTCTGTGTTCAGGCGGTCGATGCGACGTGCGCAGATCTCACAGGCCTTGTCGAGCATCCTGGCCTGGTGGTAGGCCACCAGGGCCTCGTGCAGGCGGCCGGCCCGGTAGAGCCCATGCGCCTTGTCCACCAGCTCGGCCGAGCTGACCCCCGGGGGGGGCTCGGGCCATTCCTCTTCCACGACGGCCGCCGTGGCGAGCGGGGGCTGCACGCTGCCCTGCGCGTCGTCCTCGAGCAAGCTGGTGAGCGAAGCGTCGGGGGCCACGGCACGGTCCGCCGGCTGGGCTTGGGTTCCGCCTGCCGGCTGGGCTTGGGTTCCGCCTGCGGGCTGGGTGCCCTCGCCCTCCAACTCCTCGGTGGCGGATAGGAGCAACGAGGTCACCCCGTCGTCATCCTCGACCGGATCGGCGATCTTGACCCGCCCGCGACCGGCCACGACCACCAGCACCAGCAGGACTGCCAGCCCAACCCCCACCAGGACGAAGGGCCAGATCTTCCAACCCCCACGCTTGCCCCCGGGCCGCTTGCGGACCACGGAGACCGACTTGTCGGGCGGCACCTGCTCCAGCGCCACCTCGAAGACATTGCCGCCCACCTTCAGCTGATCGCCCACGGACAGCTGCCGGTGCGCCTGCACGCGCGTTTCGTTGACGAAGACGCCGTTGCGCGACCCCAGATCCTGCACCCAGAGCGCACCATTATGGAAGAGCACCCTGGCGTGCTGCCGAGACACCCCCTGGTCGTCCAGGTGCAGCTCGTTTCCCTCTTGCCGCCCCAGGCGCAGCCCTTCCGGAGTGACCACGAAGCGCTGGCCCTTGAGCTTTCCGGCGACGGCGATGAGTATCGAGGCGTTGGTCATGCCAGGCTACCCCACGGTCACGATGCCGAGGATCTGGTTCCCAGCGCGGAGAATGCGGATACGGAATCCGAGGGTTCCCGTCTTGACCTGCTCTGCCGCAGAGGCCCTCTGACCGCTCGCCACGCTGGCGTAGGCGGCCTTCAGTGTATCCAGGAACATGGGGTCGGGCAGCACCTCGCCTAAATGTCGCCCCACGAGAGCCTCGCGACCGCAGCCCAGCCACTGACAGGCGCCGTCGCTGGCCTGGGCGATGCACAGGGGCTGTTCTTCGTCCGCCGCTCCGCCTGCGCTCCTCAAGAGGAAAGCGGGAACCACCAGGTCCTCCAGCGTCGTGGCCAGCAGGGGGGCCAGCTCCTCGCCGGTTTCACTGATCCTGGGCGCCCCGGCCGCGGCCTTCTTCCAGCGCACCAGCAAGCGATTGATGGAGTGGGTCAGCTCCCGCAGCTGGCTCCAGTCCATGGGGATGGCCACGGTGGGAACGTGGCCCCTCATGGCCAGCTCCAGCTCCTCGCGCACCATGGCCACCGGCGAGGCCGCCAGGCGCCAGACGGTGAGCCAGGTGCCCCCCATCACCGCGCCCAGCACGATCATGACGGCCAGCAGGCGCCCCAGCATGGGGGTGGACTCGGAGACGGCGCTCTCCACGTCGAAGAGCAGGTAGGCCCAGCCCTGGATGCTGGCTGGCGCCCCCTCCACCGGGGCAACCCGGATGGGGGCCAGGATGTGCCAGACCCCGCCTCCTTTCTCGTAGCCGCCGATCCTGCCGCGGGTGTTGGCCTCCGCGAAGTAGTCCTTGCCCGCCAGGGACTGACGCACCTTTTCCGGCGGCGCCCGTACCACACCCTGTTCGTTGGTGATCATGCAGAGCTTCACGCCCGGCTCGCCCAGCAGGAACTCGGCGTCCAGCCGCAGGTTGTTCTGTTCCGCGATGGCCACCGTGTTGCGGGCGGCCAGGGCGATGGCCAGGGCCTTGCCCCGCTCCAACACCTGCTCTTCCGCCACGGAGGAGGAGCGCAGCACCTGGGAGAACAATCCCCCTACCGGTGCGACCAACAGGATGAAGGCCGCGCCCAACATCACGCCGCCCAGCTGCAGGCTCCATGGGAAGCGACGCAGCCTGCGCCAGCCACCCCGCAGCTTGGAGAGCCAGTCCTGTCCGACTTCGGGCTCGACCATGCCCGCCTCGGTCGCTGTGCCGGGAGGGGGTTCTCCGAATGCGGCTCCGGGCACCCCCGGATCGTCCGCCAAGGCGCCCTGGGCGCCCATCCCGAAACCGCCCCCGGTAGGGGTGCCGAAGCCTGCGCCGCCGCTCTCGTCGTAGGGCGCTGCCGAGGGATCGCCGAAGCTGTCCGAGGGCGGAGCCACGCCGGGCGGCGGCCCGGGCGCAGGTTCCGCAGCGGCCCCGAATCCACCCGCGGGAGGCATGCCGGGTTCGGCGGGAGGCGCCCCTACGGGCGCGCCAAAGCCGCCAGAGGGCGCGCCGTTCACGGGTGCCTGGCTGGGCAGCGCCTGGGGCTGGACCGGCTGCTCCGCAGGCGGGCTCTGCGGTGCCATGGGCGGATCCGCAGGACCCGGCCCCGGCGCGGCTGGGGCCCCGAAGCCGCCGCTCACAGGCGCCACCTCGCCCGGATAGCTGCCCGTCTCGTCGCCGCCTTCGGGCGCAGTCAGGTCGAGCCCGTCCTGGAAGCCCAGCGCCGGCTCCTGGGGGGGCGGCGGAGGGGGGGATGCAGGGGGTGGCAGCGCCGGACCGACCTCGCCAAAACCGGCGTCTGCCGCCACTTCGGGAGCTCCGAAGGGCGGAGCTTCGGCGGGCGGGGCCTCCGCGGCCACCGCGCTCCTGGGCCGCGTGACCGAGCGATCGGGCGGCACGCCGAATCCTCCAGGGGGCCCGGGCTCGACCTGTTCCGCCGGTCCTGCCCCTGCATCCTTGGGATCGGGCTGCCGCTGTTCATCCTCCAGCGCCAGCAGCCAGTCGCCCACCTGCACGCGTTGACCGTGGCCGAGCACCGCCTCGCCGATGCGATGCCCCTCGACGTACACGCCGTTGGTGGATCCCAGATCGCGCACCGTGACCACGTCGTCCTGGAGGATGAAGCTGCAGTGGCAGCCGCTCACATGGGAGCTGGGCAAGTGGATCGGGTTGTCGGCGCTGCGGCCGGCGGTCTGTTCTCCAGGAGAGAGGGGGAATGACCCGCCGAGCTCCGGACCTCGCAGTACGGTGAGGTGCATCGTCAGCTCGCTAGTTCCGTTCAAAAAGGAGTTCGTCGCCCACGACGGTTCCGGTGCTGCGCAGCACGCCGGCCGGCAGCTCGACAGCCAGCCGGGCGCGGAAGTAGATGCGCGTCATGCGCCACGGGCGAATGCCTCGAATGGCTGCCACCACCCGGCCGCCGCTGGTGGCGAAGGCCACGTCGATGGGAAAGCGTACGAAGAACATGTGGATGGAGGAGCAGGGCTCCAGGATCAGGCCCTCTTCCGCCGGCAGGCTGGCCTGGAACATCAGGCCGCGGAAGCGGCTCCACCAAGTGTCGGCGCGCTGGGCCCGCCGGGCCAGCACGGTGCCCCGCGTGCGGTTGCGCACGCGCACTCGCTCAGCCACCGATGACGCCCGTCCCGTAGATGAAGTTGAGCACGATGGGCCCAAAGATGACCACGAAGACCGCGGGCATGATGCAGAGGATCAGCGGGAAGAGGATCTTCTGCGATGCGTAGGCCCCCATGCGTTCTGCGCGCTGGTAGCGCTGCGTGCGGATCAGATCGGACTGGGCGCGCAGCACGGGCCCGATACTGGCGCCCAGGATGTCGGCCTGGATCAACAGCGCCGAGAAGGAGGAGATCTCCGGCATATTGCAGCGGTAAGCCAGGTTACGCAGAGCCTGCTGCCGCGAGGCGCCCACCTGGATCTCGCGCAGGAAGAAAGCCAACTCCTCCACCAGGGGGCCTTCGGCGGCCTTCTCGCAGACCTTGTTGAGCCCGGCGACGAAGTCGAGACCAGCCTCGACCGACAGGGTGAGCAGGTCCATCACGTAGGGCAGGCTGCGCCGGATCTCGTCCTGCCTGGCCTTCACCTCGCCGCGCAACCAGATGTCGGGGAAGAACAGCCCTATGAGCACGGCGGCGATGTCGGCGACGTAGGGCTCCTCCCAGTGCATGATGAGCTTGCAGGCCGCGCCGATGAACACGCACCAGAACACCACGGCCATGACCACCTTGTAGGCCAGGAACTCATCGCTGGACATGGCCCCGGTCATGCCGGCCGTGATGAACTTGCGGTCGATGTCGTCGCGGTATTTCTTCAGCTGCAGCCCGCGGACCAGGGGCACCGCAAGGGCGAACAGCGGCCGCATCATCTCGATCACCGGGCTCAGCTGCCGCGAGGCGACTCCCTGGAGGCCGAGCTGCTCTTCCACGCGCCGGCGGGAGTCGTCGGGCACCATCCCCAGGGCGAACAGGAAGACCGCCAGGGTGAACAGGACCAGCAGACCGAGGGAGACGAGGGGTATCATCCCGTCGACTGTATCAGCTCAGCGGGTGCGAGGGGCGCCCCGGACGCGAAAGCGCGCGCTCCCAGCTGTCGGGCTGGGACTCAGGAGGGCAGCAGCGCTCGAGCGCTGCGGACATCGTCGCGGATCTGAGCCGCCAGCGCCTCGAGATTGGGGAAGCGGACCTCGCCTCGGATCCGCTTGCGAAATTGCACGGCCATCTCCAGGCCGTACAGCTCATCGGCCCCGATGCTGCCGGCAGGAGCGAGCAGGTGCACCTCGGTGGTGAAGCCTTCGCCGTCGACCGTGGGCCGCGCGCCCAGGTTGGCCACAGCTGGCAGCGGGTTCCCACCGTTGATGCTGGCCTGCACGGCGTAGACCCCGGCCGAGGGCAGCAGCTCGGCGTCCGTGAGCAGGTTCGCCGTAGGGAAACCAATGGTTCGACCGCGCTTGTCACCATGGATGACGGTCCCGCGGATGAAGTGGGGGCGCCCCAGCATCTCGGCGGCATCGTCCACGCGACCGCCCCGCACGCAGGCCCGTATGCGCGAAGAGGAGACGATGGTGCTCTGTGGCGCGAAGGGAGCGACCACCTCGACTGGCAGATCGGGCATCAGCCTGGCCAGCAGCTCGGGGTCTCCTCCGCGGCCCGCGCCGAAGCGGAAATCGTGGCCCACCACGAGCATGGAGGGGCGCAGCCGGCGACCGAGCACCTCCTCCGCGAACCAGCGGGGAGAACGCGCCCCCAGGGCGCGGGAGAAGCGCTCGACGACCACCCGCTCCACGCCCAGCTCGCCCAGCAGTGCGACCTTGTCCTCGATGTGGGTGATGCGACCGTGCAGCCGGCGCTGCCCGAGTACGATCTTGGGCGGCGGGTTGAAGGTATAGACCATAGAGGGCTGACCGAGCGCTCGCGCGTGGGCCACCAGCTGCTCCAGCAGCACCTGGTGTCCGCGATGAACGCCGTCGAAATTGCCGATGGTCAAGACCGGGGCCTCGTCCGGCTCGAGCGCGCGGCGGGTGCCGAGTTGGATGACAGGTGGCATGCCGGTGTATGTAGCGGACCGGCTGCCCGGAGTCGATGCGCGCCATACCATGATCAAGATCGGCACCCGCCGCGGCCAGCCAGGGCTGCCGAGTGGAAAACCAATTAGGAATCGCAGCCCCCTAAGGGGCTGCGGTCCACGTCCGGTTCTGCCCGGATCCGCCGCACCCCGCCAGCATGATGTCCTGGAGGTAGGAGATGAACGTCCTGATCGCCGACAAGGTCCCCGACTGGTTCCCCGTGCGCCTGAAAGAAGCGGGATGCAAGGTCATGTGGGAACGTACCCTCGAGGGTGCGGCTCTGACCGCCGCCATCGCCGCCCACCAGCCCGCCGTCCTGCTGGTGCGCTCCACCAAGGTGCAGGTCGAGCAGCTCGACGCCGCCGACAGCCTGCGCATGGTGATCCGAGCGGGCGCGGGTTTCAACACCATCGACACGGGATACGCGCGGCAGCGCGGGGTCTCCGTCTGCAACTGCCCGGGCATGAACGCCGCCGCGGTGGCCGAGCTCACCATCGGGCACCTGATCAACATGGACCGCCGCATCGCCGACAACGTGGCCGACCTGAAGGCCGGCGCATGGGCCAAGCAGACCTACGCCAAGGCGGCCGGCCTGCGGGGCCGCACCCTGGGTGTGCTGGGGATGGGCAACATCGGCGCCCAGGTGGCCGCCATCGCCCAGACCATGGGCATGAAGGTGGTGGCCTGGGATCCCTTCCTCTCGCAGGAGCGGGCGGACGAGCTGCAGGTGGAGAAGCTGGAAGACCTGGCAGCGCTCGCCACGGCGAGCGACGCTGTCACCGTCCACCTGGCCCTTGTGCCTGCCACAAAGGGGATCGTCGATCGCGCCTTCGCCGAGGCCATGAAGCCAGGCGCCTTCTTGATCAACACCTCCCGCGCTCCGGTGGTCGACAAAGAGGCCTTGGTCTGGGCCGTTCAGGAGAAGGGCGTACGGGCCGGCATCGACGTCTTCTGGACAGAGCCTCCCGCTGCGGGCACCGTCTTCGAGGACGACGTGGTCCAGCTGCCGGGCGTCTACGGCACCCACCACATCGGAGCCAGCACCCAGCAGGCCCAGGATGCCGTGGCCGAAGAGGCCTGGCGCATCGTCGAGGCCTTCCTGAGCGCAGGCGAAGTGCTGAACTGCGTCAACCCCTGATCACGAAACAGCGAGGAACCCCATGAAGTACGACCGCATCCACAACTTCGCCGCCGGCCCCGCCGTGCTCCCCCTCCCCGTGGTGGAGGCCCTGCGCGAGCAGCTGCCCAACCTGGACGGCGCCGGCATCGGGCTGATGGAGATCTCCCATCGCTCGGCCACCTTCGACGCCGTCTGCCGCTCGGCCCAGCAGGGGCTACGCGAGATCCTGGCCGTCCCCGACAGCCACGAGGTGCTCTTCCTGCAGGGCGGCGCCTCGCTGCAGTTCCTGATGGTCCCGCTGAACCTGATGGGGCATGGCGGCAAGGCCGACTACATCAACACCGGCACCTGGTCCACCAAGGCCATCAAGGAAGCCAGCGCCATCGGCGACGTGCAGGTGGTCTGGGACGGGAAAGAGGCCGGTTTCCGCGCGGTGCCCTCGGCGGGCGACTACCAGGTACGCAGCCCGGCCGGAGGAAAAAACAGCGCGGCCTACCTGCACTACACCAGCAACAACACCATCGCCGGCACGGCCTTCATGGAAGCCCCTGAGAGCGCTGGCCTGCCCCTGGTCTGCGACATGTCCAGCGACATCGCCAGCCACGCCATCGACGTCGGCCGCCACGCGGTGATCTACGCCGGTGCGCAGAAGAACATGGGGCCCAGCGGCGTCACCATCGTGATCGTGCAGCGCGACCTGCTGGGCCGCCTGGACGAGCACATCCCCACCTACATGGACTACCGCACCCACATCAAGGCCAAGACCCTGTTCAACACGCCCAACACCCTGGGCATCTTCGTGATCAACGAGGTCGTCAAGTGGATCCGCAGCATGGGCGGGGCCCAGGCCATGGCCAGCTTCAACGATGAGAAGGCGGGCAAGCTCTACGCGGAGCTGGACCGCAGCGACTTCTGGCGCCCCCACGCCGCGCAGGGCAGCCGCTCCTGGATGAACGTCACGTGGCGCATCGCGGATCCCGAGTTGGAGCCGGTCTTCATCAAGGAAGCGCTGGCGGAGGGCCTCTCCGGGCTCAAAGGCCATCGCTCCGTCGGCGGGCTGCGGGCCAGCATCTACAACGCCTGCCCGATGGAGTCCGTGGACTGCCTGATCGCCTTCATGCGTGAATTCGAGGCTCGGAACGGCTAGAGGCTCCCTGGCGCTTCGCCGGCGGGCCGTTCGTCGGCGATCGCGCCATTGACCCTGGAGCCCTGAGCCGAGATGGGCGATTCTCCCAAGCGCACCTGGTACTGCGGACACTGCCTGACCACCTTCCAGGGAGAGGTGGCGGTCTGTCCCAACCTGGGCTGCAGTACGCCCAGGCCCGAGGGCGGCTGGGGCAAGGTCTACGAAAACGGCGAGATCATCGACCGGCACTACCGGGTCGAGCGACGGCTGGCCACCGGCGGCGCCGGCATCACCTACCTGGCGCGCGAGATCGACGCCGAGGGCGAAGCCATCGGCGCCGAGATGGCGGTCAAGCTGCTGTGGGCCTCGCGGGACCACGGATCCTACCTGCGCCGCCTCTCCCAAGAAGCCCAGATCCTGCAGGAGTTGGCCCACGAGAACATCGTGGAGTACCGCGGCTTCGTACACCGTAGCGGGCATTCCCCCTACCTGATCACACGCTTCGAGCATGGCGGCAGCCTCTACGACCACGTGCGCCGCCGCCAGCACCTGGGCATCCGCGAGAGCGCTGGCATCGTGCGGCAGGTGCTCGACGCCCTGGCACGCGCCCACCAGGTGGAGGTGATCCACAGGGACCTCAAGCCCGAAAACGTCCTGCTGCAGAACATCACCAAGCCTGGCGAGACACCCCATATCCTCGTGGCCGACTTCGGAATCGCAAAGGTCTCCGGGGCCTTCGCTGATCACCTCACCCGCGCCGGGGTCTTCGTAGGCACCCCCCAGTACGCCGCGCCCGAGCAGTTCGAGGGCCTGCCCCCTTCCTCGGCTACCGATGTCTTCGCTGCCGGCGCCCTGTTCTATTTCTGCCTGCAGGCCCATCCCCTGATGCCCCTGGCCAACCGCCTCGCTCCGGAAGACGCCCGCGACCTGCTCTTGCAGAAGCTGCCTCCCAGGCTGCAGCTGCCCGACGAGTCTCCCTTGCCCGTCAAGGCGGCGGAGCAGGTGCTGGAAGCCTCCATGGCCGCCGAGCCCGGGGAACGGATCAGCGTCCGCGAGATGGCTGCCATGCTCGAGGCCATCGAGAACGGCAGCTACCTGGTGCGACCCACCCAAACGGCGGTGCCCCCGCTGGCCACCAATATCTTCCTCTTCTCGCAGGACGGCAGCGAGAGCCTCCCCGAGCTGGACGAGAAAGCCCTACCCACGGACGAGAGCTTGAACGAACCCGACGACGAGGGCAGGCCGCTGGTGCGCAAGGTCACCCCGTCACGGAGGAAGGCCGGCTCGGACAAGCCGGAGGGAGCGACAGAGAGCGGGGGAGCCGCAGAGAGCGGGGGAGCCGCAGAGAGGGGGGGAGCCGCCAACCAGGAGACCGCCAAGCCAGCCGAGGAGGACCGGGAGCGCCGTCGCGAGCCGAGCGCACCCGAGCCGGAGACGGCGCCCGAACCTCCCCCCGCACCCCCGCGCCGCAAGAGAGGCAGGTTCGCCCTGTTGCTCGTGGGCTTCGTCCTGTTGGCCACACTGTGCACCGGCGCGGGTCTGACCGTGGCCGTGGCCATCCGTCCGGACCTGTTCATGGCCATTCCCGGTCTGGCGGACGCCCTGCCCTTCCTGGGCGGACCGCAGCGCCTTAGCGCCAGCGCCACCGACGAGGACCTGGCCGCCGAATACGGCGTCATCACCGCCGAGGCCGCCAAGAAGGGCAAGCGCATGGCCAAGAAATGCGATCTGAACGGTCCGGTCTACGTGGACCTGGAGATCCAGGGTGATGGCACGGTCAGCCAGGCCGACCTGCCCGATGATCTCAAGACCGAGATCGCCACCTGCCTCGGAGAGCGGCTGTCCAAGACCAGCTTCACCCGCTCGGCCCGCTATCCGGTCCTGATCCTGGTGCAGATCTCACCCTGAGGCAAGCGCTACCCGGGCGTTGCCCTATTCCGGCACCAGCGTGTCGTCTTCGGCCATGCCCGGGGGCAGCTCCACCACCGGATCGCGCTCTACGCGCTCGCTGTCGACAGCGCCGTCGACCCTGGCCACCATCACGGTGATGTTGTCGTTGGAGCCGTGGGCGATGGCTCGCTCCACCAGCACCTCGGCGCAGGCGGCCGGCGAAGGCACCTCCCGCAGCGCGTCCGAGATGCGCCGATCATCCACAAAGCCCGTCAACCCGTCGGAGCAGAGCAGCAGCCGATCGCCGGGGCGCAGGTTGCGCGAGCCGGTGTCGCGCCCGGGATCGATGCGGATGTTGGCGTCGGCGCCCAGGCCGCGCGAGCCGTAGATGAAGCACTGCGCGAGCATGTCGGGATCGGGAGGAATGGAGCGGTGGTCACGCAGCGCGAACTCGCGCCGCGTGTGATCGGCGGTGAGCCGAACCAGGATGTCGTTGCGGTAGAAGTACAGCCGGCTGTCGCCCACGTGGACCCAGTACAGGCGCCCATCCAGCATCCAGGCGCCCGTGAGGGTCGTGCCCATCCTGACGCTGCCGCGTCGCGCGACGGTGCTGTGCAACCGTGTATGGGCCTTCAACACGAAGCGCAGCAGGGACAGCTCCGGCGCCTGGGTCTCTCCCCGCGAGAAGAGCAGGGAGAAGGCCTGCACTGCCGCCGAGGAGGCCAGCGCGCCGTCCTCGTGCCCGCCCATGCCGTCGGCCACGGCCAGCAGGATCCCCGCTCCCGCCTGTTCCTTGACGACCTCTTTGTCCTCGTCGCGAAAGCGGATCTCCCCATCGCGGCAGACCAGGTAGTTGTCCTCGTTGACGGCACGGCCCCCGCGATTGGAGCCCGAGCCCACGGAACAAACCAGCCCGATGGTGATGCCGAAGGACAACTGCTCCACGAACTCCCGCTTGCTTTCCTTGTCAGGGTAACCCATTCGCGGGGCAGCCGGCGGGCGAAGGCGCTGGCGAACGGGCCTCCAGCGGGCCGTGGCTCGCCACGCCGCCGCGGACAGCGCGTGGGTTCCCTCAGGTCACCTCGAATCGGTGGACCGCTGTCCCGCTGATCAACATGTCGCCCGGTTTCATCGCGAAATCCGTGCCGTCCTCCGGGACGGTGCGGAAGGGGCCATCCTTCGTACCCAACAAGAAGGGGTGGAAGGAACCATCGCCGCGGGCGTAGGTCTCCAGGTACTCGGAGATGGTCAGCACCTGGCCGTCGAAGCTCGCACGGCACCTCAAGGCACCCAGCTGCAGCGGGATGGGGGTCCGCAGGGGAATGCCCAAAGTGAACAGCGCCGAGACGAGGCGATCCGAGTCGTCGATGACCAGCAGCGAGGCGCGGGGATTCGGCAGCCAGGGCTCGCGGCGCAGGCGCAGGGAGATGGTGAAGTCCACCGCGCCATCCTCGTCACGCCGTACCACCTCCAGCTCCGCGGCGGCCAGATCCTCGCAACGCGAGACCGGCTCCCCGTTGACCAGCAAGCGCGCCTCGGTGAGGTCGATCTGCGCCACACGCCCCCGCCGCCCGCGCGCCATCAAGCGGTAGTAGTCTCGCGACTGGAAACGTTGCTCTGGCGAGAGTCGGTTTTCAGGCAGGATGACATGGGCGGCGGCGTGATTCCCAACCACCGCCGGCCCGGACACCATCCAGCCCAGCTGCTGCAGGCGCGCGGGACGAGACAGGGCCAGCTGCCAGCTCTCCTCATCCACCACGACGACATCCTCGCGCGAGGCCGAGGGCGCAGGGACGGAACGAGCCTCGCTCTCGGGGCGAGCGCGGGTTGCCTGGGGGGAAGGCGGCGGCTCGGGAGGGCGCAGCGGCCTGGAGGGCTCCGGCTCGGCCTCGCCAACGGCCAGGTGGGCCGGCATGGGTGCCTCGACCTCCAACAGGGAGTCGAAGCCGGCGTCGCTGACGGACAGCTTCTCGGGTGGCGGGCCGCTTTCTCCCAGGCCGGCGGCCGCGGGGGCGTCTTCGATCGCTGGCGCCGCCGCTACCGGGCGGCCCGGGTAGGAGCGCCCCCTGATGTCGGGCGGCGGACGTTCCGGGGCCACGCCGGAGGCTTGGCGCTCCTCCGGAGAGCGCGAGCTCAGCATCGCGGCCTCCGACTCGTCGAAGACCGAGCTGTCGGGCATGCTCTGGGCTGCCCGGGCCAGGGACTCGGCCGTCAGCTCCTCCATGGCCTGCTGCTCCGAGGCCGGTGGATAGGCCACCTCGAACAGGTTGTTGCCCACCAGCAGCTCGTCACCGGGCAGTAGGTCGAGGCTGCGCACACCGCTCTCGTCGCGGACCGGGAAGAGCGCGAAGACATCCCGTTCTCGACGAATATAGCTGTAGCAGTGGCGCGCCACGTTGCGCAGGGCCGGCTCTCCGTCGAGGTCGATCTCGGCGTGCTCGGAAGCCACCATGATGGAGTCGTTGTAGAAGCGGCTCTTGGGGATGTCGCCCGTGCGGGAGCGGATGAACTCGCCCCCGCCCATGTCGAGGCGCCAGACGATGTTGTCGTTGTGGGGCTCGTCGGGCAGCCGCACCTTGCAGCGCCTGTCCCGACCGATGCGGTACTTGCCGCCAAAGACCATATAGGCGCTGGATGCCGATCGCCGGATCTCCCCCAGGTAGGGCCATCCCTCCGCCGCCACCTTGGTGAGATCTCGGAACTCCAGCAGCTGGTTGGAGACGCGGATCTCCACCTCGCCCCGCAGGCGCACAGGTTGCCCAGGGCTCATGGGACGCCCCGCCAGGTCGATGCCCTCGCGGTGAGCCATGAAGTAGACCTTGTCTTCCCTGACCTGGAACACGGCGTCCGGATCCACCAGGGCCGTACCCAGCTGCCCGCTGCGGCTGACGTAGACGTCGTAGCCCTCCATGAACACGGCGAAGTGTACGCGCTGCAGCAGCGCTCCGCGCTCCTTCAGCGTGAAGATGCGCTCTTCCACCGCGTCGGGGACGATGGTGTGATGCCAGGCCGCCTTGCCGCCTGTGCCGGGGCTCTGCGCCGGGCTGGGCGGCTTGGGCTTGGGCCTGGCCCGCGGACGGGGCGCAGGGGGGACGGTGGCCGCAACGCCGGCCAGCTTGACAGCTGCGGCCGACGACTTGCGCGCAGCCTGCTGCTGCGCCGGTCGACGAGCTGCGGGCTGGTCAGCCTGCGCTGCGGGGGCAGGGGCCGACTGCTGGCGCGGAGTGGCGATGGCAATTCGCGACTTCGATGGGCCCTTTTCAGAACGGCCCTGTCGCCTGCCGGGGGCGGGGGCGTCGGTCCGTCGGGCGGGCTGCGCAGCGCTGCGCGGCGCGCTCTCGGCGGAGGGCCGCTGCGGGCGGGCGGGCTTGCCGCCAGGCTCGCCGCAAGGCTTACGGGCGGGCTTGCCGGCGGGCTCGCCGCCAGGTCGACCCGCGGTAGCGGTCCGCTTGGACTGGGGCTTGGCCAGCTCCCTGCCTGCGGCAGGCTCGTCGTCCAACGAGCGCTCCTGCAAGAAGGTGTCCATCACGCCGAGCACCATGAACGCGACCGGATCTCCCCCGCGCTCGGTCACGGCCAGCACAGCTGGCCCCTCGGCTACCTGCACGCTGCCCACCTCGAAGCGATCCTGCAGATCCGGATTGACCACATGAACGAGGGAGCCGTCGGGGTACTGCTGCAGCTGGTACAGAGCCGGCGCGACCAGGGCCTCGTGGCTGAAGTTGTCGAGCCAGTGGTCACCCAGCGTGAAGAAGACCTGGTCGCTGTGGAGCAGACCCACCTTGCGATAGCCCTCCCAGGCGCCGGGGATGTTGAGGTGGATGGCCAGCACCGGTGAGGAGGTCTCTATGGGGCCCCCGTAGCGGTTGGGCAGCAGGCAGGTGACGAACTGCCCGGACTCCAGCCCGATGCGATGGTTGCGCAGCTCCTCGCTGCCATCGCAGACCAGCGCGACCTGGAAAGGACGGTCGGGGAAGATCTGGTTGAAGTGCGCCTTCTTGCACCAGGCCGACAGCTGCTCTTCCAGCAGCTCCTTGGCCTCGAAGACCCAGAAATCGCCGGTATCGTCCACGGAACGCTGGAAGTCAGGCTCGTTGATCACCATCAAGATGTCGGTGAACCCCGCCACGCCATCGCCGCGGTCAGCCAGCAGGTGGTGGTACAGCCCCCCCTGACGCTTGCGCCAGGTCGTACGCCACAGGCTGGAGGGATGCTCCACCAGGTCTCTGTCCGCTTGGTGCATACGCAAGCGCGAAGCGTAGAAACCTCCCGCATTCCCCCCACCCGCGAGAAAATCCGCGTCCCCGCTCAGACCGCGCGTGCGGTCGTTGGAAAAAACGCGAGCGAACCAGTTTCCTAGCTGGGCCATAGGCGCTCCTGGGATGGAGCGCCCAGCCTAACCGACAAGCCCAGTATCGGCCTCTGTCGCCCGGTCCGAGCGCACGAGGGGTGATAGTGCCCCAGTCAAGAAAGGGCTCGGTCATCCTTGCGGCCAACCGATGCATTGCCAGGGTTGAAAGCCGATTG
>CAYVQL010000109.1:0-30945 GCA_964454135.1 uncultured Enterobacterales bacterium | reverse complement strand
TCGGCTTTCAACCCTGGCAATGCATCGGTTGGCCGCAAGGATGACCGAGCCCGCCCCGCAGCCCCCGCCCGCAGGAGCAGCCATGCTCACCAAGCCCCGCCTGATCCTGCTCGCGCCGCGCGGCCTGGGCGCCAAGCTGCGGCATGCCAGCTTCCTGGGGCTTCACGGCGACTACCCCGCCGCCCTCCAGGTGCTGGAGCCCAAGACCCGCCTCGATCGCTCGGCGCTGCCACGCCTGCTACGCATCTCCAACCGGGCCTCCACCGACTGGACCCGCGGCGAGGCGGAGCTGATGTCCGCCTTCGTGTCTTCGCTGAACGGTTGCGTGTTCTGAACGCTCAGCCACGGCGCGGTCGCGTCGCGTCACCTGGGTGCCGAGCTGGTGGAACCCGTGCTCTCCGAGCGCTGGCGAGAGGCGCCCCTACGCCCCGAGCTGGCCGCCGCCCTGCGCTTCCTCGAGGTGCTCAGCCTGCGGCCGCCAGAACTTCGGCCCCGGCAGGTGCGCGCCGCCCGGGCCGCCGGCGTGCCGCTAGGCGGCTTGGAGCACGCCAGCATGGTCTGCTCCTCTTTCACCATCATGAACCGCATGGTGGACGCCTTCGGCGCGGACATCCCCCGCCGGACCCTGGCCCACACGGGCGCCGTCCTGGACCTGGCTGGCAAGGCCATGGGCGGGCTGGGGCGCGTCAGGGTCCGAGAGCCCTACGCCGGCCGTCGGCCCAAGCCCATCGCGAGCCTGTTGACGGCCATCCGCCAGGGGCCGGGCGACGCACCCGCGGCGCTGCGCTACACCATCGAGGCCCGCATCGCCGCCTCGACCGGCGCGGAGCGCCCAGCCGCCGGTGAGCTGCCTCCCGAGGTGCGGCGCTACGTGGACAAGGTCGGTCAGGACGCGCGACTGGTACAAGACCAGGACGTGGCGGACTTGAAGAGCGCCGGCTGGTCCGAGGAGGCCATCTACGAGATGACCTTCGTGGCCGCAGCTGCCGCCGCCATCGGACGCCAGGAGCGAGCCTGGGAGGTGCTGAGCCGGGCCGGGGCCTGAGGGGCCGGCGGGGGAGTTCAGCGCAAGAGCACGCCCTATTCGAACCAGTCCCGCAGCGCAGACGGCACGCGGGCGCGCTCCACCTGGAAGAGCTCCAGCAGCACCCCATCCGGGCCCTGAGCCATGACGTACTTCCAGAGCCCGTAGTCCGCGATCTCCTTTCGGAACTCGATCCCCGCCGCCTGCATGCGTGCCACCAGCCCAGCGAGGTCATCCGTCTGGATCCCGAGGTGGTGGACCTGTCCGCGTCCCCCATCGCCGGGCGGCTGATCGTACAGGTGCAGGCGCCCCTTGCCGATACGCAGGAAGACGTTTCGGGCGCCCGCGAAGACCGCGTCCAGCACCACCTGCCCGTCCAGCAGCTCCACGTAGAAGGCGATGCTGGCGTCGATATCGGATGCGAAGAGGTGGGCGTGGTGCAGGTGGCAGGTCATCGGGCACCTCAAGGCATCCCCTCCGCCGTCAACATGGCCAACAGGATGGCGTCCCCCAGGTGCGATCCCGTGGCGCCCCCTTCCTGGTCGGCGGCCAGCCCGGGCACGGTGCGCACAGCCAGCGCCCCTCCCAGACGCACGGTCCACAGGATGCCGTCCCGCGTGGCTTCGTCGCCAAAGGCGCTGGCCCCGCCCAGGGCGAAGCCGGTGGCCGAGACGCTGTAGCCCATGATCAGCGGACCGGAGTCGATGTCTCCCCTGCCCTGCTGGCCAGGGGGGTACTCCCGCATGGCGCGGATGCCCAGCAAGGAACCACCCAGGACGTCGCGCCCGGACTCGTAGAGCTCCCGAGCCAGGTCAGGATCGGCTCGCTGCAGGAACCAGGCGCTCAAGAAAGTACCCGAACCCCGGGGTGCGTCGCGGGCCGCTCCGTCAGCGCCCACGGCCTGAATCAACAGGCCCGAGGTGGGATCCCGCACGCCGCGCATGGCCTCCAGGGCGGCAGTCACCTCGGCGCTGCACTCCTGACCTGAGCTGCGCTGGTGCAGGCTCAAGGCGGCGATGCCTGCGGCGTTGTCCACCGGGTAGCGCTCGCCAGGGTAGGTCTCGACGAAAGCCGGCCCCAGGCGCCGGGCCAGGGCGTCCATCCAGGCCTGCTCGGTGGCGGCAAAGCGGCCCTCGGGCTCCAGGGCGGAATGCAGCGCCAGCGCCAGGCCGCCGTAGCCCAGCAGGGCCATGCTCCCGCGCTCGCCCTCCAACCGCTCTTCGATGTCGCTACCCCACTTGGAGGCGTCGAAGGACCGTCCGCCTGGCGAGACCATGCGCGCGATGGCGGCCTCCATGGCGCTCATGTCCTTCCCTGCGGCGTCCGGGCAGAGGCGGGCGTGCTGGCCCAGGCCCACGGCGGCCATCATCCAGGTGCCGAAGAGCCACTCCTGGTCGAAGAGTTCGGAGCCCGTGCCGTAGCTCTGCCCGTCCAGCTCGGCGTTCGCCCAGTGACGCGCGCCCTCGGCCAGCGCCGACACGAAGGGATCGGCGCAAGCGGCATGGGGTTCTGCTACAGCGGGCGCCTGCTGCACAGCGGGCTCTGCGTGGGTCAGCGAGCAGACGAGGATGACGGGTAGGACCATGGCGGTATCTCTCCATTCCAGGCATGCAGAAACACCTCGACAGTCAAGGACGTTCCAACGCCGACCGAAACCGGGCCCTCTCCCAGGACAGCACCAGCCCCCGGATTGAGATACTCCTCAGAGGTCATCCGCAGCGCCGGCTCGAGCCGGCAGGAGAGTCCGGTATGATAGAGCAGTTCCACAGACCCGCCTCCCTGCATGAGGCCCTGCTGTTAAAGGCCGAATTGGGCGACGATGCCATGTTCCTGGCCGGCGGGACCCTGATCAACGGCCTGGGCTTTCCCTGGGTCCCCGCCCAGCTGATCAGCCTGGCGGGCCTGGGGCTCGATGCCATCGAGCAACAGGGCACGGTCCTGCGCATCGGCGCCTGCTGCACCATCCAGGCGCTGCTGGACTCGCCCCTGCCCGATCAGAGCCTGCGCCGCGCCGCCGCGCTGGTGGTCAACCGCAACGTGCGCAACTGCGCCACGCTTGGCGGTCACGTGGCGGCCAACAAGTCCTGCGCCGACCTGATTCCCACACTGTTGGTGCTGGACGCCCAGGTCGAGCTGCGCTCGGCCGAGGGCGTGCTGACCCTGGCCCTGGACGACTACTTGCAGGCGCGTCGTCCCGAGCTGATCACTGCGCTGCTTGTCCCCCAGGTTCCCGCTTGCCGCGCGGCGACTCAGCTCAACCACATCCGAACGGCCGCTGACATGTCCCTGGTGACCGCAGCAGCGTCGCTGGAGCGCGTTGAAAGTCTGC
Organism: uncultured Enterobacterales bacterium; assembly: GCA_964454135.1. Lineage (GTDB taxonomy): Bacteria > Myxococcota_A > UBA796 > UBA796 > JAFGLY01 > CAYVQL01. The sequence continues at coordinate 27,592 of CAYVQL010000109.1, read as the reverse complement.
TGCGCAGTGTACGCCTGGCAGTGGGCGGTGTGGCAGCCCGGGTGCTGCGCCTGCCACAGATCGAGCGCGCCCTGGAAGGCCAGGCGCTGCCACCGCGCGAGGAACTGGAAGCCATGGTGGCCAGTCAGGTCAGCCCCATCGACGATCACCGCGGCAGCGCCGATTTCAAGCGCCACATCGCCAGTGTCCTGGCTGCGTCATGCCTGCACGCCGCCTGGCAGGAGGCCGACACATGCAACTGAGCTTCACCCTCGATGGCAAACCTGTCTCGACCGAGATCGCTCCCGGCGAGCGCCTGCGCGATCTGCTTCAGCGCCTGGGCATCATCTCGGCTCGCGACGGCTGCGGGGGCGGCGGCTCCTGCGGCACATGCGCCTTGCTGCTCGATGGCCGCCTGGTCAACACCTGCCTGTTGCTGGCCGCCCAGGTGGAGGGCCGGCAGCTGCACAGCGTGGCTCACCTGGCGGGACTGCGGCAGCTCTCGGCCCTGCAGACCGCCTTCATCGACGCCGGCATCGTGCAATGCGGCTACTGCACGCCCGCCATGCTGCTGGCTGCCAGCGAGCTGCTGGCGCGCAGTCCCCAGCCCAGCCAAGCCGAAGTGCAGGACGCCTTCTCCGGCATCATCTGCCGTTGCACCGGCTACCAGCAGATCTTCGCGGCCGTAGAGCTGGCCGTCCAGCGCATGGCGGATCCCGCACACAAGGGCGCACCAGCCCCCGAGTTCCGCCCCGAGCTGCGCCACGTTGGCAAGGTCAAGCGCAAGGTGGACGGCGCGCAGCTGGCGCGCGGCGAGCCGGCCTTCGTGGACGACCGCGTGCGACCCGGCGCCTGCCACCTGAAGATGCTGCGCAGCCCCCACGCACACGCCTACATCACGCGCATCGACACCTCGAAGGCAGAGGCCCTGCCCGGCGTCGTGCACGTGGTGACCCACCTCAACGGGCCGCTGGCCCACTACAACCAGGCCGGCCAGGGCTTCCCCGAGCCCTCACCCTACGACCGACGCATGTTCGGCGAGAAGCTGCGTCACGTGGGCGACCGCGTCGCCGCCGTGGTGGCCGAGACCCCGGAAATCGCCGCCCAGGCCCTGGAGCTGATCGAGGCGGACTACGAGGTGCTGCAACCCGTGCTCTCCATCGAGCAGGCGGCGGCCGATGGGGCCCCAATCGTGCACAACGCCGAGGTGGAGTACGTGGTGGGCGCACCGGATGGCTTGGACAACAGCGGGGCCGATCCCCGCGACGGCAAGGTGATCTACCAGTTCCCCATCCACGGTGACCCGCATCGCAACATCGCGGCCCACGTCGAGGGCGGCATCGGCGACATCGAGCAGGGCTTCGCCGAGGCGGAGGTGGTGCTGGAGCGCGAGTACTACGGCGGTCATGTGCAGTGCGTGCCCGCCGAGCCTCACGTGGTCTACAGCCGCATGGAGGGCGAGCGCCTGGTGATTCACGGCTCGACACAGGTTCCCTGGCATGTGCGTCGCATCGTAGCCAGCATCATCGGCATCCCCGAGAACCGCATCCGTGTCATCAAGGAGCGCACCGGTGGAGCCTTCGGGGCCAAGCAGGACATGGTGCTGGAAGAGGTGGCGGCCTGGTGCACCTGGGTCACGGGCCGCGATGTGTTGTTCCGCTTCGACCGCGAAGAGGAGTTCATCGCCTCTCGCACGCGCCACCCCATGAAGGTGCGCGTCAAGCTGGGCGCCAAGCGGGATGGCCGCCTGACCGCCATCGAAATGAACCTGAAGGCCAACACAGGCCCCTATGGCTCACACTGTCTCACAGTGCCTATGAACGCATGCTCCAAGGCCCTGCCCCTCTTCCTCTGCGAGCACGTGCACTTCGACGTCACCACCTACTACTCCAACATCCCGCCTACCGGCGCCTACCAGGGCTACGGCGCGCCCAAGGGATCCTTCGCCCTGCAGCTGGCCGCGGCCGAACTGGCGCAGGAGCTGGGTATGGACCACCTGGACTTCGTGCAGAAGAACCGCGTGCGCGAGGGCTCCATGCTGGAGATCCTCAAGTGCCTGGGCGAGGGTCGCGAGGGTACGCCGCAGCTGGTGCGCAGCTGCGGCCTGGGTCCCGCCCTGGAGCAGGGCGCCGAGCGGATCGCCTGGGGCCAGAGCGAGCAGAGCGACGATCCCGATGTGAAGATCGGCAAGGGCCTGGCCATCATCCAGCAGGGCTCGGGCCTGCCCGGGCTCGACTCCGCCAACGCCTGGGTCACCATGTTCAGCGACGGGACCTTCATGCTGCACTCCGGGGGCACAGACCTGGGCACCGGGCTGGATACGGTGACGGTCAAGATGGCGGCCGAGCAGCTGTGCACGCCCATGGACGCCATCGCCTTGATCGCCGCCGACACTGACACCACCCCCTTCGACGTGGGCGCCTACGCCTCCAGCGGCACCTACTTCTCCGGCGGAGCGGCCCTGAACGCCGCCCGCGAGATGAAGAAGATGCTGATCGACGTGGCCGCGGAGATGCTCGAGGAGCCCGAGGAGAACCTGCAGCTGGTCTACCCGGGCCTGGTGCGTGGCAAGAGCGGCGAGATCAGCTATCAGCAGATCGCCCAATACACCCAGAGCGGCACGGGCCGCGGCCAGCTGACGGCCACCGCGCGTTTCATCATTGACAAAGCGAGCTTTCCCTACGGCGCCCATTTCGCGCAAGTGGCGGTCAACACACGTACCGGTTGTATCACCGTGCAGAAATACCACGCTCTGCAGGACTGCGGCACGCCCATCAACCCCGAGCTGGCCCTGGGCCAGATGTACGGCGGCGTGATCAAGACCATTGGCCACACGCTCTACGAAGAGCTGCAACTGGACGAGCAGGGGCGCTGCCTGAACGCCAACCTGCTGGACTACAAGGTGCCCACCATCGGCGACCTGCCGGCGGAGTTCGAGGCGGTGCTGGTGGAGACCGACGACCCCTTCGGTCCCTACGGCGGCAAGTCCATCTCCGAGATCTCCTGCAACGGCGCGGCGCCTGCCATCGCCTCAGCCATCCACGACGCGGTGGGCATCTGGATGCGTGAGTGGCCCTTCACGCCGGAAAAGACCCTGCGCGCCCTCGGAAAGCTCTGATCAGTAGTAGTACCCCGTCCAGGTGACAGGCGCGGTCTGTACCATGTCGTACTCCCACTGCAGATACCAGTTGGGCATGTTGTCGTAGTGGTAGTAGCTGCTGGCGCTGTACTGCACGTACCAGCTGCCGTCCTCATCCTGCCGTGAGATGGCTGTCTGGTAGCGGTAGAAGCCCAGCAGGGCGTAGGGCAGGCCCGTCAACGGACAGCCGCCGTCCCAGGTCAGCCCGCCCCCCTCGACGGGCTCCCAGGTGAAGTAGTAGTCCGGGCCGCTCTTGGGAATGCCGCCGAAGTAGAAGCCGTAGCCGCTGTAGAACGAGTAGGCCCGCACCGCTCCGTAGCAAGTGAAGTCGGTGCCGCTCCAGCCGTAGGCTGTCCCTTCCAGCTCCACCTCGGCGTAGAAGACGCTGGCCGCGTAGTCGCCCGAGTAGATCTTGGGGATGTAGCCTCCCCAGACCCAGCCCAGCGCCGGGATCTCGGTCTCGAGCGTGATGACGTAGGGCCCCTCGCAGCCCGACTCGCCGTAGCACTCGTCGTCGTCGCAGTCCACCAGGCCATCGGCGTCGTTGTCGGAACCGTCGCTGCAGTCTTCCATGCAGACATCCACGCAGTCCGCATCCTCGCAGTCTGCAAGCCCATCGCCCTCGTTGTCGACGCCGTCGGTGCAGTCTTCGTCGCCATCGCAGACACCGTCATCCCGCTCGTCGTCGCAGTCGTCGTCCAGGTCGTTGCAGACCTCTTCGCCATCGGGATTGATGGTGGCGTCGCTGTCGTCGCAGTCCGTGTCGTCACTCACATAGGCTGTGGGCTGGTCGCAGGCCGCCACGCTGTCGTCGGGATCGCCGAAGCCATCGCCGTCGGCATCGGCGTAGAAGGTGGTGGAACCCAGCGCGCCGTCCTCGTCCGTATCGCCGTCGCAGTCGTCATCCGCCTCGTTGCAGATCTCGCTGGCGCCGGGGTTGACGCCGGCGTCGCCGTCATCGCAGTCTCCTCCCTGGGCCAGGTAGCCCTTGGGTTGGTCGCAGTGCGCCTCCGCGGCGTCATCGTCCCCGTAGTTGTCCCCGTCCAGGTCGGGATGCCAGCTGGCCGCATCCACGGCCTCGTCCTCATCGACCTCTTTGTCGCAGTCGTCGTCGTAGCCATTGCAGTACTCGTCCGCCTCGGGATGGACCGCCGCGTCGCCGTCGTCGCAGTCCGAGCCGTCGGCGACCCAATCGGTGGGCTGGCTGCACGAGGCGGTCCCCCCGGCAGCTCCGCCATAGCCGTCGCCGTCCTCGTCGGGATGCCAGCTGGCCGCTTCCAGGGCCTCGGCCTCGTCGACCTCACCGTCGCAGTCGTCGTCGATGCCGTTGCAGTACTCGTCAGCCTTCGGATGCACCTGCTCGTCGCCGTCGTCGCAGTCCACGCAAGCCGCCCAGCCGTCGCCATCCAGATCCTCGTACTCCGTCACTCCATCGCAGTCGTAGTCCGTGGGATCGGTGCAGTCGTCCTCGTCGGCCCCGGGATGGATGGCCGCGTCCGTGTCGTCGCAGTCCTCGCCGCGGGCCACGTAGTTGGCGTCGGGCGCCTCGCAGGCCAGCACCTCGCCTGCTTCGTCGCCGTAGCTGTCACCGTCCAGGTCGGGGAAGAAGCTGCTCTGCACGTCTTCGTCCGTCAGGCCGTCGCAGTCGTTGTCGGCCCCGTCGCAGATCTCCTGGGCATCGGGGTGAATCAGCGGGTCGTCATCCTGGCAGTCCTCTTCGACCGGCCAACCGTCCTGGTCTTCATCGACCGCGGGTTGCTCGGGAGGGGCCGAATCCCCGGGCGGCTTCTGCTCGTCATTGCAGGCCCAGAGCGTGAGAAAGAGGGCGCAGAGAGGGCGCATGATGCCTCGTTCGGTGCGTGTTCGGAGCACAACAGCATACCCGAGGATCGAGCCTGGCACAGCCTGCGTTTCGCGGCGTTCCCTGACGCGCGCCCCGTCACCGGCTAAGAGCCAGTTTTCCCCCGCTGACAAGAGGAAGCGATGCCCCGGTTCACCATCTGCCGTGCCGATTTCCTGCTGCCCATGGCAGCCCCCGACCGCTCGCGCCGCATCCGCGACGGCTACGTGCTGGCCGAGGGCGAGCGCATCGTGGAGGCGGGGCCCTGGACTCCAGCCCTGGGGCGGCGGCTCTTGGAGCGCCATGGGGGGGCGCTGCACGTGCTGGGCCGTCGGCAGCCCGGCGGGGATCCCATCCCTCGGCAACAGGGCGTGCTGCTGCCCGCCTTTGTCAAGGCCCATGGCCACGACCACGAGCAGCCCATCATCGGGGTGGCCAAAGACGAACCTCTGACGGCCTGGCTCGACCACGCGGTCAACCCCTTCACCGGCTTCATCAACGCCCAACGCGAGGCCTTGACCGAGGAGCTGGGTTGCTCGCCCCAGCTGGCCACCTACCGTATGGCTCGCCTCTGCGACATCCACTACGGCATCACCGCCTGCATGGTGCATCACTGCAACCACAACAAGTATCACGCCGCGGCCATCGCCCAGGCCAACGAGGCGGCGGGCACCACCATGATCGTGGCTCTGGGGGGCCAGGATCGCTTCTATGTCAAGGAGCTGCTGGACAGCCCGCAAGAGCCCGTCGAGCGCCTGGACCGCGCAATGGCCCTCGAGGGCCTGCGCCACACCAGCTTCTGTCCCGGCCCGGATCAGCTCTTTTCCAACAGCCGCGCCGTGCTGGTGCCCCAGAAGGCCTGGGCACGGGAGCACGGCACCCTGTTTCACATCCATAGCTCCGAAGAGCCCAAGACCACGGCCTGGTTCAAGCAGGAGATCGAGCCTGGCATGACGCCGGTGGAGTACGCCGAGTCCATCGGCATCCTGGACGAGCGCACCGTGCTGGCGCACCAAGTCAACAACGGTCCGCGCGACCTCGAGATCATGGCCCGCACGGGCACCAAGGTGGTGCACAACCCGCTGGCCAACACCATCCTGGGCTCCGGCATGCCGCCTTTGATCGACATGCTGCGGGCCGGTATCGAGGTGGCCATCTCCACTGACGGATCAGGCTCGGCGGACAACCAGAACATCTTGGCCGCCGCCCGCCTGGCGGCCCAGTACCAGAAGGCCCTGCGGCAGGACGCCACCCTGCTGCCCGCCCAGCAGCTGCTGGAGATGATCACCGTGGTGCCCGCCCGCATCCTGGGCCTGGACCTCGGCGAGCTGGCCCCCGGCAAGCAGGCCGACTGGGTGCTGCTGGACCTGGCGCGTCCCAACCTGGTGCCCACGCGCCTGGACAACCTGACCGAGAACCTGATCTGGGCGGCCGATGGCAGCGAGATCGACACGGTCGTGGCCCGCGGACGTGTATTGAAGCAAGGAGGACAGGTGCAGCCCTTCGCCGACGGCACCACGCCGCAGCAGGTGATGGACGCCGTGCAGCGGCTCTCCGAGCGCTTCGCCGAGCACATGGAGACCGCGCCCGAGCTGAGCGGCACAGGCGCCCACCAATGAACGAGAACGGCATCTCGGCCATCCTGTTGGCGGCCGGCAGCTCGCGGCGCATGGGTCGCGACAAGCTGGCGCTGCCCTTTCGCGGCCAGCCCCTGTTGCTCAGCAGCCTGCAGCCCTACCTGGATTCGCCGCTGCTGGAGCGGGTGATACTGGTGATCAGGCCCGGCTACGGGGAGCGCAGCTGGCTGCAGGAGCTGGCAGGAGCCCAGGCAGGGCGGCTGCAGCTGACTGAGAACCCGCTGCACGAGCAGGGAATGGCCTCTTCTCTGCGAGCTGGCGTGCTGGCGGCGCCTGAGGACGCCCGGGGCTTTCTGCTGGCGCTGGGGGACATGCCCCTGATCACGCCACAGATCGTCTCGGCGGTCGTGGAGGGCTTCCGCCGGACCGGGGGCGGCATCGTAGGTCCGCTGTACCGCGGCCAGCGCGGCCATCCCGTGATCTTCGACGCGGCATTTCGCCAGGAGCTGCTCCAGGTGCGGGCCGACGTGGGGGCGCGCGGGATCCTGGCGGCCCACCCCGAGCAGGTGCACGGCGTGCCGGTGGACGATCCCGCGGTGCTGCGGGATGTGGATCGGCCCGGAGATCTCGCGGGCCTGCAGAGGACCTGAAAGCCCTCACGACCACGACCACGACCACGACCACGACCACTGCCACGACCCCTGGTGCCAAACCAGAGAACGCAAGCTGACATCCCCAAGAATCGACGACCGCAAGCCCCTCGCCCACAACCCCTTCAACTACTACGTCATAGCCGAAATCGTAATCGTGACATCCTGACCCCAACGACCCGTCCCAATCGCCATAGTCGAACTGTCCGGAGATGCGGCCCTGCAGCTCCTCGTGGCTGGTCAAAAAGCCCGAGTCCTGGACCGCGATCACCGGGGCCCAGCTGCCGTCCGCCGTCTGCCAGGCTTCGGTGGCGCCCACTGCCTGCAGCTCCCACTGATCCGGGCAGTCGCTGGTGCCCTCGGAATCATCGGGTAGAGGCGCTGGCAGTCGGATCAGCGCATCGGGCTCGGCGTAGCGCAGGCCGTCCAGCTCCGCGAGGGCTGCCAGGGGGAGCGGGCCCCCTCGAACTCGGCCACGCAGAGGCGCGCCCTGGGGAAGCAGCGCAGCAGCTCCCCCCCCAGCTCCAGGACGCCGTCCGTAAGCTGCGCCGAGGGAGGGACGTCTTCCAGCCCCAGCAAGGCCCGCCGGCCTCCGGCCGAGGCCGCAGCAGGAGCCAGGCAGGCGAGCAGCAACACGGTCGGCAGCCAGCGGACAGCGAGCATGGGAAGCTCCGAAGGCGAGTGAAACCAGCCACGAGCCACCGTACTCACATGCTCCGCTGGCCGGTGCCAACCTCGGCGTCCGCCCGAGCGGGGTCGGTCGCGCCCCGCGTGTGAGCACGGCTACACCGCGCCGCCTCTGCGAGGATATGTGGTCTGCATGCGCCCCAGGATCCTCATCAAGGGAGCCGGCGAGCACTCCTCCGGCACGGCCCACCGCCTGTTTCGCTGCGGCTATCCGGTGGTCATGACCGAGGTGGCCTGCCCGCGGGCGGTGCGTCGCACGGTGTCCTTCTGCGATGCGGTCTTCCAGGGGACCTGCCTGGTGGAGGGCGTGCCCGCCCAGCTATGCGCTCTCGAAGACGCCGCAACCCTGGACGGGCTGACGCAGCATTGCATCCCGGTGCTCGTGGATCCCCAGGCCAGCGTGCGCGAGCCCTGGCGGCCCGACGTGATCATCGACGGGCGCATCCTGAAGCGCAACCTCGACAACGCCAGGGACCAGGCCGCCTTGACCATCGGCTTCGGGCCCGGCCTGGAGGCCGGAAGAGACGTGCATTTCGTGGTGGAGACCCAGCGCGGACACGACCTGGGGCGGATCATCGGCCAGGGCCGGGCGGCGCCCGACAGCGGTGTGCCCGGGACCATCGCGGGCTACGGGGCGCAGCGCGTCTTGCGCGCCCCCTGCGCCGGCGAGCTGCTTGCCCGCAGGGACATCGGCGACCTGGTGCAGCAGGGCGAGCTGCTGGGAACCGTGGCCGGCCAGGAGCTGCGTGCCGCCATCCCGGGCCTGCTGCGCGGCCTGGTCCGCCCCGGCTCCCAGGTCCTGCCGGGCCAGAAGATCGGCGACATCGACCCGCGCGGCGAACGGGGCTACTGCCAGAGCATCTCCGACAAGGCCCGTACCATCAGCGGGGCCGCCCTGGAGATCATCCTGCGCTGGGAGCGGCGTGTCGCTCGAGGGTGAAGCGCTGCTGGCGGCATTCGGCCTGCCGCGCTGGCGCTACGTCCACCTGATCGGCGCTGGGGGCAAGACCAGCCTGATGTTCGCCCTGGCCCGTGCGCTGGTGCAGGCCGAGCAGCGCGTGCTGTGCACCACGAGCACGCGGATCATGCCCCCAAGGCCCGATCAAGCGCCGCGCCTGCTCATCGAGGACGATCCGGCGCAGCTGCTGGCGGCGCTGGCGTCGGCCAAGGAGGCGCACTGCACCGTCGCCGCGGCACGCAAAGGCGCCAAGCTGCTGGGCTATGAGCCAGAGATCCTGGACGCGCTGCACGCAGCCGATCCGCAGCGCTGCATGCTGGTGGAAGCAGACGGTGCGGCAGGGCGTCCGCTCAAGGCCCACGCCCCCTGGGAGCCCGCGCTCTCACCTCAGGCCCAGCTGGTGATCGCCGTGCTGGGCGCACGCGGCCTGGGGGGCCGGCTGCAGCAGGAGGTGCATCGGCCCGCGCTAGCCGTGGCGCGCCTGGGCCTGCTGCCCGACCAAGCTGTCACGCCGGCGCACGCGGCGCGCCTCTTCTTCCACCCGCAGGGCTACCTGCGCGCCCTTCCGCCCACCGCCGAGCTGCGGGTCTTCATCAGCCAGGTGCGCACGCGGGGCCAGCAGGACGCCGCACAGCGCCTGGCCGCCGCGCTGCGCGCCATGGACCAGGCGGGGCGGATTCGGGCCATCGTATCCGGAGATCTGAGCGACACATGCTCTACGACCTGAGCCACGAGATCCACGAAGAAACCCCTCCCTTTCCCGGCGAGCCGGCAGCGCGGCTGCGCCAGGTCGCACGCGTGGAGGTGGAGGGCTGGTGCAACCACCGGCTGGAGCTCGGCATGCACCTGGGCACGCACCTGGACGGCCCGGCCCATATGACACCCTCCCCCCGCTGCCTGTCGCAGATCCCCATCGAGCGCCTGGTGGGCCCCGCTGCGCTGCTGGACGCACGCGGCGAGGATCCCATCCTGCCCAGCGCCGAGCGCATCGCGCGCATCCCCACGGGGGGCGCCCTGCTCTTCCGCAGCGATCTGGACCGGCTCTGGGGCGATCCGGCCTACTTCGAGCGCGGACCCGCGCTCTGCGAGAGCTGGATCGAACCCCTGCTGGCAGCCGGGGTGAAGCTGATCGGCATGGACTGGGCCTCGCCGGATCGCGCCCCCTACCCCATCCACACCGGCCTTCTCAGCCGCGAGGTGCTGATCCTGGAGAACCTGACCGGCCTGCACCAGCTGCCCCTGGACCGGCCCTTCGAGCTCTGGGTGCTGCCGCTGAAGGTGCGGGCGGACTCGGCGCCGGCGCGCGTGGTGGCGCGGGTGGAGGGCTGAGGGCTCCCTACAAGCCGATCCCCGCCACGTCCCTGCAGCAGCGCAAGCCATCATCGGGCCCGGCATTGACAGCCGGATGGCCGTGGCGACTGGTGCAGTCCTGGCCGTAGAAGGTGCCGTCCCACATGGTGCCGCCGCGCAGCATGCGCCAGTCCTGGGCCCGTTCCTCGGGACTCAGCTGACGGGCCTGGATGAGCACCTGGCCGTCGGGCCCCATCCCGCCGAGGCTCAAGTGGGGCCCGGTCCAGGGATCCTGCACCCACTCCGACACATTGCCGTTCAGGTCGTACACACCCTCAGCGCTGACGCAGCGCGACAGCTGGCCGGCTCGCGCAAAGGGCAGGGCCGCGCGATCAGGCGGGCCCGAGCCGTGGATGGGGGTGTTGCAGGCCCGCTCGTCCCGCACGTCACCGTAGACGAAGCGCCGGCGGGCCTCTCCCCGGCAGGCGAACTCCCACTCGGCCGAGTTGCACAACCGCTTGCCCTGGGCCTGGCAGAGCCGCCCCGCCTGCGGCCAGCTGACGTCCACGGTCGGCAGGGCGCCCTCCTGGTTGGGGTGCTCGTAGAGATCCATGCAAAACGGAGCCAATGCCACCTGGCGTGCCGTCTCGTGCCAGGGCTCGCTCGGCTCCTGCACGCCCACCTGCCGCTCTCCTCCGGGGATGAGGGCCATGTCCGCCGGACAGGGCGGCTGCTCCTCGCTTCGCCCCGGCTCTTCGCACAGGCAGGCACCCAGGACCAGCAGCAAGGGGTAGCAGCTTCGCAAGGGGATCACTGGCAAGGCGGGTAGTAGGCCAGGTCGTTGAAGTTGGAGCCGTCCAAGTCGCCAATGAAGGCGCTCTTGCCCGTGCTGGGATCCACCTGGTAGAGCGCATCGGAGGTGGCCACCAGCAGCGTTCGGCTGGCAGGATCGAACTCCAGGCCGACCTGGTCGAAGGGCAGGTGTACGGAGACGAAATCGTAGGCCAGGCCGCTGGAGGCGTCCACGCGGAAGAGCTGCCCCGTCAGGGCGTCGGCGCCCCACAGGCTGTCGGTGGCGCAGTCGTAGGCCAGCCCGCTATGTCCCAGGTCGAAGCCCACGGCGCCCACCTCGGTGCCGGCTCCGTCGCTATGGTCCAGCCGCACAAGGGCGTCGGCGTCCCAGTCCAGCCCGTAGAGGTAGCCCCCGGGCCCGAAGTTGATGCCCCCCATGCGACCCACGCCCGTCTCCCCCAGCTGGATCACCTCGCCCGTGCAGGCCTGGATCTCGCCCAGGCTGAAGCGGCCGAAGAGGTTGACGATGGCCATGCCATCTTCGTGCACGTCCATGCTGTTGATATCGTAGCCCGTCGAAACCGGGGCCAGCTCCGTCGTGGAACCCGTGGCGGGATCGATCTCCCAGATCACCCCCGCCTCGGTGTCCACGGACAGGAGCAGCCATCCCGCCTTGTGATCCTCGTCCAGCACCCCGTCACAGTCGTCGTCGTAGCCGTCGCAGTCGTCTTCGACGCCTGGGTTCACCCAGTAGCTGTCGTCCTCGCAGTCCGTGGCGTCATCCACGGCGTCAGAGGGCTGCACGCAGGCCTGCACAGGACTGTCCGGATCGCCGTAGCCATCACCATCGGCGTCCAGATACCAGGTGCCCGTGACGCCTTCGTCGATCTCTCCATCGCAGTCCTCGTCCTGCCCGTCGCAGCTCTCCTGGGCCCCTGGATGCACCGAGCCGTCCTGGTCGTCGCAGTCGCCCGCCTGCCCGACATGATCGCTGGGCGCCTCACAGGCCTGCTGCGCGGCGGCTTCATCGCCCCAGCCATCCCCATCCGCGTCCGGATACCAGAGCTCGCCGGCGTCCTCGTCCTTCAGGCCGTCGCAGTCGTCGTCCAGCCCATTGCAGCGCTCCTCGGCGCCAGGGTGGATCTCGCTGTCCAGGTCGTCGCAGTCGCTGGCATCCGCGCCGTAGCCCTCAGGAACGGAGCAGGTGTCGGCCGGCATGTCCCCGTCACCGTAGCCGTCACCATCCACGTCCGGATACCAGGTGCTGGTGGCCAGCCCCTCGTCGGTCTCGCCGTCGCAGTCGTTGTCTACACCGTCGCAGCGCTCACCGGCGCCGGGATGGATATCGGGGTCGCTCTCATCGCAGTCGATGCCCTGCATGTATCCGTCGCCGTCGGGATCCTGGTCGACGGCGCTCTGGGGAGCGCAGGCGGCCAGGAGGCAGAGCGCCAAAACTGACGGCACAGATAGGAGCAAGACGCGCCTTCGTGGCGGAGACGGGCACAGTGTGGAGGCCAAGCGAGGATCTGTCAACAGGCCGCCGGCGGCTCCCGCGCCAACGCCCCCTCGAGCTCGGCCAGGATCCCCGCCAGCGCTTCGCGCGGCTCGCCGCTCTGGCCAAAGCGCGCGGCCCGGTAGCGCCGCAGGAAGCGCTGCGCATGGGCCAGCGCGGCCGAGGGCAGCGCAGCCTCCAGACGCCGGATCAGCTCACCGTCCGTCTCGCTGGCAGGCCGGGACAGCCCGGTCGCGCTGACAATGGCTTCCTCGAAGCGTCGATACAGGGGCTCCAGGGCCGAGGGCGCCAGATCCGTCCCCGCAGCCAGCGCGCTACGCCGCACCCGCCCCTGCCAGCGCCGCCAGAGGCCGCGCAGCAACAGGACCAGGCCAGCCAGCGCGACCAGGGGCAGGGCGCGCAGGGCCAGGTCTCGCAGGGTCCGCCCGCCCCAGGCCTCGGCCCAGCGCCAGCGCAGGTCGCGCCACAGGCGGCCCGCCGCGGCCGACAACCATCCCGGCTCCAGCTGCTCGGCCCCCAAAGGCGTGGCGTCCACGCGCAGCCACCTGCCCTGGCCCCCCTCCGGCCCGGGCTCGATCCAGGCCTCGGTCCAGGCATGGGCATCGCGCATGCGCACCAGCTTGCGCCGACCGCCGTCCCCCTGCGCCTCCTGGGCCAAAAAGCCGCCAGCCACCCGGGCGGGGATGCCCCGGGCCCGTAGGAGCAGCGCCGCGGCGCTGGCGAAGTGCACGCAGTAGGCCGCGCGCCTCTGCCGCAAGAAGACCTCCAGACCTGGCTCGCCAGGCGGCAGGTCCGGCGTGAGCGAGTAGCTGAACTCGCTGTGGAACCAGGCCTCGATGGCCTGCGCGCTGCGTTCCGGATCCCGCTCGCCACCCACGATCTCCTGCGCCGTGGCGAGCAGCAGGGGCCGCAGGCTCTCGGGCAGCTGCAGCAGCTCGCTCAGCAGGGCCGGATCGGGCGCGGGCAGGCCATCGCCGGGATCCACGCAGAGCCGCGCCAGGGTTCGCTCTTCCCCGTGCACCAGGTCCTCCTCGTCGATCCTGGCCTGGCCGCTGGCTGCCTGCACGCCGGCCGGCGCCGGCAGGAGCTCGGGGAAGGAACCCAGAAAGAGCAGCTTCAGCTCTTCCCGCTCGCAAACGGATGGCTCGGGCAGCTCGCGCCGCTCGCCCGTCGGCGCCGCGCGCCAGGCTCCCCCCAGGTACTCCTGGAAGACACGCGTCCTCAAGTAGGCCGGTCCTGTCCCCGCGGTACGGACCTCCAGAACGGGACGCAGCGCCGTGCCTGCCGGATCGGGACCTCCCAGGTGCAGAAAAGCCCCCTGCAGACGCGCGGGCAGCGGCCGGGCGGCGTCCAGGTAGGCCTGCTCCGCCGCGCGCTCGCCGACGCGCACGACCCACACCGCCAGCAGCGACAGCACCACCCAGCAGCACGCAAAGGCCGCCACGGCGGCCACGGCGCGCGGGCTGCGAGCGGCCGGGCTGCGCCACTGGCGAACCAGCACCAGACCCAGGTTCAGCAGGCAGAAGCCCCCCAGCGCCCACGACAACAGCGGGCTGCCAGAGGTGGTGGCAGCCAGTGCCACGCATACCCATGCCGCAAGGAGACTGTAGCGCAGGTGACCCACTGACAAGACCAGGCAGCCGACCAGCACGGCTCCCGCCTGCGTGGCGGCCAGGCCGTTGCGAACGCTCCAGAACACCGCGTCCGGCGGCGCCAGGATCACGCCCCGCCAGACCCAACCCAAGGCGACGCCTAGCAGGAGCCCACTGTTGCGCCAGAAAGGCGTGACCAACAGCGGGGCGAAGGAGCGCAGGGGCGCTCGCCGGACCAGCAAGGCGGCCAGGCTCGCCAGCGCCGGCAGCAGGTAGTCCCCCTGCACGGCCGCGTAGAAAGCCCAGCCCGCCAGCAGGAGCAGCAAGGGCTCCAGGCGCATCCCCTTCACCGCAGCAGCTCCTCAGCCCCAGCCGTGGCGGGCACCAGCAGGATCCCCGGTTCCGGCTCCAGGCTGGGCGGCTCGTCGCGCACCACGATGGGGCGCAGGCCGCAGCCGGTCTCGCGCAGGCGCTGGCAGGCGCGCGAGCGCGCCTCGTCCCAGTCCCAGAGCAAGAAAACGATGGAGGAGAGCTGGCGCGCTTGCAGGGCCAGCTGGCCGGTCACCACGGAGAAGTCCACGCGGGGCACCGACTCGACGCAAGCCAGCAGCTCCAGCACGTTGTCCAGGCGGGCCAGGGCGCGGCCGGACTGGAAGTGGTAGAGCCGCTCCCCGGCCGCGAAGAGATCGATGATGTGCTCGCGGCGCGCCAGCGCGTCGGCGATGCCGGCGGCCAGCGAGACCCGGCTTTCGAAGGACGCCAGCTCGCCCCTACGGGGCAACTCGGTGTCCAGCACCAGGCCCACGCGCACGAAGTACTCCTCGCGGTACTCCTTGACGATCATGCGCCCGCTGCGGGCGAAAGATGCCCAGTGGATGTCGCGCAGCCGATCGCCCTCGCGGTAATCCCGTGTGCCCACGAACTCCCCCGAGTCGCCCACCTCGGAGCTGACCTGGATGCCGCCGGGCTGGTAGCGGGCCGCCACTGGCAGCTCGAACTCGTGCTGGGTGGTGAAGCGCGGAAAGACCAGCAAGCGCTGGGCCTGGGTGACGGCCCGCGGCCAGCGCACCAGGCCCGAAGGGAAGGACGTGCCCACGCGCAGCGGTGTCAGCTGGTAGGCCCCACGCTCGGCGCAGCGCAGCGCCAGGCTGACCGTGGCTTGCTCGCCAGGGCCCAGGGTCTGCAGCTGCGCGCAGCCCCCCTCCCCTTCTTCCACGGCGTACAGGCCCAGGGGCAGCGCGTGCTCCGCCACCAGCAGCGCCCGCAGCGGACGTGGGCCGCGATTGCGCAGCCGCACCCGGTAGCGCAGCAGCTGCCCGGCGCTGGCGGGCGGGGGCAGGACGCGCTGCGCCTCCAGCTGGGGTCGGACGAAGAAGCCGCTCGCCAGCCCCGCGATCAGAGCCATGGCTGCCGCCCCCAGCACCAGGTGGGCCGCCAGGTGGGTTCCCGGAGCGGACAGGACTACGCCCAGCCCGGCGGTCAACAGCAGCGCGCTGCCCAGGGGCGTGAACCAGACCAGGTGCTGGCTCCTGACCCAGCGCCAACCCCGATGATCCTCGGGCGGCATCCAGAAGGACCAGCGGCGCTCCGCCATCAGCGCGGTACCGCCACACCGTCCGCCAGCTCGGCGACCAAGGAGGTGCGATCGCAGCCCTCGTACTTGGCCTTGGTGTCCAGCAACACGCGATGGGCCAGCACGGGCACGGCCAGCTGCTTTATGTCCTCGGGCAGCACGTACGCCCGGCCCTGGCAGAAGGCGCGGGCGCGGGCCATGCGCGCGTAGAGCAGCGAGCCGCGGGGCGAGACCCCTATCTGCAGCTGGGGATGGCCGCGCGTCGCCGCCACGACGCGGAAGAGGTAGTCGGCCACGCTGCGCTCGATGGCCACCTCGTCCACGGCGCGCCGCAACGCCTCCAGCTGCTGCAGGTCCACTACGGGCGTCAGCCGCGCCACCGGATCCTCGCGGCGCCGCCGAAGCACCAGGCGCCGCTCGTCCTCGGCCGGGGGATAGCCCAGGGCCATCTGCACCATGAAGCGATCCAGCTGGGCCTCGGGCAGCGGATAGGTGCCGTGGTACTCCACCGGGTTCTGCGTGGCCAGCACGGCGAAGGGCCTGGGCAGGGAGTGGGCCTGCCCGTCCACAGTGACCTGCTCCTCGCTCATGGCCTCCAGCAGGGCCGACTGGGTGCGCGGCGATGCGCGGTTGATCTCATCAGCCAGCACGAAGTTGGCGAAGAGGGGGCCGGGCTTGAACTGGAAGCTGCCGTCCTCCGGCCGGAAGACGTTGACGCCGGTGATGTCGGTGGGCAGCAGGTCGGGCGTGAACTGGATGCGTCGGAAGGAACCGTCCACGCTGCGCGCCATGGCCCGCGCCAGGGTGGTCTTGCCCACGCCAGGGATGTCCTCGATCAAGACATGCCCGCCCGCCAGTACCGCCATCACCACCAGGCGCAGCCGCTCCCCCTTGCCGTGGATGACCCGGGCCAGGCAGTCCTGGATGGCCTGGGCCGTCTCGACCAGCTCGCTCGTCATCCGGACCTCCGCCATGTTCACCTCGTCGCTGTACGCCTGTGTGCAGCTATCCCGCTCCTGGGCTCGGGGATGGCCTCAGAGCTCCGCCCTCAAGCTCTTCCTGATCCGCTCATCACGGCTCTCGAGATCCTCCAGGATCCGCGCAGCGGCCGCCCTGTCGCGGTAGACCAGGCTCCAGCCGTCCAGCACGATCCGGGACTCGTCCGTCTCCCAGCTCATGCCGGGTGAGCCGCGCGACTCGGAGCGGGCGCCGCGGGGCCGGAGACCGGCCTCCGAAGACATGCGCTGCCGCCCGCCCCTGGCCTCCAGCGCCGGCTGACCGTACTTCTCCCGCAGGACCTCCTCGAAGAGCTGCACGCGCTGGGACGAGAGCTTCAGCTTCACCTGGAAGAGCTCGTCCTGGTGGTAGCAGAGCTCGACGGCGCTGACGCTGCCCTCCAGCAGATCCTCCAGCCCCTCACGCTGCTCCGTGCAGCTGATCAGCGCCTGCCGACCGTCGATCTCGACGCGTTTCGTTCTCAGCTCCGCTGCCGGCTTCTGCCCCCAGCGGTAGGACAGGACGCCCTCGGACAGCCCGGCCCACGCCAGGCAGGGGACCAGGGACGCGGCACAGATGATCATCTTCTTCATCGCTCTCTCCTCACTGTGAAGCCTGCTCGACCCTCGCTGGGCGCCCGCATGGCGGCTCCGAGAGTCGCTGGCGGGCAATGCAAGGAGCAGGCCAGACGATAATGCCCTTGGGAAGGGGTTCGTCTACTGCGTTGCAGACAACATGACAAGCACTGTGACATTCAGACGCGGAGCGACGACTTTCTGTCACTGCGGGCTGGGCGGCTCCTCCAGCCCCAGATCCGCCAGGCCGGCACGCACGCGCGCCATGAACTCGGGACCCGGATCGCTCTTGACCGTGCGATAGCTCTCGTCGCGCTCCTGGAAGTAGGCATGCCCCTCCATGCGGCGGTACTCCAGGTGACCCAACAGGTGGCTGATGTCGTGCATCGCGGCCAGGTGGCGCACCAAGGCGATGTTGGCCTCCACCTGGGCATCGGTCAGGGGCTGGGCGGGGCCCCCGATGTTCTCCACCCCGATGGCAAGGTGGTTCAGGCCGATCACGTGGCGCGCGATGCGCCGTTCGGGCAGCAGGCGGAGGACGCGGCCGTCGCGCTCCACGAGGAAATGCGCGGCGACATTGACGGCGCCGGCCTGCGCCAGCTCGGGCCGGCCGCCGAGGCGAGCGGGCGCGAAGCTGTCCCAGACGGACTGGGCGCTCCCGCCGCCGGTCCAGTGCAGCACGACGAGTCGCGGCTCCATATGGCAGGAGTCCAGGGGGCCGTCCGCCTGCCAGCCTGGGTGGTGCGCGCGCAGGTAGTCCACGGTCAGGCGGCAGCGCTCCTGGTCGTCCGGCAGGAGCCAGCTGGCGATGGGGGGAGCCTCGCTCCGCAGCGCACCCTGGGCCAGGGCATCCCGCAGCAGCTCCAGCATGCGCCGCTGCTGAGCCAGGTGCCCGTGCTGGGCCTCCACGTTGACGTAGGCCAGCCCGTCCAGGCCGCAGCGCACCGACAAGGAACCGTCATCAGCGACCTGGTCTCCGGCTTCCAGAACGGCGTTGGCTCCCAGGCTCGCCAGTGTCGCGTAGATGCCAGAATGGGTGGTGTAGAAGAAATCGTCCTCGTCGGCTCGCGGGTCCCGGGAGACGGCGGCGGCGTGGGTCTCCAGCGCGCCGCCGGTCAGGTAGCTGCTCAAGGAATAGCCCCCATCGCGGTTGTTGTGCAGAGCGACCAACGGAGGCTGGTGGCCGCCCACGCTCGCCAGGATCTGGCGGGCGAAGCCCTCCACAGCCTGGATGGCCTCGGTGGTGGCGCGCCCATGGCGCTGGAGCGTGGCCTGCACGCCCGCCTCGGTGAAGACTCGGTTGGGATCGAAGGCCTGTTCCTGGCCCGCCACGGAAAAACGCAGGTGGCGCTCACCCTGGGCGCGCAGCTCCACCAGGCGTCCGCCCTCGGCCAGGGCCTGCAGCCCCGCCTCGACCGCGGTGTTCTCGTCGTCATGCAGGCAGAGATAGCTGTGGCCAGGCCGTCCGCTGTCGTGGATCCGCAGCTCGACGAACGAATCGCCGAGCTGAACAGGGATGGTCAGGGGAGCGGGGCTGGCCGGCTGCGCGGGCACGGGTCTCTTCCCCGCCAAGCAGCCGGACAGGAGAAGGGCGGCCAGGCCTGGGAGGCATCGCACCGGCATTGGGTCCTACTTCAGGTAGCGCTTCACGAAGCGCCGCACGTCGCGCACAGGTGGTAGCCACGCCGGATCCGCTCGCTCATCGCCGTCCTCCTGCAAGGATCTCTCCAGCTCATCACCCTATGCCAGCAGCATATCCGGAATCCAGCCGCTGGGCCCTGGCGGCCGGATCCCAACCGCAGCTCCAGGCGTGCTAGGCTCTGGGGCATGCCCCCTTTCGCCTGGCTCCTGCTGCTGCCCGCCTGCGATCCCTACGGCGCCTGGCCGGATCCCGAGACCGTCTTTCCCTGGATCTACACGCCCGAGGCGGACCTGGAGGACTACGAGCAGGTGCGCTGGGAGACCGAGTCCTGGGATCCGGAGCAGGACATGAGCGAGGTGGGCCTCTACCTGAAGAAGGCGGCCTACCACCGACCGGGCGCTCCCGTGGAGTCCCTGCTGCACTTCGGTGCCATGCGGGCCCAGCTGCCGGCCCTGGGCGCGGGGCTGCAGCTGTCTTTCGTGGGCGACGTGATGTGGGTGGGAGAGAACTGGTACAGCTACGCCCAGCCCGTGGCGCAGCTGCTGGACGGCGAGCTGCGCATCGGCAACCTGGAGACCCCCACCTCGGCGGAACACAGCACCGAGCTGGGCGACCTGGGCACCTACGCTTTCAACGCCCCGCCCGAAATGCTCGACGGCCTGCCCCTGGACCTGCTGCAGCTCAACAACAACCACAGCCTGGACGCCGGCGACGAGGGCCTGGAGAACACGCTGGCCGAGGTGGCGGCCCGCGGTATGGCGCAGACCGGCATCGACAGCCACGCCCTGCTGCAGGCGGGGGATCGGCAGGTGGCCTTTCTGTCCTACACCTGGGGCCTGAACCAGCGCGACGCCGACAGCGCCCACGAGCTGCACATCGTGCCCTTTGGCAACCTGGACGAGGAGATCGACCTCTCCGGCCTGCAGGACGACATCGCGCAGGCTCGCGACGACGGTGCCGAGATCGTGGTCGTCCTGGCGCACTGGGGCTTCGAGTACGAGTACTACCCGGATCCGCATTTCATGGTGCTGGGGCGGCGTATGGTCAGCGCGGGTGCCGACCTGGTGGTGGGTCAGGGCCCCCACGTGCTGCAACCCGCCGAGATCTGCGCGGTCAACCAGCCCGAGCTGCTCCCCGGCATCGGCAGCTGCTCGCTGCGCGACGAGGCTGGCGAAGCACGGCAGGCCGCCATCCTCTACAGCCTGGGCAACTTCGGCACGGCCATGGCCACCCTGCCCTGCCAGGTGGGCATGGTGGCCTCCGTCAGCATGGATCCGGACGTCACGGGCATGGGCTGGTCCGCCGTCGCCACGACGGACGACGACCAGGGCTTGCAGATCCTGCCACTGGAGGATCTGTTGGAGGATCCCGACCTGGCAGAGGAGGCCCAGCGCCTGGAGGAGCACCTGGGCACGCGCTGGAAGCGCTGACCGAGGGGCCCGCAGTCGCCGCAACCAGGCGGACAGCCTCGTCTTCCGAGTCCGGATATGCTACCTGGAGCCGCGATTCCATGATGAGGAGTGCGCCATGTCCCTACGTATCGGCCTCTTGACGGGCGGCGGAGACGCCCCGGGCCTGAACGCCGTCATCCGCGCCGTGGTCAAGCAGGCGGTGGGCAAGCTGCACTGGCAGGTGGTCGGCATCGAAGACGCCTTCAACGGCCTGCTGGAGGATCCGCACCGCCTGGTGAACCTGGATCTGCCCTCGTGCAAGGGCATCCTGCACCGCGGCGGCACCATCCTGGGCACCACCAACCGCGGCGATCCCTTCCACTACCCCGAACCCGACGGCAGCTTCCGCGACCGCTCCGCCGAGCTGGCCGAGGCCATCCAGGACGAGGGATTGGAGGGCCTGATCGTCATCGGTGGCGACGGCACCCAGGCCATCGGCCTGCGCATGATGAAGGAGCACGGTATCCCGGTGGTGGGCGTGCCCAAGACCATCGACAACGACCTGTCCGCCACCGACTACACCTTCGGCTTCATGTCCGCCGTGGACATGGCCACCGAGGCCCTGGATCGCCTGCACACCACGGCCGAGGCGCACGATCGCGTGATGCTGATGGAGGTGATGGGACGCGACGCGGGCTGGATCGCCCTGCACGCCGGCATCGCGGGCGGCGCCGACTGCATCGTGATCCCGGAGATCCCCTACGACGTCGATCGGCTGTGCAAGAAGATCCGCCGCCGGCGCTCCCTGCGGCGCTACTTCACCCTGATCGTGGTGGCGGAAGGGGCCCTGCCCCACCCCGACTCCGATGACGAGCAGGCCGACACCCATCCCAAGGTAGGCGGTGGCAAGGCGGCCTACGCCCTGGCCCATGCCCTGTCCCAGCGCATCGACTCGGACATCAGGGTCACCGTGCTGGGGCACCTGCAGCGCGGTGGCGGTCCTGTGCCCTTCGATCGCGTGCTGGCCACGCGCTTCGGGGTGGCGGCCGTGGACCTGGTGAAGGCCGGCCGCTGGGGCGAGATGGCCTGCATCCGCAACGGCAAGACCGGTGGTGTGTCCATCGAAGAGGCCGTCAAGACCTACCGCATCGTGGATCCCAAGGGCGAGCTGGTGCAGACCGCGCGCGCGGTTGGCATCGAGTTCGGCGGCTGAGGAACGCTGCGTTGCGCGCCGGGGAGCGTCCGCTGGTCACCGGGGCCACGGGCTTTCTGGGCAGCCACCTGGCAGCCGAGCTGCTGAGCCGGGGGCAGGAGCCCACCTGCCTGGCTCGCCGGCACAGCGACACGCGCTGGCTGCTGCGCAGGCGCCTGCCCGTGCGGCGCGTCGATCTGCTCGGCCCCCGCGCCAGGCTGGCCCAGGTGGTCTCGGGCCACGACGTGGTCTACCACGTGGCCGGTGCGGTGCGCGCGCTGGACTACCAGGCCTTTCTGTCCGTCAACGCCGACGCCACCCAGGCGCTGCTGGAGGCCTGCCTGGCTGCCGCGCGGCCGCCACGGCGCTTCGTGCTGGTCTCCAGCGTGGGCGCCATCGGTCCGCCCCCCGAGGGCCAGTGCTTGCGAGAAGACAGCCCGGAGGGCCTGCGCACGGACTACGGTCGCTCCAAGCGCGAAGGGGAGCTGCGCGCCCTGCCGCACCGCAGCGAGATCGAGCTGGTCATCCTGCGGCCCACGGCCATCTACGGCCCCCGCGATCAAGAGACGCTGCCCCTGTTCCGCCTGGCCCGCCGCGGCCTGCTGCCCGCCTTCGCCGGCCCGCAGCAGGTCTTCAACCTCTGCCACGCCGCGGACATCGCCCGCGGCATCGCCTTGGCGGGCCACGCGGCCGTGGCCTCCGGGACCTGCTTCCAGCTGGGGGCGCAGCAAGAGTGCAGCGCCCGTCAGCTGGCTCGGATCATGGGGCAGGTCCTGGAGCGCCCCGTGCGCCTGCTGCCCCTGCCCCGCGCGGGCCTGTGGGGAGCGGCCCTGCTCTCCGAGAGCTGGGCCCGCCTGCGTCAACAGCCCGCCATGCTCAACCGCCAGAAGATCCCCGAGCTCACCGGCTCCTGGCGCCTCGACATCGACAAGGCGCGCCAGCAGCTGGGCTACCAACCCCGCTGGGAGCTGCGCGAGGGCCTGGCCGCCACGCTGCGCTGGTATCGGCAGCGAGGCCTCGTGTAGGCTCGGTTCAGAGGAAACGATGCAGAAGATCCGGCAACAGCTGGCGCGGATGGACGGCTACAGCACCGTGGCCATCTACGGCGGCCTGGCGGCGCTCACGGTCTACGTGTACCAGGGGCACTGGAGCGTCTACCAGGAGCGCTTCGCAGGACCGCTGGCGGATCAGCCCCTGGGGCAGTGGCACGGCCAGCTCTACCAGATCGGCGTGGCTTTTTCGCTGCTCTTCCTGCTGCCCCTGGCCTGGATTCTGGTGAAGGGCAAGCTGAACCTGGCCGGTTGCGGGCTGCAGCTGGGCGACTGGCGCTTCGGCCTCAAGGCCCTGGCCCTGGGCATGGCGCTGTTGGCCGTCCCATTGTGGATCAACGCCGGCTCACCGGCTTTCCAGGCCGAGTACCCCCTGGTGCGCATGGCGGGCGATTCCTGGCGCCTCTTCCTGCTCTGGCAGCTCTGCTACGCCGTCTACTACGTGGCCTGGGAGTTCTTCTTCCGCGGCTTCTGGCAGCTGGGCCTGTCCGCCAGGCTGGGCGTGGCCGGCGCCATGGCCCTGCAGACCTCGGCCAGCACCCTGATGCACATCGGCAAGCCTGAGGGGGAGACCATGGCGGCCATCGCCGCCGGCGTGGCCTTCGGCTTGCTGGCCTGGCGCACGCGCTCCGTGCTCTACGTCTTCCTGCTGCATTGGTACGTGGGGATGATGACCGACCTCTTCTGCATCTTGCGAGCGGGGTGAAGCGATGAAGATCCTCGTCACCGGTGCCCGCGGCTTCATCGGATCCCACGCGGCGGACGAGCTGCTGTCCCACGGACACCAGGTCCGCGCCATGGACCTGACGCCGGTGGGCGAGGACCAGCGGCCAGGACTGGAGCACATCCGCGGCGACATCACCAAGCGCGAGGACTGCCGGCAAGCGCTGCGCGACTGCCAGGTCGTGCTGCACCTGGCCGCCAAGGTGAGCGACTGGGGAGCGACGCGCGACTTCTTCCGCGTCAACGTGGACGGCACCGAGTGCCTGCTGCGGGCCGCCGCCGAAGCCGGCGTGCAGCGCTTCGTGCTGGTCAGCTCTGTGGCCGTGCACCACTACCGCGGCCTGCTTGATGCCGACGAAAGCACACCCTGCGACGGGAACATCAACGCCTACTGCAGCTCCAAGATCGCCGCCGAGGAGCTGCTGCGGAGCAGCGCGGGTTCTCTGGAGTGGACCATCGTGCGGCCGGGCGTCTTTCCCTTCGGGCCCCGCGACCGCACCTCATTCCTGGACCTGGCGCGCGCCATGGAGCGCGGCGCTCTGGGCTACGTCAACCGGGGTCAGGCCCTGGTCACGACGGCCTACGTGGAGAACCTGGCGCTGGGCCTGCGCCTGGCCGCCGAGCACCCCGCCGCCGCCAACCAGGTCTTCGTGGTAGGCGACCCGGAGCGCGTCAGCTGGCGAGAGCTGTTCACCGCCATGGCTCAAGAGCTGGGCGTGGCGCCCCCGCGTCTCTCCCTGCCCGAAGTCCTGGCCTACCCGCTGGCCTGGACCATGGAAGCGGCCTGGCGCCTGGCGCGCAGCAGGACCCCGCCCCCCCTCACCCGCTACCGCATCCTGCTCTCGGCCCGCGACTGCCACTTCTCCAGCGCCAAGGCCCAGCGCCTGCTGGGCTATACGCCGCGCGTCGGTCTGGAAGAGGGCATCCGTCGCACCGTGGCCTGGTATCGCAGCCAGTCCTGATTCCGGAGTCCATCGTGAGCCCACTGCGCTTGCACCGGCTAGGCCATCAGAAGCAGCTGATCTTCGAGAAGGCCGAGGATCTGGAGCAGATCGCAGAGCTCGAGGAGGCCAGGTGGACCGCCAACAGCGCCCCCATCGAGGGCCTGAGCTGCGATCCGGCCTTCCTGCGCCACCTGGACGCACAGCGTAATGGGCGCATCCATCCGGGCGAGCTGAAGGCCGCCGCGGCCTGGATGCTGCGCTGCCTGCGGGACCGTTCGCAGGTGGGCTCGCCCAAGGCCCCGCTGCGCCTGGAGACCATCGACGACAGCCATGAGCAGGGGCGCGCCCTGCGGGAGACCGCCGAGCGCGTCATGGCGAACCTGGGCCTCGACCCTGCCGAAGCCGGCCAGGCATTGAGCCTGGAACAGCTGCGGGACCGCCGCCACCTGCTGGCGGGGGGGGCCACCAACGGAGACGGCGTGATCCCCCCGCAGGCGGTGCGAGATCCCGGGCTGCGGGCCTTCGTGCACGATCTGGCCCAGACCATGGGGGAAGCCACCGACGCCAACGGGCAGCGCGGCGCCACGACGCAGCAGCTGGAGCGCTTCCTGCAGGAGGGCCCAACCTGGCTGGCCTGGCACAAAGCGGGCGCGGGCCCGGGACCGCAGACAGAGGCGCTGCGCTGCCGGGGAGCGCAGACCGACGAAGCGTGGCAGGCCTGCCAAGCCGTGGCGCCGCAGCTCGAGGACTTCTTCGCGCGCTGCGCCCTGCAGGCGCACCACCCCGCCCTGGGCGAGGGCGCGCTGCCGGCCGGGAACTGGTCGGCCTCGATGCCGCTGGCGGTCCCCAACCCGGCGGGCGAGCTCGATTCCGCGGGCTGGATCAACCCCAGCTGGCGCCGTGCCTGGGATCGTTTCCGCAGCCAGGTGCTGGCGCGGGAAGGCCTGGAAGATGGTCCGCTGCGGGCCGCGGACTGGATGCGCATCCGCCGGCGCCTGCGTCCCTACGGCGACTGGCGGGCTGCTCGACCCGACACGCCCCTGGGCGAGCTGGGAGCCGAAAAGATCGGGCGCTACCTGGAGGACAGCTCCCTGGCCGCAGGCCTGGCCGCAATGATCGAGGCGGATGGCGCCGTGGCGGACGAGCTGGCCCGCGTGGCTCGCCTGGAGCGCCTGCTGCTCTACCAGCGACACCTGCTGGACTTCGCCAACAACTTCGTCAACTTCTCCGCGTTCTACGATCCCGACCGCCGCTCCCTGCCCGAGGCGGGCAGCCTGCTGATGGATGGGCGCATGTTCCACCTGGCCCTGCGGGTCACGGACCGCACCCAGCACAAAAAATCCGCAGCGGCCAGCGGCTTCTTCCTGCTCTACCTGCAGGTCCTCCAGCCCGCGGGCAGCTACGAGGTGGTGGTGGCGGTCACGGGATGCCGCCGTGGCGACCTGCGGCTGGGCAAGCGCGGGGTCTTCTACGAGCTGGACGGCCGGGATCTGCCCGCCGTGGTGGTGGATCTGCTGGAGAATCCCATCAGCATCGCAGAGGCCTTGCAGCGGCCATTCCAACGCCTGGCCTCCATGGTCGAGCAGCTGACGGAGCGCCTGGGGGAGAAACGCTTCAAGGCCCTGGAACAGGTCGCGCAGAAACGAGCCGAGGACGCTGACCAGGCCCTGCAGGAGCTGCCCGAGTCCGGCCTGGCGTCCTCCAGCTCCCAGCGCCTCGAACCCGAACCGGGGCGCATGCGCGAGGCCTTGCTGAGCGGAGGCGTGGCCGTGGCGGCCCTGAGCTCGGCCGCGGCCTACATCGCCAAGACCCTGACAACCATCGCCCTGGCCGATCTGGCGTTGATGATGCTCTTCCTGGCGCTCTGCATCACCGTGCCCACCGCACTGCTGACAGCCCTCCGCCTGCGACGCCGCGACTTGGCCCCGGTGCTGGAGGCTTCGGGATGGGGCATCAACCAAGCCCTGCGCGTTCCTGCCTGGGCCAGCCCCGTCTTCACCCGCCGCCCGCCGCTTCCCGCCGATGCCCAGCTGCAGCGAGGCGACCTCCTGCGGCGCTACCGCGCCGCGGCCCGCGCCAAGAGCCCCTCGCGGCGCCCGGTCCTGCTGGCGCTGGCGCTGCTGTTGGCGCTGGCCCTGGCGCTCTGGGTGTTCACCCAGGGCGTGCTCTGATTCCCGTCAGCTCCCGCCGCCACTCAGGCGCGCGCTGAGGTCGCGCACGCGATCCGCCAGGTGTTGCAGGAAGGCGTAGAGCAGCTTGTTGCCCAGCGCTTCGTGCCGCCGGATCAGCGCCAGGAAGTCGCTGCGCCGGATCAGCAGCAGCCGGCAGTCCGTCTCGGCGTAGACATCCGCCGAACGAGGCTCGTCCTTCAGCAGGCCGAACTCGCCGAAGTGCCCCCCGGGCCCGATCTCGGTCAAAAAGATCTCCCCATCCCAGATGCCTACCGAGCCCTCCACCACGATGTAGAGCTCGTCACCCTCGTCACCCTTGCGGATCACCGAGTCTCCGGCCGTGTGCTGCTGCTCGAACAGGATCTGGTTCACCTTGACGCATTCCTGCTCGCTCAGGCTGGCGAACATGAAGATGTCTTGCAGGAACTCCACCTTCTCCAGCATGCCGAAGCGCGGAACGCTGTCTTCGTCCTGGCCTTCCACCTCGATCACCAGCGCCGTGACGTTGTCGTGCCCGCCCGCGGCGTTGGCCGCGGCGATGGCCCGGCGCACCAGGTCCTGACCCCGGCTGTGCGCCACCAGGTCGGCGATTTCGCTGTCGTCCAGCATGTCCGAGAGGCCGTCCGAGCAGAGCAGGAAGACATCGCCTGGCAGCATGTCCAGGTAGAGCGCGTCCACATCCACCTCGGGCCTGATGCCCACGCTGCGCAGGATGATGTTGCGCCGTGGGTGGTTGGCCATCTCCTCGCGGGTGATCTGCCCGCGCTTGTAGAGCCGCATCACCAGGCTGTGGTCTTCGGTGACCTGAAAGAGCTGGTCGTCGCGGAACAGGTAGAGCCGGCTGTCGCCCACATGGCAGACGAAGGCGTCTTCTTCCACGGGGAAGAAGAGCACGGCGGTGGTGCCCATGCCCCGCTTGGTGGGGTCCTGCTGCGCCTCCAGGTAGATGCGCCGGTTGGCCTGCTCGATCAGCTGGGGCAGGTAGTGGATCACATGTCGCCGGCGTTCATCGCGCCCCATGGCCTGGCCGCGCAGGTTGCGGTGCACGGAGGAGGCCTGCTGGGCCACCTCGTCCACCAGCAGCTGGGAGGCCACCTCGCCGGCCCGGTGGGCGCCCATGCCGTCGGCCACGACGTAGATTGCAGCCTCCTCCTGGATCAAGAAGGCGTCTTCGTTGTGGCCACGTTCCTGGCCAGCGTCGGTGGCTCCGTAGGCTCGCAGGCGCATGGGGTGCCTCCTGGGCGCGGGGCCTTGCGACACCGGCACCTCGCCATATGGCACTCTAACCGGAAACAGGGGGGGGAGGGGGACACCCCCTC